>NZ_JBNTJW010000016.1:0-38862 GCF_051195055.1 Halobellus sp. EA9 | reverse complement strand
GAATCCCTTCGTGACCTCGGGATTCGCCCGCTCATCAAACATCGCATCTTCGCACCCTACGACCACGCACACAACGCCAGAATCGACAAACAGCGCTACAATCAGCGCTCGATGACCGAAACCGTGAACTCGGCTGTCAAGCGCTCGCTCGGCTTCGCCGTGCGAGCGCGTTCGTGGTTCCGTGAGTTCCGAGAAATCGCGCTGATGTGTGTCGTCTATAACATCAAGCGGGCTGTGAAACAGTGAATTCCACCGCTGTATGGCGATTCAACACAGCCCTTCCAATCTACATAGCCGTCGTACTCGGACTCACACTCGCCTTTGGACTCCCCTTCGTCGCAGTATCCTGGATTGACGAAACCCTCGCTGAACTATTCGCTATCTCCAAAATCGGAGTAGACAACTACGGATCAATCCGTGAGGAGACAAAGTCAGGGTCCGATGCGAGCCTGATACGCAAAGCCCGGATCCGCATCCAGTACCCACCGGACTCACTTATTCTCTGGATCGCCCGGAAGCGAGGGGTTAGTTAGTCCGAAATTCAACCAGCCTGTAGGCTATTTATGGGTTCAGGGGTCTATAGAATCTATCTCGTTGAGTGCTTCTGTAGCGACATCACCCAACTCACCAGCTTCGATGTGGGAGTACCGCTCACGAACCATCTCTTCAGAATTATCGAGATACCGGGCCGCAACCGTGTATCCGAACGCTCGGACGAGAACCTCGCCCATCCCGCGTCGGCCGCCGTGTGGCGCGAGATAATCGTGTTTCGGATGCTCGATATCGATCTCCGCGGCTTCCGTGAGTCGCTGGAGTATCGAGCGGGCGCCGTCCGTCGTGATCGACGGCGGGCGGATGTCCTCGTCCAGCGCCACCAGGAGGTCGCGAGCGTACTCCCCACGTCGCTCGTCAATTGCCTCCGATGGCTCTCCCCGGTCGGCTAACCCCTCCTGTACGAGCTCTGCGAGCGTCCGCTGATCGAGTGTCGGGAATACGGGCCACCGTTCCGTCGGCGGGTCAATCAGTTTCCGGTAGCTCCGCAACGGGGAGATTACAGGATCGGGGAGGGACGCAGCGTCCCACTGCTGTTTCTTCCGATAGACGTCCATGCTTCCATCCTCGAGGTCGATGTCCTCCCATCGCACGCCACGACGGCGCGGGTCGTCGGGATCACGCAGGAGTTCTCCCACGCGGACAGCTGTGTACGCGAGGACGACCACGAGCGCCCGGTCGCGGGCCGTCTTCAGCGCCGCGTACCGGGCTCGTTGCTTGTCGAGAGGGTCCACGTCATCGGGAAGGGTGGTGTATGCTTCGATAGCCTCACGCGCCTGTGCGTCGACGTGCCGGGTGAGCGCGTGGCGCTGCTCGGGCGTCCAGGCCTGCTGGTCGCCCGGCTTTCGACCGTCGTCGTCGGGGAGCGGCGCGGTCGCGCTCGCTCGCTGGGCGTAGTGTGCTTCGAGATACCCCTCGTTGACACACCAGCCACACCACGCCGAGATGTAGGCGTAGTAGGTCTGGACCGTGTTCTGCTTGAGTCCCCTGTCACCAGAAAGGTGCCGAGCGTACTCGCGGAAGACTCGCTCGTCGAGGTCCTCGAAGGTCGGATCGTGGTCGGCCTCCTCGGGAGTGATCCCGGTCCAGTCCTCGTCGCCGCGTTCGCCGGCGGCCCACTCCGCAAATCGCTCGAGCTCCCGGGCGGCGTTCCGACGGTAGTTCCCGCCCTCGCCGCCGCGACCCTTGCCCTTGTCTTGAAGATAGCGGTCGAAGGAACTCCGCAACGGCCGTGCTGCGGGTTCCTGTCCGGTGGTGTCGTCGATCATGCGGAATCAGAACCCTCCGAATGGTCCAAGTAGGAGATCGTGGCCGTCTTAACCTGGTCGGTGAACTCGTCGGTGACCGAGCCCTGCCGGCCAACGACGTGGAGGTCGTCTTTCAGTGAGGCCAGCGTCCAGGGGAGGACGTAGCTCCGCTGGCCCGGTTCGCCGCGGACCCACGCCTCGCACGGCACGGCGAAGCTGCCGGCGTGGTGGGATTGCGTTGTGAACGCGACGGCAATCGACTCCTCGTCGGGATAGGGCATCCGCTCGCCGGAGATGACCAGCCACGGCCGAGGATTCCCACCGTCCGTTTTGAACGGATCGGGAGCCCAAGCAACAGTTCCGCGGTCAGCCATCCGGGATCACGACTCCTCGTCGGCCTGGTCGGTTGTTATGCCGATGGGGTCGACGGCAGTCTCCATCCACGCCTCGACGTCGTCGTCGGAGAACCCACCGTCGATGTCGTCGGCTGTGGCGGCGCCGTGAAGGCCTGCCGATGCGACCGCGTGCTCGGCGTCTGCGATGGTCCAGAACCGGTCGCGGTGTTCGACGAGATCGTGTTCCTCGAGACGCTTCAGCGTGGGGCCGACGCTTCCCTCGGGCACGTCGACGGCGTCGACGATCTCCCGCTGGCGAAATGCCTGGTCGGCGTGCTCGAGGAGGAAGCGGTACACCGCGCCCTGGGTGGTGTCCGGCGCGAGGTCGGGGAGCGAGCGCCCGTCCTCGTCGATCGAGCGGAACTCGTCTTTCGAGATGGGCATCTTGAGTATTGGTTTGTATTAGGAGCTATTAGATCTTATTGGCAGGGTTCCTGATGCGAACAGAGAACTCCCGCTGCTCGCGGACTTTTTTAGCCGTTCAATATCCGGTGTCACGGCCATACACGGTGGTTGACTAAATTTATCCATAACTAGCAAATATTTGACAAAAATAATATTATAATATTTGATTGATTTATAGCCGTTTTCTTTCTATACAACCGTTATACCTATACTGGCTAAATACACTGGAGGTTAATGATATCTAAATTAAAATATATTAACACTAGAATATCAATATTCATATGTTAGAGTCTCCGGGCGTCAGATCGAGGTGACGCGGGTGAAGTCGTCGTCGAGCGCCTGGGCGTCCTCGGGGAGCAGCGCGACCACGAGGTAATCCGCGTAGTCGGCGAAGTACTCCACCAGCGCGGCGATGCGGTCCGAATCGATCGCCTCCAGGGAGTCCAACAGCATGAACGGCACCGTCTCGTGGAGGTCGTGGACGAGATAGCCCGCGAGCGCGAAGATCAGCCCCGTGACCTCCCGTTCACTTTCGGAGAGGTGGTCGATCGTGTCCTCGTAGGCCGCCCCATTGTCGGTCGTCCGGACGATGTGGAGCTCGAAACGGGTCTGGGCGCCGCTCGCGTCGCCCTCTTCGATCCGCTCGATCCAAATCCGCTCGATGTTCTCGTAGCCCAGCAGATCGAGGATCGACTCCATATGTTCGTTGAAGGACTCGACGGCCTCGCCTTCGATCTGGTCGATCTTCGTCCGCTGATCGGTGAGTTTCTCGACCAGTTCCGAGCGCTTCTCGCGGAGGTTGTCCGCGCGCTCGACGTCGGCCTCGATCGACTCGATCTCGTCTGTGACTTCCTCGAGGTCGGATTCGAGGCTATCGATCTCGAACTCCAGCTGATTGGCCTCCTTGTGGAGCGAGAGGATCTCCTTGAAGTCCGCGGATTCGAGGCTCTCGACCTCGGATTCGAGCGCCTCGACCTCCTCGGTCAGGGACTCGCGGGTGTCTTTCAGCGCGTCGATCTGCTCGTTCCGGCGGTCGAGTTCGTCTTCGATGTCGTCGATCTTGCGCTCGATCTCGGTGCGGCGGCGCTGCTTCTGGTTCACCTCGCGCTGTTCTTCCTTCCGGGACTCGAGGTCACTCTTGACGGTGTTGAGTTGTTCGACCTTCTCGCTCCGGAGGTCCTTCAGCCGGTCGATCGTGGACTCGATCTGCTCGCGGTCGACTGAGGAGCCGCAGGTCCAGCAGACGACGGTCTCGTCGTCCTCCCCGACGAGCTGGTCGGTGACCGAACCGCCCTCGGCGGCGCCGCCGTCCTGGAGGAGTTCGTAGTCCTCGGCTTCGAGGCGCTCCTCGTTGTACTGGATGAGGCTGCGGAGTTCGTTGATCTCGGAGTTGAGGTCCTGGCGCGTCGAGCGGAGGCGGTCGATCTCGGCCTCCAGATCGCGGTGGTCGCCCATCGGCGTCTCCGGCAGCTCTGCGAGGTCCTCTTCCAGTTCGCTGCGTTCGCGCTTGAGCGAGGAGACGCTGTCCTCCTGACGTTCGATCTTCCGGCGGACGGACTCCAGTTCCGAGCGGGTGTCTCTGAGTTCCTGGAGCTTGTCTTCGAGTTCGGCCTGTTCCTTGCGACCCTGCTCGACGTCGCGGCTGCTGTCGTCGATCTCCTCTTCGAGGTCGGCCAGCTCCTCGCGCTTGTCTTCGATCTTCTCGCGGAGGGTGTTGCGGCGGCGTTCCAGATCCGGAAGTTCGCGCTTCTCGGATTCGATGCGGGCGAGTTCGTCGTTGATGTCGCCCTTCTCGTCTTCGAGGCGGCGGATCTCCGAGCGGATGGCCTCGACGTCGACGGGCCGCATAATGACGTCCCGGAGTTGGGCGTCGCGGGCGGCGGCCTGACGGGCGTCGTTGGTCTCTAACAGGAAGGCGAAGAGGTCTGCGACCTCGGGATCGTCAAGGTAGGCGTCGCCCTCGAAGGTGATGCCGTCGCCGACGCGCTCGAGGGTTCGCTCGTAGGTGGTGTCGCCGAGGGTGAGCTCGACGCGGCCGCGGTCGGCGTCGCCTTTGAGCGAGACGCGGTCGCTGCCCATCGCGCACATAATCGCGCGAAGGAACGAGGTCCGGTTCGTCGCGTTCTTGCCGGTCAGTACCGTCACATCGGGCGGAATATCGACCTCAGTCTGGTCGATCCCACCGATGTTCTCGACCGAGAAACTAACGGAATCTTTCCACTGTTCTGAGATACTCATACTCAGTTACTCTCACGTAGTACACATATGCTTTTCCAAGGACAAGAAAAAATTCCAAAATAATATGATAGTTACTACCGGAGAATCTGTATGATTCGAATTCTAAAACTGGTTTCCGAATATCAATTTTGTAAAGACACGATCGTTTTCCACTTAGAACAGTCTGTTACTCGCCTCGACGGCACCGTCTGAAAGTGCCTCTAGCTTAGCCCACGCGATTTCGGGTTCGACGATGTTGTGTCCGGCAAGTGTTGCTAGCCCACAGTCAGGAGCCGCGATAATCCGTGTGGGATCTCCGACGATTTCGGCCAGTTGGACGATTCGATCAGCGACCGTCTTCGGATGCTCGATGATGTTCGTCTTGACATCGACGACGCCGGGGATCAGAAGCCACTCATCAGGTAACGGATGTTCCTCGAAAGCCCGCCACTCGTGGTGGTGCCGCGGGTTGGCGTATTCGATCAACAACCCCCCAACATCGGCCTCGTACAGGATCGGGAGAATGTCAACTAACGGGACGTCCTCGTGGTGGGGGCCCTCGTAGTTTCCCCAGCAGGTGTGCAGGCGAATCTGGTCTGCCGGGATGTCGCTCGTGGCTTCGTTGATCGCCTCGATACGCCGACGGGCGCGGTCTTTGAACTCCGCCGTTGAGAGATCCTTGAACTTCCGGTGCCGTTCCGAGAGTACGTCCGGGGCGTCGATCTGGAGCGTCAGCCCCGCTTCGGCGATACGCTCGTATTCCTCACGCATCGCGCTCGCCAGTGCGAACGTGTATTCGTCGTTCGATTCGTAATACTGGTTTCCCAGAGAAGCGGCGATCACCCCGGGAGACGCAGCGGTCATAAACGTCTCGTCGAATTCGACCCCAGTAGTGTCGAGCACTCGATCGAAGCGTTCGACTTCGGCGTCGACGTGATCCGTCCCGTCGTACCGTACCTCCTCGACCGCGACCGGCCGCGTCTGCGCCTCGGAGACGATGTCTGGAAACGCTTTTCCGGCGTACTCCGGGAAAGCTTCGACGTCTGCCCACTGCGGGCGGGGGATCGTTTGGTCACTGAAACCGTCGAGTCGTTCGGAGACATAGATATGGAAGCCCGGTCGGGACTGCTCTCCGTCGTTACCGATATCGATACCCACATCCGCCTGTCTGCGAATGGCCCGCTGGGTCGCCTCGTTGATCGCTTCGTGCAATTCGTTTCGGTTGGTGTCCACACCCTGTCCCCGCTGATCCATCAGTTCGACCAGCTGGTCCGTCCGTGGCAGACTGCCGACGTGAGTCGTGAGAATACGCTCGTCGCTTCGTTTCATACCGTACCAGAGACAGAATGTGGAGACTGATATCTGTATGGGATACCGGTTCGATCCGCCGGCGACAGGATTCGGTCCTGTGACGTCAACATCCAGGTTCGATTCTGGTGTCGTCGCCGACGGGATCAATCCGTGCCGCTCGTGATGATTACTCCCACTGTGTACCGACAAGCACGGACGGCCGGGGTGGCGCTCGTCGTGAAGAAACGAGAGTAATCAGTATCAGCGATTGAGGGTGTGAATCGCTATGTCCTGTTCGTTGGCTGCGGCTTCCCCGATTGACTCGGAGAGCGTCGGGTGAGGATGTATGACTTCCGCGAGTTCGTCCGTCGGCAGCCCCTCATCAACGGCAAGCGCGATTTCGGAGATCAGTTCCGAGGCCTCTGGGCCCACGACTTGCCCTCCGAGCACGACGTTGCCGTCTCCACAGACGAGACGGACGAAGCCCTCGGTATGGCCAGTGGTGAGTGCACGGCCACTGGCACGCATCGGGAACTCGCCGACAGACACGCTGTGCTGGGTCTCTTCGGCCTCTGCTTCGGTCAGCCCGACCGTTGCGATTTCTGGAGACGTGAACGCAACGGCGGGAATCGCTCGATTTACAGCCGGCGTGTTCCGGCCGGCAATCTCGGAGGCGGCAATCTCTCCCTCCATCGACCCAGCGTGCGCGAGCATCGGTTCGCCCGCTACGTCGCCGACAGCGAACACGTGATCAACAGCCGTGCGTCCGTACTCGTCCGTTCGAAGGAACCCGTCATCGTCGGGTTCGAGACCGATTCGGCCGAGGGCCATCGTGTTCGTCACGGGGGTCCGACCCACCGCGACGAGCACGGCGTCCGCCTCGTATTTCTGACGGTCGCCGTCGTCGGCTTCCTCCGTTGTGACCACGACACCCTGGTCTGTAGGGTGGCACTCCGAAGCGAGTTCGCCGTAGTTCATTTCGATTCCGAGTTCCGATGCCGCCGAGGCGACAGGCGCGACCAGATCCGGCGAGAACGCTGGCATCATCGAATCGAGCGCCTCGACGACGGTGACCTCGACGCCGAGTTTCGCGAACAGCATCGAGAGTTCCATCCCGATATAGCCCGCGCCGACGACCACGAGACTCGCCGGGAGTTCGTCGAGTTCCAAGGCTCCCTTAGCATCGAGCACGTTGGGACGACGGAACTCGAACCCCGGGAGTTCGATCGGACGACTCCCCGTCGCCACGACCGCGTACTCGAATGTGATCCGTTCTGACTGCCCGTCAGATTTCTCGATACTGACCGAGTGCTCGTCTTCGAACGCTGCGTGTCCCTCCACGAGCGAGACACCGTTGGCTTTACACAGTTTCTCGACGCTCCGGTTCATCCTTCCGACGACGTCGTCTTTCCACTTGACCATCCGCTGGAAGTTGATGTCAACCTCGGCCGAGATTCCCATTTGCGAACTGGTCCGTGCATCGTGCGCAACGTCTACAGCCGATATCAGCGCCTTCGAGGGAATACAGCCGCGGTTGAGACAGGTTCCGCCCAGAGCGTCCATCTCGACGAGCGTCACATCAAGGTCGTACTGCGCCGCACGGATCGCGGTGACGTACCCCGCTGGACCGCCGCCCACGACGAGGACCCCCGTGTCGAAGCGTTCACTCATCGTTTCCCTCCAGGTCCCGCCACGAGAGCCGCGGGTTTCGTGCGGCACCGGTCTGATCGATGCGTGCGGCAGCGGTCGTCGTGGGGGCCGCCGCGAGTTGCTCGGGCGTCTTTCGGCTCGCCGCTGTGAACGCTTCCGCCAGTATGTCGAGTTGGTTCTTGTTCAATGCCTCGGTGGGTTCGGTCATCAGTGCCTCGTCGACGATTTCCGGCCACTTGGTCGTCGGCGGATGCACCCCTTCGTCGAGCATCCCCTTTGCAAATTCCGCAGCGTCGACGTCGCCAGCACTGGCGACGAACTCGTGGTGGAACGGCTCGTACGGGACGTCGAGATCGATCTGCGAGGCGAGGTAGTTCGCGTTCAGGACGGCCATCGCCGAAGTGTCCTTCAGTCCGGCATCACCGAGTCGGGAGATATACGCGTAGGTTTTCAACAGTACCAGCCAGTTGCCGTGGAAGCCGTGGACTTTGCCGACACTCTCGGGGGGTTCGGAGAGCTCGAATGACCCGTCGTCAGCCTTGCGAACGTGCGGGTCAGGGAGGAACTCGGTAAGTTCGTCGATGACGCCGATCGGTCCCGCTCCGGGTCCGCCACCACCGTGTGGCGACGCGAACGTCTTGTGCACGTTGTAGTGCATAATGTCGAAACCCATATCACCGGGGCGAGCGCGGCCGAGCAGTGCGTTGAGATTTGCGCCGTCGTAGTAGAGCAGTCCACCCGCCTCGTGGACGGTCTCGGCGATGTCTTCGATATCGCGCTCGAAGAGCCCAAGGGTGTTCGGGTTTGTCAGCATTAGTGCGGCCGTCGACTCGCCAACGGCCTCCTCGAGCGCGTCGACGGGGACGCGTCCGTCCTCGTTACTCGGAAGTTCGACGACGTCGTACCCGGCCATTGCGGCGCTCGCGAAGTTCGTACCGTGAGCCGACGCGGGGACGATCACTTCCCGGCGCTCGGCGTCTTCGTCGTTCGAGCGGTGATAGGCGCGTGCCACGAGCAGGCCGGTGAACTCCCCCGCCGCCCCGGCAGGCGGTTGCAGCGTGACGGTCTCCATCCCGCCGATCTCCGCCAGGTACTCCTGGAGCCTGTACAGAAGCGCGAGGGTACCCTGAGCGTCCGCCTCGGGACGATCTGGATGCATCGCCGCGTCTTCTAGCGCGGCGACGTCCTCGATAAATTTCGGGTTGTACTTCATCGTACAGCTCCCGAGCGGATAGGGGCCGTGTTCGACCGAGTAGTTCATCTGGGAGAGCCGCGTGTAATGACTCGCAACTTCCGGTTCGGCCGGTTCCGGCAGCGTCAGTTCGTCGCGGACCAGTTCGTCGGGCAGGTCGACGTCCTCGTGAGAGACGGTCTCCATCCGCTTCTCCGAGAGGAGCGGTTCGTTGACTGCCTCGCCGCCCTCGGTCTCCTGCTCCCAGGTAGCCTGTTGGTAGTTCATCCCAGGACCTCCCGAACGGCCGCGACCAGATCGTCCAAGTCGCCGCTGTTGGTCTCTGTCAGGCAAACCTGGATCTCGAACTCGCCGACCTCGTGGACGAGGAAGCCCTCCTCGGCCAGTTCCGATACCACCTCGGTAGCGGGACGGTTCGTGCGCGCCACGAATTCGCGGAAGTGGTGACGGTCGTCGACCGGCGCCGAGATGCCGTCGACGTCGTCGAGTCGAGCGGCGGCCTCAGCGGCCGTCGTTACGCACTCCTCAGCGAGTGCTGACAGGCCCGACGCGCCGAGCGAAGCGATGTGGATCGCCGTTCGGAGCGCAACCCACGCCTGATTCGTACAGATATTCGACGTGGCCCGTTCTTTTCGGATGTGCTGTTCTCGAGTCTGGAGAGTCAGGGTGTAGGCACGGCGTCCGTCGGCCGTCTTACTCGTTCCTACGAGTCGGCCGGGAACCTGTCGAAGATACGCCTGCTTGACGGCGAACAGCCCGAGTCCCATCCCGTAACTGGCCGAGAGCCCGAGGACGCTCGCGTCGCCGATGACGATGTCCGCGCCCACCGCGGCCGGTTCCTGCAGGAGCGCCAGTGCGACCGGATCGGAGCCGAGACAGAACGCCGCCTCGTGGTCGTCCGCGAGCGTCGCGATCGACGGCAGCCGCTCCTCGATTGCGCCTCTAGCGGTTGGCGATTCAGCGTACACCATCACGATATCGTCATCGATCAGTTCCGTGAGCGCGTCGAGGTCGGCGTTGCCGTCGACGAGCGGATACGTCCCCACTGTCAACTCCGCGCCTTCGGTGTAATTTTCTAAGACGCTGCGCCGCTCTGAACGGATGGTCTCGGGGACGAGAACGCGTGATCCGCTGGTGTCCCTGACGCGGGCCGCAAGCGTCGCTGCCTCGCCGAGTGCAGTCGCAGCGTCGTACATCGAACAGTTTGCAACCGGGAGTCCGGTTAGTTCGACGATCATCGACTGGAACTCGAAGAGCGCCTGGAGGAAGCCCTGCGAGGTCTCCGGTTGGTACTGCGTGTAGGAGGTCAGAAACTCCGAGCGCAGCGAGAGGTAGTCGACGACCGACGGCACGTAGTGATCGTAGTGGCCGCGACCGAGGAACTCGGTCCGATCGGCGTTTCGCCCGAGCAGTTCTTCGATTTCGGTCACGACCTCGAACTCCGATTTCGCGTCGATGTCGAAGTCACCGTCGAAGGCGACCGCCTCCGGAACGTCGAACAGTTCTTCCACGCTTTCGGCACCGATGGCCGAGAGCATCTCCTCTACTTCCTGCGGCGTCTGCGGGGCGAAGGGACTCGATTCGGCTGGTTCGTGCGTCCGGTCCCCCTCGTCGTGCTGTATTCGTTGCATTGTCATTCTTCGGTCTGCTCGCGGTAGTCAGCTGCACCGAGCGCGTCGTCGGGTACCTGTCCATCGATCTCGAAGAGCCACCCCTCGCCGTACGGATCGGTGTTGAGCAGCTCCGGCTGGTCGAGTACGCTGTCGTTCGTCGCGGTTACCGTCCCCGTGACGGGCGTGTAGATGTCCGAGACCGCCTTGATGCTCTCGACGACGGCGCAGGCGTCTCCGCCGTTTAGGGACTCGCCCTCCTCGGGGAGTTCGACGAACACGACGTCACCGAGTTCGTCCTGCGCGAAATCGGTGATCCCGATGCGCAGGGCGTCCCCGCCGTCGTCGATCCATTCGTGTGAGTCGGTGTAGTGTAAGTCGTCAGGTATCTCGTGTGTCATTGTGGGTGCTGAGGTTCGTCGAGGATATCGTTCGTCGTTTGCTCTGGTGAGCGTTTTCGATCTGCGTCACTCATCATACGATTCGAGGAACGGCGTGTCGACGACGGTGGCGTCGGCGGTCCGGTCGCGGATCGAGACGGCGAGTTCAGTACCCGGAGTAGCGGAGTCGGCATCGACGTACCCGAGGGCTATCGGAATCCCCAGCGTGGGACTCATCGTGCCGCTGGTCACCCGCCCGACGTCGTCGCCGTCGGCGACGATCCGGTGTCCGTGACGGGCGATCGCCCGCTCCTCGAGCCGTAACCCGACGATTCGCTCGTCGATTCCCTCGTTCCGGGTCTGTTCGAGGGCCGACCGACCGACGAACGCCTCGTCATCGAAGTCGACGACAAAGCCGATTCCCGCCTCGAAGGGGTTGTGCGGTTCGTCATCGGGGTGGAAGTCCTGTCCCGAAAGCAGTAAGCCCGCTTCGAGACGGAGCGTGTCCCTGGCCCCGAGCCCGCACCGCCGGACGTCGTCGAATCGCCGATCGATCGTCGTGGCCTCGTCACCGGGGAATATGATCTCGACGCCGTCTTCACCCGTGTATCCCGTGCGGGCCACGAGACACTCGATGTCGCCGATCGACGTCTGCGTCGTCGTGAACGGCTCCAACGCGTCGAGCTGTTGGGTCCCCTCGGCGTCGACACGGTCTACTGCCTCGGGTCCCTGGATCGCGATCATTCCGAGTTCGGTGGTGCGGTTCGCGAGCGTAACGTCGAGACCCCAGCGATCGGCGTGTTCACGCAACCGATCGTACATCGCCTCGTCGTGGCCGGCGTTCGGAACGACGATGTACTCGCTTTCGACCGGATGATCGTACACGACGACATCGTCGAGGATGACACCATCGGACTGGAGGAAGCACGAGTACAGCGCGTCCCCCGGTTCGAGACCGCGCACCTCACTTGGGGTGAGTCGGTGCAACAGCGTCTCTGCTTCGGGGCCATCGACAGCCAGTTGGCCCATATGACTCACGTCGAACAGTCCGACGTCCTCCCGAACGGACCGGTGTTCCTCGCGGATAGAATCGAACGAGACCGGCATCTCCCACCCGCCAAAGTCGGTGAAGTCCGCGCCCGCCCGGCAGTGGGATTCGTATAGCGGTGGTTGCTTCGATGACACAGCGATAACTACACGGTTACAAGTATTTATACATTTTTAGACCGCACAACGGAACAAGCGTTGTATTTTATTCGGAAATATTTCGTCAAACGTGAATGCATACCCTCAGTCGACGAACTGTATCGGCACTCCGCTCCGAACAGGGGAGTGGAACAATTCGGCGCGTCGCGTCCGCTCCGTGCGGAATAGTAGAATACGAGGTCGATCAGGAAGTGGCGAATACAAACACGTTCTCGTTGGGACCTCGGTGTTGTTCGGCTCTGCGGAGAGAGTTAATCAAACAAAAGAGAATCTTCGGCGTCCGAGAATCCAATATTTCTGTATTCTGGGTGAATGAAAGCAAATTATAAAATTTCACTCCCAGAGGAGAGAGAGTATACCACGGCTCATCCCACCAGTCGCGCCTCGAAGAGACAACAGTTCGGACCTCGTGAATATTTATATAATAATACTCCCAACAATCGAGCGTGCCAGAAGACGGACGCGAACTGACGACGACAGCAACCTCGCTCCGGATCCTCGACACGATCAATCGGCTGGAAGGTGCCCGAATGAGCGAACTCGCCAGGGAACTCGGCTTAGCCAACAGCACGGTCCACGCACATCTGACGACGCTTCGTAACCACGAACTCGTTGTGAAGGAAGGCAACGAATTCTACCTAGGAATCAAACTCTTCCACCTCGGCGAGCAGGCGCGACACCGGAAACCGGAGTACGAAATCGTGCGGCGGCACGCCCACGAACTGAGCAATCAGCTCAACGAGGAAGTCGCGTTCGCCATCCCTGAGCACGGGCGTTCCGTGATCATCTTCGACGAGAACAACGACCCCGCAAACGACGGGTTTCAGGTGGGTCGGTACTTCTATATGCACAACTCTGCGAGCGGCAAGGCGATGCTCGCGGAATTCACCCGCGAGCGTGTCGACGAGGTGCTCGATCGGTGGGGGCTACCCAAGGAGACCGAAAACACGATACAGAGCATCGAAAAACTCTACGAGGAATTGGAGCGGACCCGCGAACGCGGCTACTCGCTAAACAGACAGGAGGCACTCGAGGGGCTGATGGCCGTCGGAATAGCGATCACGACTCCGGATGGAAGCGTCCTGGGATCGCTAGACGTCTCGGGGCCGCCGTATCGCCTCTCCGAGGAACGGATCGTCCCGGAGTTGCGTGAGACGGTTTCGGATATCGAACGCGAAATCGCGTCCCGATACGGAACGGAATGAACCCGCTCAGTAATCGTGAATCGGGTCGTCGTCTGGGGTCACAGACTTGATGTACCCGAGCTTGTCGTAGGCGATCCACTCTTCGACGTACTTCCACTCGCCGTCGACCTTCTGGATCAGGCAGTTGGCGATCCCGAGGTTGTCTTCCATCGTCTTCCCCGTCGGCGGCCCGTACTCCGTCGGGCCGGTGTTCTCCGCGGTGATCGTCCTGACCATCGACGTATAGTAGCCGTCTTCGGGGTTTCCTTCCCAGATGATCTTCTCGATATTCATTTCGGTTTCGGGGAAGGCGTTCAGCCGTTCGAGGGTATCCTCGACGAGCGCTTCGGAGCCAACGATGTCACCGCCGGCGCCGTGAACGACAACGTCGTCGGCATAGTAATCGTAGATTTTCCCGACGAGCTTCTCGTCCCAGATTTCCCGCGTGCTCTGTCGGATCATCCGCTCTACGTCGAGTTCGTCGGCCGTCCGCCAGTCTTCGGTCATCGTCGCTCTCCTCGTGAGCAAGTCGCTGTCCCAAAGTCGGTACCTGCATCGAACGTCGCCGTCGCGTGTCTGCATTGTTGTCGCACTGAATGAACCCTCATCGAGGGGTCTTCATCGTAGATATTAAATATTCCGCTCGGGTCGTCCTCCGGGCCGCAGCGCCCGTCGGGAGTCTACCCCACGAATCACCGTCGACCGCCTCCCCTCAGAAGTACTGCTGATCGTTACGGAGTCGCTCGAAGATGTCGACGCCCATCTGTTGGAGCAGGTCGATCTTATCGATGAAGACCCAGTTCTCGGCGAGTTTATCGCCCTCACGACGCCAGAAGTCCATCACGCGCATACCGACCGGTTCGTCGGTCGCCGGGAGTCCCATCCATCCATCGCCGAGGTGTGTCGCCTTGACCGACGGCCATCCCGTCGAGGCGCAGTAGTTGCCCTCAGCGAACCGAGCGACGTGATTGCCCCCCTCACGGTCGGGGAAGGCTTCGAGGAAGGGTGCCTGGTGGTACTCCTGGAAGCCGTCGATTCCGCGGGTAGTTCCGGTGCCCGCCGGTCCGTACCACATAAAGTCCTCGTGCCAGTACTTCTCGAGGCCCATCCCGTCGAGGCCCTCCTCCTGGTAATCTTGGAGGCCGTCAAGCATCTCCTCGACCACCTGGAGCGTCTTTTTGGAGGCCTCGTCGTCCTGTTCGTCGAGGAGGACGCCGTCCTGCGTCGTCGGGCCAGGGATGACGACTTCAGGGGCGAGCGCGGGCACGAACTGATAACCCGCCTGCCGCATCACGTCGAGGACGTCGACGAGCAAGCGGGTCTCGGCGATCTTGCCGTCCACGACGCGGTGGAACTCGCCGTACCGGAGCCACGTCGCGTGTCCAGTCGCGGGAATGTCGAGCCAGTCGTTCTCGAACGTGCCGACGAGATTTCCGGTCGCACAGACCCACTGACCGCCCTCGAACTCGCCGGCGAACAGGATGTAGTCGTTCTTTTCGAGATCCGGGAACGATTCGAGGAGCGGTCCCCAGTACGCGTCGGCGATCGCGTCTGGCCCTTCTACCGCGTTGATTGGTTCCGGGCCGTGCCACTCGGCGTCGGCGTGGTAGTAGTCGGGGAGGAGGTCACCGACGTTCTCCGCGCTCGCGTCGTGTATCTCCTGGGAAAACTCGTGGACTAACCGCTTGCGCTCTGTGGTCATATAACTCACGTAAGTTGGTGCAGAACACGGTAAAATAAGCATCGATCCGGAGTCGGTCTGGGAGCATCGCGAAGGCGGCCAGGGAGAAGGGGGGACGTACTCGTGGCATCTCGTGCGCGGCGGCTTACCCGGGAATGAGGGCGATTCGAGCCGAGTTGTGGTGGTAGCTAGACGTTCGCTTCGGGACCCCACGACAGGTCCCGGTCCGGACCCGTCACGGGGTTCCTGTCCACCGAATCGATTCCGGGTTGTTCCGGAGTCGCTCGAAGACGTCGACGCCCATCTGTTGGAGCAGGTCGATCATATCGATGAACACCCAGTTCTCTGCGAGCAGGTCCCCCTCTCGGCGCCACACGTCGATGACACGCATATCGACCGCGTTGCCGGTCGACGGCAATCCCAGCCATCCGTCACCGAGGTGCGTTCCCACGACGGCCGGCCAGCCCGTCGAAGCGCAGTAGCTACCCTCGGCGATCCGACAGTCGTGGCGACCGACCTCTCTGTCGGGAAACGCCTGCAGGAAGGGGTTCTGATGGAACTCTTGGAACCCGTCGATCCCGCGGGTACTGCCGATCCCTGCGGGGCCGTACCACATAAAATCCTCGTGCCAGTACTCTTCCATCCCCATATTTTCCAGACCGTGCTCGTCGTAGGAATTCAACCCGTCGAAGAGCATCCCCTCGACGAGTTCCATCGTCTTCGCCGACGCGGCATCGTCCTGTTCGTCGAGGAGGATCCCGTCCTGGGTCGCGGGGCCGGGGATGACGATCTCGGGCGCGAGCGAGGGGACGAATCGATACCCGGCCTGCCGTAGCACGTCCAGCACGTCGATCAGGATACGTGTCTCGGCGATCCGGTCGCCCTCGAAGCGGTGGAACTCGCCGAACCGGAGGAACGTCGCGTGTCCGGTCGGCGGGATGTCGAGCCACTCGTCTTCGAAGGTACCGACCAGATTCCCGGTGGCACACACCCACTCGTCGCCCGCGAACTCGCCGCCAAAGAGGATGTAGTCGTTCTTTTCTAAATCCGGGAACGCCTCTAGGAGTGGGCCCCAGTACTCGCTCGCGACTGCGTCCCGCCCGTCGAGTTCGTCGATCGGTGCGGGACCGTGCCATTCGGCATCGGAGTGGTAGTAGTCGGCGAGCGTCGAGCCGACGCTGTCCGGCGTGGTCTGGGAGATGCGCTGTGCGAATTCGTGAATCGACTGTTTGTTTTCGAGTCTAGGCGTCGTCATTTAGGTTCCTCGTCGTAGGGGTGATCGCAGCACAATAAAATACTACTGGTGGCTCGCTCGCGGAGCTCGTTCTCATCGTCGACTGGGTTCATCGATAGAGCGCCTACGTGGTTCTCACCGGAAGTACTGCCGGTCGTCGCGGACGCGCGCGAAGACATCGACGCCGAGTTGGTCGAGCAGGTCGATCATATCGATGAACACCCAGTTCTCTGCGAGCAGGTCTCCCTCCCGGCGCCACACGTCGATGATGCGCATTCCGACCTGTTCGTCCGTCGCCGGTAGTCCCAGCCAGCCCGATTCTGCGTGCGTCGCTGTCAGGCTCGGCCAGCCCGTCGAGGCGCAGTAGTTGCCCTCCGCGAACCGCGCGACGTGATTGCCCGCCTCGAAGTTCGGGAAGGCCTTCTGGAACGGCCCCTGGTGACCGTCAAGGAAGCCGTCGATGCCGCGCGTCGTTCCGGTTCCGGCGGGGCCGTACCACATAAAGTCTTCGTGCCAGTACTTCCGGGCACCAGACCCACCCGCCGAGAGGTCGTCTATCGACTCCAGCCACTCGAAGAGCATCTCCTCAACGAGTTGGAGTGTCTTTTCCGAGTCGTCATCGTCCTGGTCATTGAGGAGGATTCCATCGTGTGTGGTGGGGCCGGGGATGACGATCTCGGGCGCAAGCGAGGGAAAAAAGGAGTAACCGGCCTGCCGCAGCACATCTAGTATGTCGATCAGGACACGCGTCTCGGCGATCTGGTCGCCCTCGAAGCGGTGGAACTCGCCGTAGCGGAGCCAGGTGGCCTGCCCCGTCGCGGGGATGTCGATCCATTCGTTCTCGAAAGTGCCGACCAGATTCCCCGTCGCACACACCCACTTGTCACCCTCAAACTCGCCGCCGAAGAGGATGTAGTTATTCTTTTCGAGGTCCGGGAACGCCTCTAAAAGTGGTTCCCAGTACTCGCTCGCGATCGAATCGATCCCTGACTGATGGTCGATCGGCGCGGGACCATACAGGTCCGCGTCGGCGTTGTAGTACTCGGTCAGTGCGTCGCTGATATCGCCGGCCGTCACATCGTGGATGGCCTGGGAGAATTCGTGAATCTGTCGCTTCCGCTGGGAAATTTCGGTCATCGGTCCACTCGATGATGATCGGGTGGAGAACAAAAGTGGTTCGGGGGACGCGCGATCCGAACCGAGAGAGTGATCCTGGGTTTCACCGTGGCGCTGGTCCGGTGGGTTCAAAACCGGGGGAACCGGGAACGTACCCGGAGCTCCCCGACGACGAGATCGGCGACGACAGCGACGTATCGTCCGGGGCCCCCGTGGAGAGTATGACGCTGCCAGTTCGACCGACATCCACACCAAGGGCGAGGTGCGAACGGAGGCGTTCGACCCGGTCACCCACCTCCGGACCCTCCTCCACGAGGTGTGGAACGATCGGGCGGTGGGGACTATCGAGAAGTACTACGCTGAGGACGTCAAAGTCGAAGCCGCGTCGGGGCGACGGCTCCGGACGACGGACGAACTGCGCACCGAGGTACTCGAACGACTGGGCGCGTTTCCCGACCTCGCAGTGACCATCGAGGAGATGATCACCGTCGAAGACGGCGACGGCTACAGGTCCTCGATTGCCTACAGCGCGACCGGAACCCACAACGGACCGAGCAAGTACGGGGCGGCGAGCGGGAGTGATAGTGATTACTCTCGTCTCTTACCGCCGAACGCCGTTACCGGGGGTGGCGTTCGGCGGTAAACAGTGAGAGTAATCACTATGAAATCACTTTCATCGGACACATCAACCAGACGCTCAGGAAGGTTGGTGACGACTGGCGCGTCGTCCACTGCAGGGAGGACTTCGACGAACGCCGACTAATGCGCCTGCTCGCGTAGGCGCTCGACAGGATCGCACAGTCGGTATCAGAGATACTGCTTGTCCTCGCGGACGCGCTTGAGGACATCGACGCCGAGTTGATCGAGCAGGTGGATCATATCGATAAACACCCAGTTCTCCGCGAGCAGGTCTCCCTCTCGGCGCCAGAAGTCCATCACCCGCATCGTGACGTCCTCGCCCGTCGCCGGCAGTCCCAGCCAGCCTGATCCCGTGTGGGTTGCGTACATACTCGGCCACCCGTGCCACGCAGCGTAGGTGGACTCGGCGAAGCGAACGTCGTCTTCGTCGGACCAGCGGTCCGGGAAGGCCTCCAGGAACGGTCCTTGGTGATAGTCCTGGAATCCGTCGATGCCGCGCGTGGTACCGATCCCTGCCGGACCGTACCACATAAAATCCTCGTGCCAGTACTCGTCTAGCTCCATCCCGGAGAGCCCTTCATCCTCAAAAGAGGCAAGCCCCTCGAAAATCATATCTTCGACCAGTTGGAGCGTCTGTGCGGATTCTTCGGAGTTCTGTTCGGAGGGCACGACGCCGTCCTGTGTCGCCGGCCCGGGGACGGTCGGCTCGGGCGCAAGCGAGGGGAAAAAAGAGTAGCCGGCCTGCCGTAGCACGTCCAGTACGTCGATCAGGATACGTGTCTCGGCGATCCGGTCGCCCTCGAAGCGGTGGAACTCGCCGAACCGGAGGAACGTCGCGTGTCCGGTCGGCGGGATGTCGAGCCACTCGTCTTCGAAGGTACCGACCAGATTCCCGGTGGCACCGACCCACGCCTCGTCGTCGTACTCGCCGCCGAGCAGAATGTACTCGTTCTTTTGGACGTCCGGGAACGCGGTCAGGATCGGCTCCCAGAACCGCTTGGCGATTCCCTCGACGCCGCGGCAGTCGTCGAGTGGTGCCGGCCCGCGCAAGACGGCGTCGTCGTGGTAGTACTCGGAGACGAGCGCCTCGGCCGTCTCCGGTTTCGCCTCGTGGATGGTTTGTGAGAGCGCGTGGACGCGCTCTTTGTCACTGGTAGCAGACATTGGTAATATCCAACACGCGAGTGATTCGTTCGGGGGTACCTAAATCATACGTTCGGGCGACACCGGTCCCGCCGCATCGACGGTATATATTTATATGCCGACCGAATTGGTCCACTATGGCCGACAGTTCACCCGTCGTCAGAGAACTCGACATCGCCGACACCGTCTACGATATCACCTGGCAGACCGCAGACGAGGGGCCCGAGATCACACAGGGGGAACGTCACCGGACGTACTTCTACCATCTCGACGGCGACATCCCGACGCTCGTCGACACCTGCTTTCAGAACCGCGTGGAGTTCCTCTTCGAGGGAATCGAAGAGATCGGTGTCGAACCGGAACGGCTGATCATTACCCACCGGCACCTCGATCACGTCGGGGCGTTCGACGAGGTGGTCGAACGATACGGCTTGGAGACGTGGGTGCCCGAAGAGGACAACGTCGTCGAACTCGACGACTACGGTATCGACATCCAGACCGAACCTGATCACCTCTTCGGAGACGGTGAGGAGATCGGCCGGTTCGAGACGGTGCACGTGCCGGGACACTCACCCGGAAACTCGGTCCTCATCGACGAGGCGGCCGGGATCGCCCATTGCGCGGATACGGTCAGCGGGTCTGATCGCCGTGGACTCCCGCCGGGCTATCTGTTGCATCCTCCGCAGGCGACCCACACGAATCAACCGCCCGAGGCGGCCGTGGCCGCCGAGAAGAACCTCGAGAAACTCCTCGAGTATGACTTCGAGGTCGCCATCCTCAACCACGGAACGCCCGTCTTCGAGAACGCCTCCGAGAAGCTGAAAAGATACGTCAACTTCGAGGCGAACTTCGCGGACGAGGGGCGTTCGATCCACGCCAACGACCGGAAGACGATCGACGCCGCCGAACTCTACAGCCGCCTCGACGAGCAATAAACAGTCTCAATCGCCGCCGACTCGATCTTCCAATTCCTGCTCGAACATCTTTACGACCGCACCGACGTCCTCCTCACCAAAGCCCTCGTCGCTGGCTCGGGTGTAAAGCCGGTGGACCAACCCACCCATCACCATCGGGAAGTCCTCGTCATCGGCCATATCGACCGCCAGTCCGACGTCTTTCCGTGCGAAGTCGACGCTGAACCCGGCCTCGAAGTCCCGTTCGAGCACGCGCGGCATCCGGCTCTCGAACGCGACCGACGTGGCACTCGCGTTGCCGAGGATGTCCCAGAGGCGTTCGCCGTCGATCCCATAGCGTGCGCCGAGCGCGACGGTCTCCATCGCCAGCAGCAGATTCCCCATCGACATCGTGTTGTTCAATAGCTTCATCGCGTGGCCAGATCCCGACGACCCAGCATAGTGGAGTTCCGCACAGAGTGCAGACAGCACGTCCTGAGCCGGTTCGGACTCGAAGACCGCCTCGTCGCCGCCGACGAGACCGGTTAGCGTGCCCTCTCGGGAGTTCTCTGGCCCCCCTGTGATCGGCGCGTCAAGGATGTCCGCGGGGGTCTCGGCAACGGCGTCGGCAACGACTTCTGTCGTCGGCGGCGCGATCGTGCTCATCTCCAGGAATATCGTCTCGACGGCCTCGTGTGCGAGGCCATCGTCGCCCGTGTACGTCGCTTCGACGATCTCCGAATTCGGGAGGCTCGTGATCGTCACGTCGGCCTGACGGGCCACGTCGCGGGCGCTCTCGGCGGTAGTTCCGCCGTATTCTGCGAACGCCTCGCGGGCCGTCGGCTGGATGTCGTAGCCATAAACCTCGAGCCCCTCGTCTAGCAGGTGCTTCGCCATGTTGCCGCCCATCTTGCCGAGTCCGACGACTCCGGCTGTCGTGTCGACCATACGCGGGAATCTGTCCTACCGGTATTATATTTAACGACTACACACAGTGACCACGGGGAGAGAGTGAGAGTCCCGTGATCAATCGAAATTGTGATAGACCGATTTGATCTGCGTGTACTTCATCGCGCCATACTTGCCGTCCTCGCCACCGATTCCTGACTCGTTCCAGCCGATGTGGTGGCCCTGTTGGGCGCCACCGCTCCCGTTGATGAACGTCTCGCCGAATTCGAGGTCCTCCGCGATTCGCATTGCATCGCGATAGCTCTCTGTGAACACGTACGATGAGAGTCCATACCGGGAGTCATTAGCGAACTCGACGGCCTGGTCGACGGATGCGACTTCCACGACCGGCGCGACGGGGCCGAACACCTCCTCGTGAATCACGTCCATATCTTGATCAACATCGGTGAGGACCGTTGGCTGGATCCAGAAGCCCGTCTCTGCGGGCGCTTCGTCAACACCGGCTCCGCCGGCGGCTACGGTGGCACCCTGTTCAACCGCGTGC
This sequence comes from Halobellus sp. EA9, assembly GCF_051195055.1. Taxonomy (NCBI): domain Archaea; kingdom Methanobacteriati; phylum Methanobacteriota; class Halobacteria; order Halobacteriales; family Haloferacaceae; genus Halobellus; species Halobellus sp. EA9. The sequence continues at coordinate 17,375 of NZ_JBNTJW010000016.1, read as the reverse complement.
CGGATCGCGTTGTTCGTTTTCTCCAGCTCATTGGCACTCACCTGGGGACCCATATCGGGATCGTCGCGCGGGTCACCGATTTCGACCGCTCGCATCGCCTCAGTGAACCGCTCTTCGAACTCCTCACGGACATCCTCGTGAACGTATATCCGCTCGACACACGTACAGACCTGTCCGGCGTTGATCGTGCGCGAAGCGACGATATTCTCGACGGCAGTCTCTATATCAGCGTCCGCAGCGACGATGGCTGGCGCCTTCCCCCCAAGCTCGAGAGAGACACGAGTGAGGTCGTCGGCCGCGTTACGCATAATGGCTTTACCAGTGTCGACGTTCCCCGTCATCGTAACATAATCGACCTCGTCGTCCGATACGAGGCCGGCGCCGACAGCGCCCCCGCCTGGGACAATGTTCAGGACGCCCGACGGGAGATTAACCTCCTTGTGGATGAGATCCATCAGTTCAAGCGTCGTCACCGGGGTGAGTTCGCTCGGCTTGATGACCGTGGTGTTGCCCGTAACGATCGCGGGGGCCAACTTTCGTACGAACACCGACACGGGGAAATTCCAAGGGATAATTCCCGCGACGACGCCGTAGGGCTTCCTGAGGAGGTTGATCGACTGTCGGGGTTCGCTGCCGGGGACGACGTCGCCCTCGATGCGGCGGTCCCACTCCGACATATACCGGGCGATGTCGGCTGAGGCTTCGATCTCGTACTCTGCGACCGACCGCGTCTTCCCCTGCTCTCGGACGAGCGTGTCTGCGAGCGACTCGACATTGTCCTCCAGGAGGTCGGCGATCTCTCTGACCAGGTCGCCGCGCTCTTTCGCCGGCCGTCGCTCCCACTCCGGCTGGGCCGCCCGGGCCGCGGCCGTCGCCCGGTGGACCTCGGCTTCCGTCGCCGACGGCACGGAGACGAACGCTTCTTCGGTGGTCGGATCGACGACCGGAATCCGGTCGTCGCTGTCGGATGCGTGCCACTCGCCGTCGATATAGAGAGGCGTCTTGCCAGGATCTACCGTCATATCAACTCCTCTTCGGGTCGCAACAATAAATGTTTGCCCTCGAAGCGACCCGAAGCGAGCGCGAGGGTATCAACGGTTTCGTCCGACAGTATAAAGACAGTATCAGATATCCGCTGTGACGGCCTTGAATCCGACGAGCCGTCCGATGAGCAACACCAGTACCAAGACGAGGAGGATCTGGACAGTCGCCGTCGCGGCCACGAGGGGCGACGAGTCGAACTGCAGGAACAGGAAGATGCGGACGGGCAGCGTCGTCGTGTTCCCGCCCGAGAGGAACAGGGCGATGACGGAGTCAGTGAAGGAGAGGATGAACGCCAGCAGGAAGCCGGAGACCACGCCGCTCCGCATCAGCGGGAGCGTGACCTTCCGGAAAGCCTGAAACTGGTTCGCTCCAAGGTTCCGGGCCGCCTCTTCGAGCTCGGTGTCGATCGATTGGAGGGCCGTCATCGCCGTCAGGAAGGTATAAGGAATCGTGATCACGATGTGTCCGCCCGCGATCTGGAGGAACGCGGGGAGCCTGCTGATGATGCCCGTATTGTACACGACCATCAGCGCCAGGGCGATGATGGCCGGCGGGAAGATCAGCGGCAAGAGGAAGTACATCACGACCTCGTTCTCGAACGGAACGTCACGTCGTACAACGCCGTACGCGGCCAGAATGCCGAGGATCGTCGAGATGACGCCCACAGCGATCGCGATCGGGAGGCTGACGAAGAAGAACGCGTCGAAGAACTGGCTCTGGAGGAAGGCTTCGTACCATCGAAGCGAGAACCCCTGCGGCGGGAACGTCTGGTAGTCCGTCGACGTGAACGAGACCGCGACGACGATCACGACGGGCAAGACGAGCACGGCAAGGCTCAGCGCCAGCAGCGTGTAGTAGACCGCGTTGCCTGCGACGAGACTCGGCGTCGACAGCGACCGCGACTCCGACGACCCAGTCGGCAGCGCTCCGGCGAGCGTACTCAGAAGGCTCATTGTGAGGCCCCCATCCGGCCCTTGATGAGGCTGAAGTACACGTAGACCAGCGCCGTGGTCGCGAGCGTCAGGACGGTTCCGACGGCGCTCGCGAAGGGCCAGTTAGTCGAATTGACCGCGTGCGTGTACACGAGGAGCCCCATCGTGAGATCCGTTCGTCCGCCCATCAGCGCGGGCGTCACGATGGAGTTCATCGTAAGCACGAACACGAAGATCGTCCCTGTAATGAGTCCCGGGAGGCTGAGCGGGAGCGTCACCTTGAGGAAGGCCTCGAGCCGGTTCGCGCCCAGGTTCCGCGCGGCCGGGATCAGTGAATCGTCCAAATCCTCGATCGCGGAGTACACGGGGAGGACTACGAGCGGGAGGTAGACCCCCGCCAGACCGATCGTGACCGACGTGGTGTTCCCCAGCAGATCGAGCTTCGTCCCGAAGGCAGCCGTGAGGAAATCGTTGATGACGCCATTGGTCGCAAACAGGACGATCCAGCCGTACACGCGGACGACCGTTCCGATCATCAGGGGGAGGAAGACCGAAAACAGCGCGAGCTGCCTTCGGATCGGTGTGGTCCGGGCGATGAAGTACCCCAGCGGATATCCGAACAGGATGCAGACCACGGAGACGATCACCGAGAGCTTGACCGTGTAGGTCAGGACCGATCGGTAGAAGGGATCGAACAGCAGCGACTGGTAGTGGTTCAGGGTGAACTGCCAGCGGATGATCTTGGTCGCGCTGTACTCGAAGAAACCGATGGAAACCGTGTACGCGAACGGGAGGAGCAGGAAGACCAGGAGGTAGGCTGCCGGCGGGGCCAGCGGCAGGTACTCGTCGGCCTCTTCGGAGAGGAGACGATACGACGTCTTCGTCTGATCGTACACGCGATTGATCGAACTCAGCATATCAGGCGTCCCCCTTCCCGATGAGGTCGTAGTCTGTGAACCTGACGGAGACGACGTCGCCCTCGTCGTGTTTGGGCGCACCGAGCTTGGTGACGAGGAACTCCGTCCCCTCGATGTCGACGTTGTACTCGGTGACCGACCCCAGGTGGACCGTACTCACGACGGTTCCGTCGTAGGCGTCGTCTTCGCTGTCCTCCCCGTCCAGTGTGATGTCTTCGGGGCGGATGTAGAGTAGTTCCGACGCTGGGTCTGCGGGCGGGTCGTCGAGCGGAAGCGAAAAGACGTCGTTCTGGAAGGCCGCCCGTCCGTTCTCCCGGACCACGTCCCCGGAGATGAAGTTCGAGTCGCCGACGAAGTTCGCGACGAACTCCGACTGGGGGTTCTGATACAGTTCCGAAGGCGGCGCGTAGCGGATCTTCTCGCCCTCGTGCAGAACGAGGACGCGGTCCGACAGCGTGAGCGCCTCTCGCTGGTTGTGGGTGACATAGATAGACGTGATCTCCAGCCGATCGTGGAGGTCTGCGATCTCTCGGCGCATCTGCTCGCGGAGCTGTCTGTCGAGGTCCGACAGCGGTTCGTCGTAGAGGAGCAGGTCCGGTTCGAGTACGAGCACGCGCGCCAGGGCAACCCGCTGCTGCTCGCCACCGCTGAGGTTCTGGATACTTCGGTCTTCGTAGCCGGGGAGGGAGACGACCTCCAGAATGTCGGAGACACGCTCTTCCAGTTCGTCCTCCGAGAGGTTCTCGCGGTGACGCAGCCCGAACGCGACGTTGTCGAAGACCGACATATGGGGGAAGAGCGCGAGCCGCTGGAACACGAGCCCCATATTCCGGTCTTCCGGCGGAAGCCCGATCATATCGTTCCCTGCGACGACGATCTGTCCATCGTCGGGCTCGACGAACCCCGCGATCGACTTCAGCATCGTCGTCTTTCCGGATCCCGACGGTCCGAGGATCGAGACGAACTCGCCCTCTTCGACGTCGATCGACACGTCATCTACCGCGACGACATCGTCGTACGTCTTCCGCAGGTCCAGTATGTCTACGAATGCCATTGATTGTTCTATAAGACAATTAGAAATCAAGTATTTAAATCTTCCTCATCTTTGTGGCCGGAATGAGGTATATTCAACTGTCGTAAAGTTTCGTGTCCGAATGGACATCGATCGTCGACGGAGTCCGAGAATCGACAATTACTGCTCGACAGACGTGACGAATCGCCGGGTGGACAACTCGGCGGAGGTGGGTGACAGGGTCGGCGGATGTCGGGAGCCCTTCCTGGAAGATCAGCGCGCGATGATCTTCCGCCACTTCGAGGCCACTTGCGGCTTGATCTCTTGGACCTTGACCCAGTCGATGCCCATATTGAACCGCGAGATCTGTTCGTCGGTGAGGACCATCGTGGGGTGTTTCTGCTTGGCCTCCTCGGAGATGTACTCGTAGGACTTCGGCGTGGCCGGCGGATAGCCGAAGGCCTCCGCGAAGTTGGCCTGGACCTTGGGATCGTACGCCCCTTCGAGGAACTTAACGGCCGTCTGTTTCTGGGCCTCGGGCACGTGTTTGGTCATCGGATAGCCCCAGTAGTCCATCACGGAACCGCCCTTCGGGATGGAAAAGCCCATATCGAAGCCCTGGTTGTTCCGCAACTGGTCGACGCGAGCAGACAGGAAAGGCGCGGCGTAGATCTCGCCGTTCTTCCAGAACTGCATCGCCTGGTCGGTCGACGACGTGACCTTCGGGTCTGTGACCTTGACGAACTCGCGGAGCCAGTCGAGTCCGGGCTGGACGTTGTCGAGGGTGCCGCCCATCGCGTGGTTGATCGCGAAGAAGTACTTCGAGCCGGCCTGGTCCCACGCCCCGATACTGACTTTCCCCTTGAGCGCGGGGTCGATCAGGTCGTTCCACGTCTTGAGTGTGAAGTCTAGCTTGTCCTTCCGCCAGGCGAGACCACGCGGGAAAACCGTCGTCCCCCCCATATATTTATTCTTGTACGCGTCCGCGACGTTGTCCATATTGTCGACGAGGTCCATCTGGTTGGCCACCGCGCCGCGCTTGCCGAGTACCTGGGCTCGCATCCCGTCGAGTTCGACGAGGTTGTATTGCGGACTCTTGGGCGACCGTTTCAGAGCTGAAACGTACTGTTCCGACGGCACGGCGGAAAACTCCAGTTTGTGCTCTTCTTCCCACGCCATCTTTCCGTTCCGAAACGGATCGTAGAACGCGTTCGCGCGGGCGTCGCCCCAGCTACCGCCCGTGCCCGCCAGGGTGACCTTGACGTTCTTTTGTCCGCTGGTGGTGTTCCCGCTGGTCGTGCCACCGTTGGTGCCTCCAGACGTTCCGCCGCTCGTCTTTGTGTTGCTCCCCCCGCCACCGGAACATCCCGCGAGAGCCGTCGCTACGGCACCGGTACCGAGTGATTTCACTACTTTTCTGCGAGTCAGTGGGCTGCCATCATATCCCATAGTCGTTCACCGGGTGCATAATAGTTAAAATTAACTGTTATTGTCGGGACACTGACGCCGACCACCACTCCCGTGTTAGCGCGTAGGAGGGCTCTCGGAGTCCTCTTCGGCATCGCGATCCTCGGAGGTACACGCCCACTCCATCGCGGCATTGTCGTAGTTCGACCACTCTTCGGTGTACTGCCACCGGCCGTCGACCTTCTCGATCAGGCAGTTGTAGATGCTGAGATTGTTATCACGCGTGAGTTCTTTCCCCGTCGGGGGACCGAACTGGCTGTGTCCGGTGTTTTTGCCGATCATATAGCTGGGCATACTCGTCTTGTAGCCGTTTTCCTCATTTCCTTCCCAGAGGACGTCAAGAATCTTGATTTTGATCCCAGGAAATGCGGACTGCCAGTTGAGCGTGTGTTCGATGATTTCGTCGGTACCCTCGACTTCGTTGCCGTTGGCGGCGTGGATGACGCAGTCGTCGTCGTAGTAGTACTCGATTCGGCCGGGCATCTGGAGGTCCCAGATTTCGTAGGTTGACCGAATAATCCACGCTTCGACATCGAGTCCTCCGTCGTCAAGAATGAACTCCTCGTAGTCGATCGGTTCGTCCTGGTAGAGTTTTTCTTCTGACATCTGTGCGGTCTCGCCGATGCTATAAAGCGCAGGTTCCTCCATACATTCCGGCACAATCTAATCCTACATAAAATATGTGATGCCTGATATCGACCACGAGAGACATCTAGTGCAATGTGTGCAACAATATTGGACAAAAAGCGGTTTGATCGATAGGGTGAGAAAGGCTCTTATCCCCCTATATCGAAATGTGTGGTATGCCAAAGCGACGCAACGTGCTCAAGTCGGCGGATAAGCTGTTTGTTATACTTGAACATCTGAAATCGAACGGCGCTAAGACTGTCACGGAACTCTCGAACGAGCTGGATATGCCGAAGAGCACGGTGCAAGTGTATCTGAACACGCTGTACGACAACCAGTTCGTCGCCAAGAGCAACGGGGGCTACGAGATCGGGCTGCGGTTCCTCGAGTTCGGGATGTACTCGCTGTGGAACGAACCGATCTTCCCGCAGGTCAAATCAAAAGTAGAAGAACTGGCCGACTCAACCGGAGAACTGGCCGCCTGCTTCGTCGAAGAGCAGGGTGAGGCCATCTACGTCTACGGAACTGAGGGCGAGCGATCGATCCGGACTGATCTCTCTGTCGGCGATCGGTCGCCACTCCACTGCACGGCGAGCGGAAAGGCCATCCTGGCTCATCTGCCTGAAGACCGGATCCAGTGGATCGTCGAAGAGCACGGACTCGAAGCGAAGACTGAAAACACGATAACCGATTCGGACGAGTTATTGGACGAACTTGCCGAGATTCGGGACCGCGGGTATGCGATCTCCAATCAAGAGTCAGTCGAGGGAATGCGAGCAGTCGCCGCACCGGTCCTGCTCGACAGCACCGTCGCAGGTTCGGTCAGCCTCGCTGGGCCAGCGAACCGTTTCGTCGACGAGCGCTTCGAGGATGAGATTCCGGAGACGGTCACAGGCGTCGCCAACGAACTTGAACTCAAACTCACGTACTCCCAAAGTGGTATCTAGCGATAGACCGCGAGGATTGATAATAACGAATGTGTATATGTTATATTTAATAAAATCGCTCTACTGTCCGATCGGGCCAGTGGAAACAGTAAGTAACAGTCGTACATCTGTTACCCGTATCGATAAAGCGGACAAATAATTATTTTATATTTGTTCAACAATAGTAAACAACTGCTGTACGGAGCTAATCTGGCGATGGTATGCGATAGGTTGGCACGATAGAGGCGTTCAGGGATGGTTGATTCCGTGGTTACCAGTGCCTAAGTGTTGAACGAGAACGAGTACCATGCTAGCATAAGACTGTTTACTATGGTTGAACCGAACTGCAACCAAAATCTTATAGTAGTCCGATTAGTTCAACTTCGTATGGCAAACCAAAGCCTACAGTCTGCTTTAGAGGTAGCTGAAAGCCCAGTAGAGATGCTGCGGCAGGCAGGAGGCCGATGGACGTGGCCCCGCGAAGTCGCACGCGAGTACACCAATTGGATGGACGAACTCCGGGCGACCCGTGAAACGTGCGTCCTCGCAGACCTCTCTCACCACCAGATGGACCAGGTCATCGAGGGCCCCGACGCCTTCGACGTCCTGAATTATCTCTCGACCAACAGCTTCGACGGGTTCGACGTCGGGAAGGCCAAGCAGGCGATTATGTGCAACCCGGACGGCTACTTCATCGGCGATGGCGTCCTTCAGCGCATCGGCGAGGAAAAGTTCGTGATGAGCGGCAAGGTCCCGGCCGCACACTGGGTGGCCTACAACATCGAGACCGGCGGCTATGACGTCGAGCAGACGATATACCCCAAGTCATCGAAGAACCCTGACGACCCGCATTTCTTCACTTACCAGGTCCAAGGCCCTAACGCGTTGGATGTGATGCAGGAACTCGTCGACGACGACCTCACCGACATCCCGTTCTTCAATTTCAAGCGAATCACCATCGCGGGCGAAGAAGTCCGCGCCCTGCGCCATGGGATGGCCGGCGAGGTCGGTTTCGAACTGCAGGGTTCCTACGAGCGTAGCGACCTGATTAAGGACGTCATACTTGAAGCTGGCGCCGACTACGGGATCAAGCGGCTGGGTACCCGAGCGTACGAACCCCTTAGCGTCAAACTCGGCTGGGTCACCACCCACGTCCCCGCGATCTACACCGGTGCTGAAATGCGGGAGTACCGCGAGTGGCTCGATGCCGACAGCTACGAGGGCACCTACTCGATCGGGGGGAGCTACTCTGCCGAAGAGATCAGCGACTATTACGTGAGTCCGATCGACCTCGGCTACGACCATATGGTCTCCTTCGATCACGACTTCGTGGGGAAAGAGGCGCTCAAAGCCGAGGTAACCAATCCTGAACGGACCCGCGTCACACTCGTGTGGGACGATGAGGACGCGGCTGGCCTCTTCGCGTCGTTGTTCCAAGACGAGCGGCTACCGAACAAGATCTTCGATCTGCCCCGCGACCGCTGGGGAGCACACCACGACGAGGTCCTCTCCGATGGCGATGTCGTCGGCATTTCGAAAAGCTTCGCGTACTCCTACAGCGATCGCCAGATGATTTCAATCTGTTCGATCGACACGGAGTACAGCGAGCCCGGCACCGAGGTCACGCTGGTCTGGGGCGAAAAGAACGGCGAGTCGCCGAACCCGACCGTCGAATCGCACACGCAGACGGAGATCTCGGCGACGGTCCAGCCGAGCCCGTACCTCGAAGACTCCCGATAACATCCAGGTGCGTCGACGAATCCGCCGTCGGCCTCACCGGGACGATATTTGAATAAAAATTTTTATTTATTTTAGTTCTGTGGATAACACTATGGTCGACAGTGCCACGCCTGTCACTCGACGGGCCGTTCTCAAAACCGGGGGTGCGACCGCGGTGAGTGCCACAGCACTCGCCGGGTGTTCGACGACTTCCTCGACGGGCGGCAGCTCGAAGGGACCGATACTCATCGGGGCGACGATCCCCAAGACTGGGCCGCTCTCTTCGACGGGGCGATCGATGCTGCGAGGATACAAGATCGGAATCGACTACATCAACAGCAACGGCGGAATCGACGGCCGCGAGGTGAAACTGATCATCAAAGACGACGAGGGCGATCCGAAAAAGACGCGTTCGAAGCTCCAACAGATCGTCTCGAACAACGACGTCGCGATGCTGTGGGGGAGCTTCTCCAGTCTGCTCGTCACCGCGGGGAGCGCCTTCGCCGAGAACCAGGAACTCCCGTTCCTCGGAAGCACCTTCGCCTATATGAAGCCACACGAGCAGAAGAACTACGAGTGGACGTTCGCGCCGTTCCCGAAGAGTCGGGACATCGCGCGAAACACCAAACTGTGGTTCGACTCGTTGGGACCGAACTCGCCGACACGGCTCGCGATCTGGGAGCTTAACACGGCCTGGGGCCAAGAGATGGCCGACTACTGGGCACAGACCTTCGAAGGGACGAAGTACGACGTCGTGTTCCGCGAGACGTACTCAGTGGGCACGAGCGACTTCACCACGTTGATTTCACAAACCAAAGCCAAGGACATCGACGCGCTGCTGTCGAATCCGATTCCACCGGACGGGATCACGGCGGTCAAGCAGATGGCCTCGCAGAACTTCTCGCCGAAACTCGTCGACTTCGTCCGAGCATCGGATCCGAGAGCGTGGACGTCGGCTCTCGGCAAGATGGGCAACTACGTAGGGAGTAGCGGGGTCGGCTGGCTCGCTGGGCTCGATACGACGGGCACGGACGCCCTGGTTGAGCGCTATCACCAGCAGGAGGACGTCGAGGCCGGGACGGTTCCGATCGACGTCCTCGGAGACGCGTTCGGGCTCACCCAGGTCGCCGCGCAGGCGCTCCAAAGCGCTGGCTCGACGAAGAACACCGATATCAAAGACGCGCTCCTTCAGGCGACGTTCGATACCGTCCTCGGAAAGTTCGGATTCACCGACACCGGAATGCCGGAGCCAGGTCAGCTTGTCCCGGCGTGTGGGCAGTGGTCCGACGGCGCTCCGATGTTGGTCTACCCGCAGACGGACGGGGAGTACGCGATGGAAACCGTCTATCCGGTCCCGGACTTCGGTTCCCGGTAGGTGTGATAGTGATTGCTCTCACTGTTTACCGCCGAACGCCGTTACCGGGGGTGGCGTTCGGCGGTAAGAGACGAGAGTAATCACTATGAGAAGGACACTACCGACGAGTTATTCGTACCGGACCCGTTCGAGGTTGTCGATACCGCCGATCCACTGGTGATCGTCGCCGTCGCTGATGTCGTTTTCCTCCCAGGCGACGGGCTCCCAGTGCGGATCCAGCGTGAGGTAGCTCCCCGTGTTGAACTCGATTCGGTGGCCGCTCGTCGGATCACGAGCGTACATAAACTCCCCGCGGGAGATGCCGTGCTGGCCGATCCCGTCGACCGGAACGTCGTTCTCGTTCATTACGTTGTGTGCCGCAAAGAGGTCGTTCGGGGTGTCGACGCCGTACGCTACGTGGTGGACGGCAGGTTCGTCGTCCGCACTGCTGGATTGGACGACCGCGAGGTCAATCTTCACCCCGCAGGCGCTGAGGAACGTTCCCCACCGCGTGCCGTCGGCCTCGTCGTAATACTCCTGCACCTGGAACCCGAGCTCTTCGCGGATCCACTCCGCGCACTCGAACCCGTCTGGATCCCAGATCTGGAGGTGATCGATCCGGTGGGGTGCGATCGGATTGTTGTCCGAGGGGTCGTACACGCGGTTCTTGAGCTTCGAGCGGCGCTCGACCGGCGGGTCGGGTTTCTCCATCTCGCCGTAGAGCTCGAACTGGTGGCCGTTCGGAACCTCGAACCGGATCGCCTCGCCTTGACCGGGTTCGACGCCATCGTCGATCCAGGTCACGTCTATCCCCCGGTCGGCGAACCGGTCTGCGAACGCCGCCACGTGTTCGGGGGCTTCGGTCTGCCAGCCGATATGGTCAATCCGCGAGCGCTCGGCCTCGGTCAGACTGAGCGAGTGATGGTCGTGCTCGTCGACGGCTCTGAGGTAGACGCTGTCGTCGTCTCTGTCGACGATTTCCAGTCCAACCGTTCCGTGGAAAAATTCGATCGACGATTCGAGATCCGGTGTCTCAAGCGCTACGTGGCCTAGTCGTGCGACTTCAGGCTGCATCATTCGTCGGTGACGGAACCACACGTAATAAATCTCCTGTCGAGCGGTCCGGAGTGAGACCGCAGCGGTCTCAGTCGTCGCCGCGAACCGCGGTCAGTCGGGGGCCGAGAGTCCGCTTGATCGATCCGAGATCGCCCCCGATACGCAGGATCTGGTAGCCTTGCGCCTCGGCTTCGGCGATGCGCTCGGGGTCAGTCCTGATCCCGCCGACGGGCACGTCGGCCTCGAGGCAGGCCTCCCGGATCGAGTCAATCTGGGCGACCACTTCCGGATGATTCTTGTCTTCCGGGTGGCCCATCTGGACCGAGAGGTCCGAGGGACCGATGAAGACGAATCCAAGTTTCGGGACGTCCAGGATCGCCTCGAGATCGTCGACGGCGGTCGTCTTCTCTATCATCACGCCGAGACAGACCGACTGGTCTTCGGTCGCGACGTAGTCGCTCGCGGCGCCCCAGTTGCTGGACCGGCCGCTTGCCTTGCCGCGCTCGCCCGGCGCACCGTCGTAGACGAAGCGGGTGGCCTCAACCGCGGTCCGCGCCTCCTCGGCGGAGTCGACACGCGGGATCAGCAGGTTTCGGACGCCAGCGTCCAGCACCTTTCGGATGAGCGGCGGATCGCCGGAAGGGAGCCGAACGAAGAGTTCGGTCCCGCCGGCCTCTGCGGCGCGCGTGAGATCTTCGAAGACGCGGCTGTCGTACGGGCTGGGCCCCATATGCTCGAAGTCGAGCCAAACGAAGTCGACGCCGAGCGTGCCGTACACTTCGATGACGGTCGGCGAGAAGGTCGAGGCACGTGCGCCGTAGACGACTTCGTCGTTCTCGAGGGCCTCGCGTAAGCTGTTGCTCTGGTTCATATTATGTATCGGATCGGTAGGGTGGGTGTGAGGTATATTGATTCAGTCGGTGCGACGAATCCAGCGACTCCGGTCGTCGGGTCTCAGTCTTGGTCGGTAACGATCTGGAACCGACGGCCGTCGGGGTCACGGAAATTCGTGATCGTGCGGCCGGTCTTGTCCACGTCGTAGGGACCGACGATCGAGTCGATCTCGGCATCTTCGAGGTCTTCGGTCACGCCGTCAATATCCTCGACGGCGAAGGCGATGTGGTTGATGCCCGGCACCTCTTCGCCCTCGACGGTGTGGATCTCGAAGAGTGGTCCCTCGCCGTCTGCGGGCACGTACTCGTAGGACTCGCCGTGATGCTCGGTCTGACGGTGCTGCTCGTATCCGAGTTTCTCGAAGAACTCGGCCATCTCGTCGGCGTCGCTCGCTTCGATCTCGATGTGGTCGATCGTTCCAATCACGGATGGAGGTGCACGACAACAGTATATAAATAATTGCTTGTAGTCATTTGTTGTTGATATCCACCTGGAAACACGAGCTCTATGGGAGGAGCCACCAGTCCATTCGTCTTCGGTCCGTTCCCCGTATGGGGTCACTCCCGACGTACATACGTGACCGGACAGGGAGCGTTCAGTAGCACCTGTTGGGCGTAGTCGCCGAACATCGCCTTGCCGGTCGGCGACCTCCCCCGCCCGCCGATGAAGACGCGGTCGACCTCCAGGTTCCGGGCCGTCCGCACGATCTTCGTGTCCGGTGCACCGACCGCACCGCGAATCTCGTAGTCGATTTCCCGCTCGTCCAGTTGCTCCGCAGGGGTACGGATCGCCTCGTGACGTGCTGCGAGTTGACTCGGCCCGAACGGCTCTGCGTCCGGGCTGACGTCCAACTGGTCGATGAGGTCGTCGTACTCCTCCTGTGGGAAGACGTGCTGTATGTACAACGTGGCTCCAGTCGGCTCCACTAACTGCAGAGCTACGTCCAACAATCGCTGTACGTGTTCACGATCCTTCGGACCGAACGCGAGCAGTACGCTATCGACTGACTCAGGCATACGCGGATCCACACACGGGTGGAGTATAGTAGTTTGCTTTTTCCGACAGGTGCCTGTTCGTGGGTCAATCGTCGTCGCGACCGACGCCCGGCGCGCTCGTAGCTCGTTTCACCGAGCGTATCCCTGACAGCCACCCCAATGTGTCGTGGGATCAGGTACTCTCGCGGATCCGTTCAGCGACGGTCTCGAAAGTCACACGTTGCTCAGTTTCGATTGAAAAGCGGTTGACCACGAGATCAAGTACGTTTAGTTGCCGGAGTAGTTCGCGCGTTCGTTCGTGATCGATACCCAGGTGACGATGAACCTCGTGGACTGTTCTCGCCTGCACCACGACCTCAGCGAGTTCACGAAGCGTGACGTCGTCCGGAAAGCCAACGCCATCTGTGAGCAAATCTTCCTTCGGGAGTGGCTCCGCAGACTCAGCCTCTAAGCTGTCGAGTTCGGGCTGTGGGCTGTCTACTCGATCCGATGGGGAGTCTTCGGAGTCCTGTGTCGAACGGGTTGCGGAACCATTTACAGGCCGGGCATCTGTCGCCACTGAATTGTCGGTTGATCTAGCTGGCTGACTCTGGTCGATCGTCGCATACGACTCGGGTGAATGGATACCTGCATCAATCATATACCGGCGAACAGTTTCGGCAGAGACGTCGAGTTCGATCAGATCACTCATTTCACCGAAAGTCTCCGAAATCTCATACAGCCGACGGAGGTACTCCGTGTCCTCGAATGGGGGAACAGAGTCGGTGCGTGCCGACTTGAGGGCCAACTCGACTCCCTCACTCCCAGCTGTATCGCTGTCAGTATCTGCCGCGGTTTTCGACAGACGGGGAGAAATACCGCGGAATTCGTTCGAATTCACATTGTTTGGATACTCGTCCTCTTCGAGATCAATTATCAGATTGAGTTCGATTAGGATCTCCCCATCTCGCGTCTCAAGCTTGTTCGGAGAGATCGATAGATTCGGCTCTCCGTCACCAGGGCTTTCGGTAACCTCCGGTAGCAATGTCGACGAAAGGTCCTCAAAACGGAACGTGACGAACGGTCCAGCGTCATCTATCGATGCCGTCGAAGGAGAGCACGACAGCGGAGAGTCCTCGTTCAGGAGATCGCTGAAAGACGCACTTACTTCCACGGTCGCGGACACTGATGCGTGCTGCTCGGCCGTGACCTCTACTCGGCGTGTAGACTGACTATCTTCGTCAAACTCCTTGAGCACGTTCGACAGTGTTTCAAACGAGGAGTGTAAACCCATTCCGCGCTCACGAAACTGGATCCGTTATTGAAATATATAAAACTACGTGGAGCTTCTGGAGATGGGTGCTGCGTTGTAGTTGCCGTTTTCTGGAACTGACAGTAAGTTCGACTGCTTGGATCTGATATTATAAATGTTATTATATATAATATTAAGTTAAAGAGAAAGTGGCGGCACAGTATCTGTTACATTCTAATACCTGTTTATTCGATCGCTTCAGTGGCTAAATCACCGAGCTCTCCAGCTTCGATATATGAATACCGTTCTCGTACCATTTCTTTAGAATTATCTAGATATCGAGCAGCCACGGTATAGCCAAATGCTCGGACGAGAACCTCACCCATTCCTCGGCGACCACCGTGGGGTGCGAGATAGTCGTGTTTCGGATGGGTAATGTCGATTTCAGCATCGTCGGAGAGCCGTTGGAGAATCGACTGTGCTCCATCTGTCGTGATTGACGGCGGCCGAATGTCTTCATCAAGCGCCAGCAAGAGGTCGCGAGCGTACCCCTCACGTTGCTCGGCGATTTCTTGCGGGCGTTCTCCCCGGTCTTCGAGCTCATCCCGAACGAGTCCCGAAAGCGTTCGTTGGTCGAACGTCGGAAACACCGGCCAGCGTTCCGTCGGTGGGTCCACCAGCTGTCGGTAGCTTCGCAGCGGAGAGATCACCGGGTCGGGGAGACTCGCGGCGTCCCATTGCTGGTTCTTTCGGTAGACGTCCATACTCCCGTCGTCGAGGGAGAGGTCCTCCCAGCGCACACCGCGCCGGTCGGGTCGTTCGGGTCCCGGAGGAGTTCGCCGACCCGAACGGCGGTGTACGCGAGGACGAACACCAGGGCCCGGTCACGAGAAGCCTTCAGCGCCGCATAGCGCGGTCGCTGTTTGTCGAGGAGGTCAGTATCCTGGGAGTGTCGTGTACGCCCCGACGGCGTCGCGAGCCCGTTCGTCGACGTGGCGGGTGAGGACGTGGCGCTGTTCCGACGTCCAGGCCTGCTGATCGCCGGGCTTGCGGCCGTCGTCCTCCGGCAGCGGCGCCATCGCACTCGCCCGCTGCGCGTAATGCGCCTCGAGATACCCTTCGTTGACACACCAGCCACACCACGCAGAGATATAGCGGTAGTAGGTTTGGACCGTATTCTGCTTGAGGCCCCGATCACCGGCGAGATGTCGGGCGTACTCCCGGAACACGCGTTCGTCGAGAT
Source organism: Halobellus sp. EA9 (assembly GCF_051195055.1). Classification (NCBI taxonomy): domain Archaea; kingdom Methanobacteriati; phylum Methanobacteriota; class Halobacteria; order Halobacteriales; family Haloferacaceae; genus Halobellus; species Halobellus sp. EA9. The sequence goes on along the minus strand of NZ_JBNTJW010000016.1, from coordinate 1,958 downwards.
CGTCGAAGGTCGGCTCGCGGTCGACGTCGTCGGGGACGATCCCGGTCCAGTCATCGTCGCCGCGGTCACCGGCGGCCCACTCGGCGAATCGTTTGAGTTCGCGGGCTGCGTTGCGTCGGTAGTTCCCGCCGTCGCCTCCGCGGCCTTTCCCCTTGTCCTGAAGATACCGCTCGAAATACTCCGTGAGAGAGGTCAGTGGCGTCCATTCCGTCGATGAATTCCGGTCCATAGTCTTGTGGAGTAAGGAACGTAGTCAGTCACATAGACAGACGCCACCTTCCCGGATCTGGTTCACTGCGAACTGATGGACGACGCTGGCGAGGTCAATCATTGCTTCTGATTGTTCTTCAGTTGGACGCCCACCGCCGTAATAACTCTCTGTCCGGTTCTCGCTGTAGAGGTCCTTCATCGCCTCTGCGGTCTCGCGCTCAAATAGCCCAATCTGGTGGGCACGCTCGTAGCTGAACTGGTGATCCTGAAAGTCCTGAAGCGTATCGTTCGTCATCGCGAGCGCGTACGCCTCGATCGACCGTTCGATAGCGCCGAAACAGACCTCGATAACGGCCGTATAGTACCCGTCCTGTGCTTGGAGGGTGTCAACGACTTCGAGGAGGCGGCACGCTTTCGTCAGCTGGGTCTTCCAGTCTTCGTCGGCACTAATTCCGTCCTCGAACGCTGTTCGACCGCGTCCGATCATCTCGAAGGCATCCTGTGCGCGGTCGAGTGCTGTGAGCACAGCGGTCGGGTCCGAGCCGTTACTCATCAGTGGCTCCTTCCTGCAAGAGGAGGTTCTCGACGGTTTCGAAGTCATTCGTCTTGTAGACCGGAATTCCTGAAACGACGATCTCTCGGATGTCTTCGGTGTACGCCGGGATCGCCTGGACGGCCTCAACATCGATATCGTAGGCGTAACGGTCACCGTCGAACTCCGTGTCTTCGAGGTCACGGACAATCGCGTTCGCCTCTCGTTGGTTTTCCGCCCGCCCAGACCGGGTTAGCACCCAGAGATCGATATCGCTCCGTCGGTCAGCCTCGCCCCGAGCCACACTCCCATAGAGGATGATGCCGACGACGTCATCGATGTTCTCACGGAGCTCCGTGACCGCAGCTTTGACCGGTTGGTGATATTCTGATTGGGGTATGCGGAGGATTGGATCGTTTGGGATGGACAGACGCTGTCTGTTGATCTGGACGAGTCGCTGGTTGCTTTCGGAAGACTCCACCACCAAGTCGTTCGCGCTGAGAACGTTCACTGCCCGTCGGACGGACTGATGTGAGTGGCCGATCTGTGTCGCGAGCTCTCGCAGTGAGAAGTCACTGAATCGGTGGTTTATCAAAAAGAGAAGGACGTCGCTCGTCGCTTTGTGTTTGAATAAATCTGGGTCTGAAGGTGGTAATGAAAGAGAAATAGCGACTCCAGACGAATTTTTGGTATCCGCCTCACGGTTCATGTGCCGTATCACGGACCACCACTATAAAAATATTATATGTGATCTGGAGTTGTCCTAAATATCTGCTCTAACAGCAACGGGCGTGCGGAGAAAGATATCCGTCAACTCCGGGCCTCACTACGTTTCGCCAGAGGCGTCTGATCGATCGCGAAGGCTGTCCACGCCGGCGAGGTCGGCTTGGCCGAAGAGACCCAAGAGATCTCGGACCCCGTTATTGGCGACGCTACCCTGGGGGAAGCGCCGTTCTGAGCCGATTGCAGCATTCGTGCTTAGCGGACGGCGTCGGGGTACTTCAAAGTGGTCGTGATTATTGGAGTAATCAAAACCAATATGGAAAATGCCAGTATTCCACGAAAACAGCAGCTAGAGTCCCTGAAACCTACATTCGATAGACTATAAATTATATATTGCTATATCGAATTCGTATCGGTTCCAAGTTGAGACTACACCGAATTTAGCGAGGCTGTGATGCGTGAATTTGGCCGATTCAGTAAGGCAAATCACCTC
>NZ_JBNTJW010000015.1:0-40953 GCF_051195055.1 Halobellus sp. EA9 | reverse complement strand
CGTTCGTAGAATGTCGCGTCGATCGCGCCGTGTTTCGAGGGGTCGTGCAGCTGCGCCGACTGGCGCAGCAGCACTCGACAGACGCTTATGCTGATCCGGTCGAACGCCTTACACAACGTGGAGGGCGCGGGGAGATCGGCCGCGTCAAGGCCGATCTCCCCGGTTATTTGTGGCATCTCTTTGAGCAAGTCAATCGTCATTCGGTAGGACGTGTCGAGATAAATCCGGAGACAATAGAGGGAAACGAGAGCATAGTCGGCGAATTCGCCGCCACCTTCCGGGGCGGCGGATTCGTCTCCATCGCCAGTAACTCTTTGAGAAATCGGGACGACTTCGCTAGTGAAGCGGGAGATTTGGGTCATAGACAACTGGAGTCTCCCGCTTCAACTCCTTCGATTTAGCGACCTATCCCGACGCCGTCTAGTGATTCAACACAGCCGGTCAATCCCACTGCAGACGAGGTTCTCGGACGACCCACCTACGATTCGCTCTCCGACGTCGAGGAGGAAATCGATATCGTGGACGTGTTTCGACCGAGCCCCGAAGTGTCTGGCATCGTCGACGAGGCTCTCGCCCGCGACGACGTCAAGGTGATCTGGCTCCAGCTCGGCATTCGCGACGACGATGCCGTTGCCCGAGCAGAGTCAGCCGGCCTGCGCGTCGTCCAGGACCGATGTGTGAAACCGGAACATCAACGGCTGGTCGCATCAGCGGAGATTCTCCAAGGACGGAGCCCTCCACACCCAGTACTCCGAAAACCGTCCATACCGAGCGACCTCGTGAAGTATCCTCAGCTTCGCTCACAGAGGACAGGTTAAGTCGAGCTATTTGTGAGGTACACCACGCTGATTCTCGATGATGCGTTCTTGCATTTCCTCGAGCTTGATGAAGTGACAGAGTGGGTTCCCAGGATACACAACGGGGTTTTCGAGAACTCCGACAAGCAATCCGGTGAATGGGGCTTCAACGGTCGTTTCATCGGCTTTGAACGGGTTCGTGATCCGGCAGATCGTCTCGCCCTCGTGGACTAACTCCCCCCGTTTGGTGTTCATTTCGACGATCCCGCCGGCGTCAGCACGGAGCCACGTCTTTTCACTCCAGCCCTCGATTACGGTCCGCCAGCCTGGCCATCGAACCGTTTCCTGTTGGTAGATACCATATTCGGCGAAGACGCTTCGAACGCCATCGAGGGCGTGGTCGATCAAGTCCCGCTCGAAGCGATGTGCTTCCCCCATCTCGAGGGTGATCGTCGGAATGCCGGCGTCGGTCGCCTCGCGACGCAGCATCCCCGAGGAGCCTTCACCGGCCATAATGAGATTTGTTCCGAAGGCACGAGCGAGTCGGGCAGCCCCCTCGTCGTCCATATCGGCACGGACGTGGAACATATTCGTTCGCCCCCGCGTAGAGGTGTGAAAATCGAGGCCGAAATCGCAGGGTTCGATGAAATTATGATAGATCTGGTAAGCGATCCGGTTCGAGCTCGTGCTGTCCTGTTTCCCTGGGAAGGCTCGATTCAGGTCTCGTTCGTAAATCGGGAGATACCGCTCCTGCGCAACGAATCCCTGGACGTTCAGAACGGGGAGACAAACGAGCGTCCCACAGACGTCTGAATGGTCCCACTCCTGAGCGACTTCTCGGACGACCTCAATGCCGTTGAGCTCGTCACCGTGGATCGCAGCCGAGAGAAATGCCGTCGGGCCGGGCTGTGGGCCGTTGATAATCGTCACTGGAATGCGAACCGGATCGCCCAAATAGGTCTCACTCACTGGATATCGGAGTTCTTCCGTTTCACCGGGTTCCACACGGCCGCCATCGAATGTGAACGCGTCCGCCTGTTGTTCGCTCATCAGTCCCTACATAGTGGATCCTATCGGGTTAAGTCGAGAGAGCGGTTGTAACTGTGTTACACGTTCGCAGAACTCGTAATGACGGGGGTTCCGAATACGAACGTGAGCAACGCTAATGACTGCCTCTTCCAATTCCCCCGAACCGGAGGGTGCGACGGACTCGGCACGGTCTGCGAGCATCGATAGTGTGCAGACCGATGCTGGGACACAGCGAGTGGGCGTGTTGAGCACCCACAACAGCAAGGAGACCAAAGCGATCCTGAACGCGGTTCGGGTGCTGGGGCACGAACCCGTCTGGATCCGCGACGAGAACGTCACCTCACGGATCGAGGACGGCACTGTCCAGCTCTCACCCCGTGTCGATGTGCTCGTCAACCGGATGCTCTTAACCAAGAGTGACCACCAGCTCGAAGATCTTCAACTTGCTGCGCTCTACGAGGAGACGACGCCCGTTGTGAACACACCGCAAGCCGTCGCGAACACACTCCATAAGTATCGCGCCGGTGCGAAGCTCGCTGCAGCCGGCCTGCCAGTACCGGACGCGTTCTTCGGCCGCTCCCCGCGAACGTTCGAAGAGTGGCCGGAGCACCTCCCGGATACCGCTGCCTACAAGCATACCATCGGGACGAACGGGCAGGATATGTCGGTCGTCTCGCCGAACGAGCCCGTCAGTCCGATGATCAACGACGAACACGCGTTCGTCCAGGAGTTCCTGGAGGACTCCGACGACCGCCCCTCCGACGTGCGCGTGTACGTCGTCGACGGTGAGATCGTCGGGGCGATGCGACGCCACGCGCCCGAGGGAGACTGGCGGACGAACGTCGCGCTCGGTGGTGACGTCGAGGGCGTGACCGAGGAACTCGGGGGAGAACCGCGCCGACTCGCCACGGAGGCGACGGCTGTCCTCGGACTGGACCTCGCCGGGGTCGACCTGATGCCGATAGACGGCGAGTGGTACATCCTCGAAGTCAACGCCACCGCGGGATTCAAAGGGCTGTTCTCGGCGACGGGCGTCTCGGCCGCTCCGCACATCGCACGCCTCGCCATCGAGCGGGCGGGCGGCAGCGTCGACGCCTCCCGAGTCGTCGAACTGGAAACGACACTGGACGACTCAGTCCCCGACTGCAAACCGCCGCTCGTCCAAGAACAGGGCGGGGACGGCGTCCTCGGCTACACCTCGCGGATACGGATCAACGGCCGCGACGGGGCAGAACAGGCGGTCGCGAAGTCGGACACGGGCGCGAAGCGAACGAGCATCGACACGGAGCTCGCCGGTCGGATCGGCGCCGGCCCCCTCGTCGGCACGACCGACGTGCGGTCGGGGGCGGGAGGCGACACGGAGACCCGCCCCCTCGTCGACGTCGACCTCTGTCTGAACGGACGGTGGCGGACGGTCACCGCCAGCGTCACCGACCGGTCGGATATGACGTATCCGGTCCTGCTCGGCCGAGACGTGCTCGAAGCATACACGCTGGACATCAGCCGAACCGTCGAAGAATAACCCCGGAAACACGATGGAAGCCACACCCCGGTACCGACGCATTGAACCCCCGCCAACGGTGAGCGGGACACGGAGCGCGCAGCAATGGTTCTGACACGTATGTCTCCTCCGCCGGGGCAGAACGCCCGCCACTCCCGATGTCCGTAACGAGACGAGCCGTCCTGGAGCAGCTGGCTGCCGCGAGCGACGCGACGCGACGGGAGACGACGACCGTCGACGCGCTCGCAGGGACGCTCGGCGTCGACGAGCACGCGGTCGAAGTGCATCTCCGCGGCCTGAAGGCCTGTGATCTCGCCCGAATCGCGCCCGATGGAACCGCACGAGTGACGATCACCGGGGAGGAACTCCTGGCGCTGGACACCGATGCGGTGGTCATCGTCGACGCCGCGAGACCGAGTTCAGACGGATGAGAGGACCGGCATTTATCAGAACTGCAGGTGATATGAACCGTATGGAGCTGCATAGCTAATGGCGGGAGGCGAGGCAGATCAGCCGTCTGATCCCCCCGAGGAGGTACAGTACGACCCCGACGCGAGCCGATATAACCTCTATGAGTGCCCGGACTGCGACAACGTCGTTCTCGCGCTGGGGCGCGACGAACCGCCGATGTCGTGTCACGACAAGCCGATGGAACGGGTGACCGACGTCGAGATGAGCGTCAAGCCGCCGGACGTCAAACAGGTGCTCCTCCAGGCGTTCGGACTGCCGAAAGCCGGCCTCGACATCTGTCTGTGCGTCATCGGCGAGGGGCCGCTATCGGCCAACGAGGTCGCCGAATCGCTGGGGTACGACCGAAGCACGATCACCCGCTATCTCAACAAACTCGTGGAGTTAGGCCTCCTCAGACGGTCCGAACTGAACCGGGAGAACGGGGGCGTCGTCAACGTGTACCACTCCGTCGACCTCGAACGGATGCGACGCGAGACGCTGATCGGGTTCTACGTCTGGGCGGGTGAAGCCGCCACGCTGATCGAGGACGCGAACCTCACGAAGCAGGACTACCTGGACGAAAACCCCGAGCAGGACCTGCCGGACGTGTTCTGGGACTCGTTCGGGACCGACTGACCCCACCAGGCTCCGAGGCTCTCACGACTCCGCACGTCGTATCAGAGCGTGATCACCTGGTCGACCCCGACCTCGCCGAGGGCGGCGTAGAGGTCAGGGAAACACCCGACCGTGGCGTTCTCGATCGTGTTCGTCGGCGTGAAGTGATCCCTGCCGGCCTCGTCGGTGTGATCGAACTCCGCGAGCCCGCGCTTTCTCGCACACTGATCGCACAGCATCAAGAGCATCTCCCGCTCGTCGGCGAGGTCGTCGAGCCGTTCGCCGATCGGATCCCCTTCTCGGAGCGCGTACGTGTTGTCGTGGAAAAAGAACATCCCGGCCACGTCGACGCCGTGAGTGCCGGCTTCGAGCTGCGGCAGGATCATACCGCCGAGCACGTAGTCGATCGTCTGTCCGGCCGTCGCGAACACGTAGGCGACTTTCGTAGTCGTCCGTCCGGGCTGGTACCTATTTCGCTACCGACTCCGGAGCGGATCGCCGCTGTCTCTGACACCGGCTCTACGGACCGTCCGTTTCATAGTGATTACTCTGACTGTTTACCGCCGAACGCGACGCCCGGTGACGGCGCTCGGCGGTAAGAGACGAGAGTACTCACTATCAGTCCATCGAGAGTTCAGGATCTGCTTCCTGACCGACGTCGATCGCACAGGAGGCGGTGTATTCGACGTCGTGGACCGAGTCGATCGCCGGATCGTCGCCGCAGACCGGGCAGTCGTCCTTTTTGGTGATCTCGACGGTGTCGAACTCCATATTCAGCGCGTCGTAGAACACCATCCGCCCGTCGAGGAGTTCGCCCTTGCCGATGATCGCCTTCACCGTCTCGGTGGCCTGAATGCACCCGACGGTGCCCGGGAGGACGCCCAGCACGCCCGCGGTGGCACAGTTGGGGACCATCCCCGCGGGCGGCGCTTCGGGGAACATACACCGGTAGCACGGCGAGTCATCGCCGCCGGTGAACGTCGTGATCTGGCCCTCGAACTTGAAGATCGAGCCGTGGGAGAAGGGGACGCCCGCCAGCGTACACGCGTCGTTGACGAGGTAGCGCGTCTGGAAGTTGTCCGTCCCGTCGACGACGAAGTCGTAGCCCTCGATGAGTTCCTCGATGTTGTCCGGGCGGACCCGGAGGTCGTGCTTCTCGACGTCGACGTCGGGGTTCAGGTCTTCGACGAACTCCGCGGCGCTGTCGACCTTCTTCCGGCCGACGTCGTCGTCGCCGTGGATGACCTGCCGCTGGAGGTTCGACAGTTCGACCTCGTCGTCGTCGGCGATGCCGAGCGTCCCCACGCCGGCGGCCGCGAGGTACTGGATGATCGGCGCTCCCAGCCCTCCGGCCCCGAGGACGAGGACGTTCGCGTCGAGGAGATCCCGCTGTCCCTCGGGGCCCACGTCGTCCATAATGATGTGCCGGGAGTACCGGTCCAGCTGCGTCGGGTCGAGGTCCAGTTCGCTCATATCCCTCGTATGGAATCCCCGGGCGAAAAGGCCGACGGAGGTGTGCGCGTCTTCCGCTATCGCGGGCGCGACGGATCCCCGTGGACACCGTGGTTGCCGCCGACGTGCCGCTTATGTGTCGTACGGCCCAACCGCGGCGTATGCCGAAGATCAAAGTGCCGGCAGTGCTCGGCGGCGGCAGCGCCTCTTCGACCGTCGAAGTCGCTGGGGGAACGCTCGCGGAAGCGTTCGAGAACCACGCCGCCGAACACGGCCCGGAACTCCGAGACAGCGTGATCGACGACGGCGAGATCAAGGAGTTCATCAACGTCTACGTCGACGGCAGCGAGGTCGCCGACCTCGACGCCGCCGTCGAGGAGGACAGTCGGATTCGGGTCATTCCCGCCGCCAGCGGCGGCCGGTAGTCGAGATCGGTACGCCCTACGACGTTTTGATGCGGATCGTCAGCCCGTCGTCGTCCGCGGTCCCCGTGGCCTCCCAGCCGTGGGCCCGCGCGAGCGTCCGGACGTTCGGGAGGAGCATCCCGGTCTCCGCGGAGGGGACCGCCTCCCCGTAGCTGAACGCGCGCTCGAACTCCGCGGGCGAGAGGGCATCGCCGTCGCTCGCGATTCTGAGTTCCTCGTCCGTCCGCGAGACGGTGACTGTCGTCGCCCCGTTCGCACGGGCGAACTCGAAGGCGTTCTTAAACAGGTCCGCGATGCGGACCTCGTCGCCGTAAATCGATCCGTCGGCATCGATCGAGAGCGACATCCCGTCCGTCGTCGCGGCCGCCCAGCCGCGATCGACGACCGCCGAAACGTGGCATACGTCCCGCCCCTGGAGGGTCTGGCCGTCACGTGCGAGCTTCGAGAGGTCGGTGGTGATCCGGTCCATCCGCTTGAGGGCGTTGGTCACCCGCTCGTAGAACTCGGGAGAGGCGGACGACGACCCCGCGTCGTCGAGGGCCTCCTCGCCCATCACGTCCAGATACCCCCGGGCGATCGCCAGCGTGTTCCGGAGTTCGTGGGTGATGGCCTCGGCGAAGTCGTCGAACTGGTCGTTCTGCCGCTGGAGCTCCCGGCGCTGGCGCTCCAGAACCGTGACGTCCGAGAGGATCACGACTCGCCCGAACCGCTCGCCACCGCTCTCGAGCGACTGCCGCTCGACGGCGTAGTACTGCGTCACACCGCCGACATCGGTCTCGACGAGGTCGTCCCCGTCCGTGAGCTTCGCCGCCAGCGACGGGTACGCGGCGGCGAGCGGCTCTCCCGCCGCGTCCCCCAGGTCGGGGAAGTGGTCGGCCGCGGCCGTGTTGTAGTCGCGGATCGCCTCCTCCCGATCGAGCACGACGATGGGTTCGTCGAGCGCCTCCAAGACGTCCTGCCGCCAGAACGCCGGCAGGGCGACGAACTGCTCGTCGACGACATAGAGGACGCCGACGGCGAACACCGCCACGCCGACGGGCTCGTAGTTCAGCGTGAAGAGGAGGTCGCCGGTGTAGCTGAGGATGTCGAGGACGACGGGGAGCGCCGTGACGAGGACGAGCGCGCTGAGCGATCTCGTCTCCAGGCTCGACTGGGAGAACAGCTCGTACAGCAGATAGAAGCCGATCGCGGTGAGGACGTAGGAGAGCCCCGTCACGAACCAGTGCGCCGGCATCAGCTGAATCGTCAGGTGGGGGAACGGCTCGGCGACGAGGCTGCTCCGGAAGTAGAGGCCGTGGTAGGGGTTCGTGATCTTCACCGCGACGACTACGGTGTAGACGACGACGGCGAGCTGTCGAAACACCGGCTTGCGATGATAGTCGTGACCCGTGTAGGCGGAACAGAAGAACAGCCAGGCGCCGACGGTGGGTAGTCCTACCACCAGCCCGAGGATGTACACCAGTTCCTTGCCGGCCGGGGACGGAACGAGCAGCCGAGCGGCCTCGCTCGCCGCCCACAGCCCGCTCAGCAGGAGCAGCGCGAGGAGCCCCCGCCGGACGTCCGCGTTCGGCACCTGCGAGACGGCCCGGATCGCCGCGAAACACACCGCCCCCGACAGCGCGAAGAGGAGAACCAGCGCTATCTGGAGCGCGTTCATAGGGTAATCCTAAGTTATTCTTAGGAAATTCGCTTAAAAAGTGTTACTTAAACGCATATGCAGTTTTTTCCGCGACAGCGCGTCGAATCCCGGCGTTCCGCCACGATTACGCCGCGTCGGAGGCCAGATAGTCCTCCCACAGCGGGATGTCGGCGTACTTGTCGCCGCGGTCGCACAGCACGATCACGATGGTGTCGTCGGCGCTCAGGCCCGACTCGGCGTGCAGTTCGTGGACGGCCTGGACGCCGCCGCCCGAGGAGGTGCCAACGACGAACTGGCCGTCGACGCGGAGTTCGTCCCGCACCGTCGACTCGTCGTACTGGCCGGTGTCGACGATCGGGACCTCGTCGTCTTGGTAGCGCTCCCTGAGCTCCCTGGCGCGGTCGTAGGCGTCGTCGGTGCCGACGTAGACCCTCTCGTCGAGCACGGACTCGTCGTAGGTCTCGGGGTGGTAGTGATCGCCCGTCCTGAGGTATTTCAGGCCGTCGATGGCATGGAGCGCCTCGGCGGGCTCGAAGCCGACGACCGTCACGTCGCCCCGCTCGTGGAGCCCCCGGCCGGTGCCCGTGACGGTACCGCCGGTGCCGGCGCCCGCGACGAAGTGGGTCACCTCGCCGCCGGTCTGGTCCCAGATCTCCGGGGCGGTCGTGCGCTCGTGGGTCCCGGGGTTGTCGGGGTTCTCGTACTGGTTCGGGCGGTAGTACCGGTCGGGGTCGGCAGCGATGAGCTCCTCGCAGCGCTCGATGACGGCGTCGTAGCCCAGGTCGGCGTCGACGAAGTGGATCTCCGCGCCCGCGTCCTCCACCGCGCCGATCTTGCCGCCGCTGGCGTTGTCGGGCATCACGATCTCGACGTCGTAGCCGCGGGCGCTCGCCAGCCGGGCGATCTCGCTGCCGGTGTTGCCGCTGGTCGGCTCGATGACGGTCTTCTCGGGAGTGAGGTCGCCGCGCTCCTCCGCGCCGTCGAGCATCCCCTTGGCGATGCGGGACTTGATCGACCCGCCGCCGTACGGGGCGCCGTAGAGGTTCAGCCACTCCACCTTGGCGTAGACGGTCGCGGGCACGTCGACGTCGAGTTCGACGAGCGGCGTCTCGCCGATGTGGGCCTCGTCGAACACCGGCGCGTCGCTGTCGCTCATATCCGGATCACCGCCCCGGACGGCCAAAGGCCTGCCGTCTCCGAAATCGTCGGACGGAGACGGGAGTCGTCGCTATTGAGCGCTCCGGCGGCCTCAGATCGCACAGCCGACCTCCCGGTAGAGCCAGTGGGTCATCACGTACGTGCCGAGGATGATGCCCGCGCCCGCGAGGATCGAGTGCAGCGACAGCAGCGCGACGCCGCTGAAGAGGTTCGCGATGTTACAGCCGGGGGCCAGCCGGGAGCCGACGCCCATCAGCAGGCCGCCGACGATGGGGTTCGGCAGGCGCTGGAGCTTGGGCCACCGGATCCGGAAGTCCCCCGAGGCCCGCGCCGCGAGGAACGAGCCGACCACGACCGAGAGGACCATCAGCATGTCCACCGTGACCGAGATGTCGCCGCCGCGGAACAGGATCGACCCCCAGTACTCGACGCTGCCGACGTCGACGCCGGCCTGCGCGAGGAGCCAGCCGGCCCACTTGGCCTCGCTGCCGGTGATCGCCCAGGCCCCGTACACCCAGAACCACAGGCTGGCGACGAGCGCGAGGCCGATTCCGGCGGTCCGCGCGTCCCAGGAGTCCCGCAGGCGGTCGGCGAGCGGCCGGTCGTCGGAGCGGATCCCGTCGACGTACGCCCGACTCCCGTCGAACACCTCACGGAGCCCGATCGACAGCGCCGAGATCGAGCGGGTGGGCAGATTCGCCTGCGCCCGGGCGTCGGCGGGCGCGTCGGTCCCGCCGCGCGGCTCGTCGGGCAACTGCGCCCGGCCCCGCACGAACGCGTACAGGAGTACGAGCACTGCGGCGACCAGCACTCCGGTGAGCGCCGGCGGCCACGGCAGCGCGAGGTAGAGCGTCGCGCCGTCGCCGAAGCGCAGCGGCTCGAAGTAGACCGAGCGGAGCGTCGGGAAGGCGTACGCGAAGGCGACGTAGCCGACCCCCATAAACAGGAGCGTGATCCAGAACTGCACGTAGCCCTGGCCGGCCCGGTAGAGCGTTCCCGAGGCGCAGCCGCCGGCCATCGTCATCCCGATCCCGAAGACGAAGCCGCCGAACAGCGACGCCAAGCCCCACGGCGGCGTCCAGAAGCCCCGGAAGAAGCCCAGCGTGGCCTGGAGGCTCCAGAACAGGGTCATCACGATCACCCCCGCGATGACGCCTTTCAGCACGCGGGTGTCTTTGAACGCGACGAAGTCGCGGAACGCGCTGACGAAACAGAAGCGTGCCTTCTGGAGGAGCACTCCGAAGGCGAGGCCGACCCCGATCGAAACGAGGACGTACCCCAGTGGCGAGAGCGTTGGCATAGGAACGGGAAAGCGCTCCCGGCGCGTCCCTCTGACGAAGGGGACCAGTCTTGCCCGTTGACGCCGAAAAAGGCAACATATTCTCCTTTCGGAGACAACGGGCAATGGCTGAGCGCTCCGACGTACCTAACCCTGTACGCCCTGTTTACTCGACAATGAGCGACGAGTCCGACGACGAGATCCTCTATCCGAACCGAGGCTCCGCGGGGGAGCGAGACGACGGCGGCCGCGTGTCGCGACGGGCGCTGCTCGCCGGCTCCGCGGCGGCGGGGACGGCGGCGACGGCCGGCTGTACCGGGCTGACCGGGGGCGACGGCTCCGGCGGCGGGGGCGGGCAGGAGGGCCCGCCGACGGTGTTCGTGTTCAACACGGGCGACATGACGGTCAGCGTCATCGACGCCGAGGCGGACGAGCTGGTCACCACGACGTATTTGGGCGCGACGGCGTCGTTCCCCTCGAACCAGTACATCGTCGAGCAGCTCGATCAAAGCCGGCCCATCGCGTGGCTCAACGTCGACAACGGCGTCCGCGGCGTCGACGTCGCGTCCCTCTCCGAGGAGGCCTCCTTCGAGACCGGCTCCGGCGCCAACTGGCAGGAGGTCACCCCCGACGGGAAGCACCTGATCGTCAGCGCGCGCGAGCCGGTCCACAAGCAGTTCCGGCTCGACGCCGACCCGAGTTCGGAGACGTTCGGCGAGGTGACCGGCGAGATCGACCGCAAGCCCGAGGGCGGCCGCGGTGACCACTCGGGCCCCGGGCCGTGCGACGTCACGATCCACCCGGACGGCGAGTACGCGTTCGTCCCGGACATCTTCAGCGACACGCTCACCGTCCTCCGGATCGACCCCTTCGAGATCGTCACGCAGGTCGGCGTCGATCCGGTCGTCGACGGCGTCGACGCTGTCAGCCCGTGGATGGACACCGCCGCCTGGAACGGCGACACGCTGCTCGTCGAGAACAACGAGGGCGAGCACGGCACCGAGAGCGTCTGGGACGTCAGCGACCCCGAGAACCCCGAGGAGGTCACGCGGCTAACCGCCGAGGACGACCTCGGCGCGCTGCCGCTGACGAGCGAGATCGGCCCCGACTCGAAGACCGGCTACGTCTTCACCGCCAACTCCCAGGACGTGACCGTCGTCGACCTGGAGTCGAACGAGGTGACGAACCGCCTCGACGTCGGCGGCTCGGCGTTCGTCGGCACGTGGGGGCCAAGCCAGGAGAAGCTCTACGTCCCGGTCCAGACGTCCGACGAGGTCAAGATGATCGACCACGCCGCCGGCGAGATCACCGCGACGATCGGCGTCGGCTCCAAGCCCTACGGGGCGACCGCGGGCAACGTCCGCCCCGAGGGCGACACCGCGAGCGACCTGATGGCGTCGATGGCGAAGCTCGGCGTCGAGTTCGCGAACGCGGGAACGACGTACTGCATCGGGAACTGCGCCTGCGGCCACCAGCTGTGATGCGCGGCGGCGACAGGAATTCGACCGACGCTGGCGACGAGGCCGCACTGACTCGCCGGTCCCTCCTGGCGGCCGCGGCGGGCGCGGGCGTCGCCAGCACCGCCGGGTGTTCGGGCGTGAGAACGCCCGCCGATGTCGCGGAGGCGGCGTCGATCGGCGGCAACGTGGCCTACTTCCGCGGGCCCGACCAGGTCCGGCCGGACTCGGAGGTATTCCTCGACGCCCGGCGTCGGGAGCAGTTCCGCACGGAACACGTCTACGGCGCCCGCCACGTCCCGGTCGACGACCTGACAGCCCGGACCGAGACCGACGCGGGGCTGGTCCCCGACGCCGACGCGCTCGCGGACCGACTCGGTGCGCTCGGCCTGACTCGCGACACCGACGTCGTCGTATACGGCAGCAGCGTCGGTTCGCGGGTCTCGCGAGTGGTGTTCGTCCTCGAGTACCTGGGCCACGAGGGTGACGTCTCGGTCCTCAACGGCGGCTACGAGGCCTGGAACGGCCGCGTCGGCGTCGGCTCCCGGTCGCCCAGGGGCGCGACCTACGAGGCGTCTCCCCAGGAGGAGTTCGTCGTGACGCGCGACTGGATCGCCGAGCGAGTCGGCTCGTTCAACGCCGACGGGCCCGGCCTCGTCGACGTCCGACCGCCCGAGGCGTACCTCGGCGCCCGGAAGTCCCCGGAACTGGTCGCCTCCAACGACCGCCACGGGCACATCCCGGGCGCGATCGACGTCCACTGGACGGGGAACGTCGACGGCCGGATGCTCGCCGAGCCGGGGACGCTCGCCGGGCTGTACTTCAACAACGCGGGCCTGAGCCAGAGCGGTCGGACCGTCGTCTACGGCCAGGGCAACGTCAATCCGACCCACACGTGGCTCGTCCTCCGTGCGCTCGGCGCCGAGGACGTCTGCCTCTACGACGGCGGCTTCGCCGAGTGGGCAAACGTGCCCGAAGACCGCCGCGGCCGCTACCCCGTCGAGACGAAGACCACGACCGTCGTCGAGACCTCCGGGAGCGTCGGCGGCGGGGGTGGCGGCGGCTTCTCCTGCACCGGGTGATGCTCGTCGCCGTCCCCTGCGCCGGCGCGGACTGCGTCGTCCTGCTCGACGGCGACGACGGGACCGAGCGGGGCCGGATCGCGGTCGGGGACCACCCCGTCCACCTCGCGGCGGTCGGGAGTGCGGTGTTCGTCGCCACGATGGGCGAGCGGGCGGTCAGCGTCGTCGACGACGGGCGAGTCGGAAAAATCGGGACGGGCATCCTCGGCCCCTCGCACTTCGCGCTGGCCGACGGGCTGGTGTTGGTTCCCTGCACCGGCGGCGACGCCGTGGCGATCCTCGATCCCGATTCCCGCTCGCTCGCGGGCCGAGTCGGCGTCGGCGCCGAACCGCACGACGCCGCCGTCCGCGACGGGCTTGCGTACGTCGGCAGCCGCGTCGACGGGACCGTCTCCGTGGTCGATCCCGACGCCGCCCGGGTGAAGCAGACGATCGACGTCGGCGCGGACGCGCGGGTCCAGGGCGTCGACGCCGGCTTCGGCGCCGTCTACGCGGTCGACCAGACCGGGGGGCGCGTCGTCCGCGCCGACGAGACCGACGTCACGGCACGCGCGGACGTCGGCGCCAACCCCTACGAGGCCACGCTCGGCCCCGAGCGCGTGTACGTCGCCGGTCGCGACGACGGGACCGTGACGTCGCTCGCGCCGGACCTGTCGGATCCGGAGACCCACGGCGTGGGCGGCCGACCCACGGCCGTGTCGATCGTCGACGGCGCGCCCTGGGTGCTCGACCGCGAGCGCGCCCGGATGGTCGCCCTCGACGCCGACGCGTCGCTCTCCCTTCCGGCGCCAGCCTTCGCCGCGGACCCGGTCGGCGACGGCGACGGCGTGACGGTCTCCCACTACGACGACGACCGGGTGAGCCTGGTCTCCACTGCGGACCGCGAGGTTCGCTGGACCGTCGAGACGCCGGCCCAGCCGTTCGAGCCGCTCGTGCTGTGAACGCAGTGCGCGCGCTGAACCTAGTGGACGCGGGACGCGCGTCAGAGATACGGGAGATGACTGCGACGTTCGAAAAGGGTTTGCTTGCAGGCGACCTCGAAACCGGTAATGGCTACTGACTGGGAAGACGTCGTCGAACTCCCCGACGAGCTCGACGACGAGACCGCAGAAGAACTCTACGAACAGGCCGACGAGGTGCAGGATATGACCGGCGAGGTCTGTCCGTATCCCCAGGTCGAGGCCAAGAAGGCCATCCAGGGGCTCGGCTCCGGCGACCTCCTGGTGCAGGAGACCGACCACGTCCCGAGCACCGAGAACGTCCCGAAGGCCGTCGAGGAGATGGCCCAGGCCAACGTCTGGAAGAGCGGCGACGGGCGCTATCGCATCTTCCTCCGGAAGCGATAACGATGGTCGACGAGATCACCACCGACGAGCTCCACGAGCGCATCGAATCGGGGGACGCCCCGCAGATCGTCGACATCCGCGACCCCGACGAGTACGAGCGGGGCCACATCCCCGGCGCGGTCAACGTCCCGATGAGCGAGCTCCCGAGCCGGATCGGCGAGATCGAGTGGGACGACGACGTCGTCGTCGCCTGCCCGATCGGCCAGTCATCGGTCCAGGCCGCCCGGCTGATCGGCAGCTACGAGGACGTCGACGACGCCGGGAGCGTCCGGAGTATGGCCGGCGGCTACGAAGCCTGGGAGTACGACCTCGAATCCGAGGAGTGACGTGAGCGACTCGACCCTCGTTCTCGACCGCGACGCCTACGACGAGATCGTCTACCAGGGCTACGGCGGCGGCGACAAGGAGATCTGCGGCATTCTGGCCGGCGCGTACGGCGAGACCGAGAGCGTCGTCCACGAGGTTCACCAGGTCACCAACGCCGCGGAGACGCCCCAGATCCGCTACGCGATGGATCCCGAGGAGCAGCTCGAAGTCACCGAAGCGATCGAGGACGCGGGGCTTGAGGTGGTCGGGTTCTATCACTCTCACCCCGCGGGGCCGGTCCACCCGAGCGAGACCGACGCCGAACGCGCGACGTGGCCGGGGTACTCCTACGCCATCTGCGCGTTCGACGGCTATCCCTACCTGGGGTCGTGGCGCTGGACCGACGAGGGGTTCGAGCGGGAGATGGTCCGCCTGTCCGATGCCCCGGCAGAGTCGTAGGCCCCCGCGAGCGAGGTCGGCCAACCGACCGATACCTGCGTCCTACGCGAGCAGTTCGCTGGCGAGCACGACGACACCGACGACGGAGAAGACGGCCCCGAGAGCCGGCTCCATTACCTCGCTGGGGACGTACTTCCCGACGCGGGTGCCGACCGTCCCGCCGATGAGGACGCCGGGGATCGACCACGCCACGACGTACCACACGGGCGTCGCGGCGAGCGCGTGCACCGCCGCGCCCGCGAGGGCGGCCACCGCGAGGACGAAGACGCTGGTCGCGACGGCCACGCGCGGCGGGAGGCGACAGCGGACGATCAGTTGCGTGGTCGTCACCTCCGGGAGGCCCGCACTTATCAGCCCCGTGATGAAACCGCCGGCGGTGGCGAGTCCGACGCCGGGAGGGCGCCAGCAGGTGTCGTACGTGAACGTCTCGCCGTCGGTCGTCTCGACGGTCGTCGTCCCCCGTCCGGTGTTCTTGCGTCGGAGGAACTCCCCTTCGCACTCGCCCGGGACGCACTCCTCGGGCGGATCGTAGTACACCAGGAACCCGCCCAAAACGAGGAGCCCGACGCCGAAGGCGAGTTTGAGAAGCGTCGTGGGGACGTAGTGGGCAGCGAACGCGCCGGCGACGACCGCCGGGACCGCACCGAGCAGGAGCCACTTCGCGGTGGAGTAGTCCACGACCCGCTGCCGCACGTAGTTCAGCAGCCCGTTGCCCATCCCGAACACCTCGGTCAGGAGTCCGGCACCGATCGCCTGCGACGGCGAGAGGCCGACGATCAACATGAAGAACGGGCTGAAGAACAGCGCCCCCGACACCCCGGACGCGAGGGCCACGAGCGAGAACAGGATCGAGGCAGGGAATATCCACCAGTGGGCGAGAAACTGCTCGACCGGGAACCCCGCCGGCACGGGGAGCGACTGCAACGCGGACGTCCCAGCGGACATCGTCGCCGCTGCTGCAGGCGACGTCACGGCGAAGAGGCTAATCATCGACACGAGACCACCGAAGACGACGAAGCGGGAGCGGATCATAACGGCGTATCGAGCGAGTGAAATTGGAAGCGGGCCACGGCGTGATCGACGGACGGCACGAGACGATAGGCGCGCTTACGCGAGGATACCCGTCCCGAGGAACGCCCCCAGGACGACGCCGTAGACGACGTGAACCATCCCGAACATCACCATCATATCGCGGTCGGGTTCCATCCCGATGATCGTCCGCATCCAGAACATCATCCCGCCGATCATCAGCACGATGCCGTACACGATTCCGAGGCCGACCGCGACGGCGATCGAGCCCAGACTGAGGCCGAGCAGCGGGACGCCGACGACGAAGACCGCGCCCGCGACGATCCCGTAGACGAAGTGCAGTGCCATCCCGGGCATCGCGTAGTCCTCGGCATTCCCGTCGGAGAACTTCGCGACGAGCGCCGCGGTCGGCGGCGGACCGCCGTCGCCCATCACCATCATCACGATGGTCATTACGATCGTCGCCACGAGACCTCCAGCCAGGCCAGCGAAAACTGATACCATACCTCCACCGACGCGAGAGATCTATTAAACCGTAGCGCGGCCGTTGAATCGCGCCACACGACCGTGACGAGCGGCCCAGTCGATCGTTGCAAGCACCCTGCACTCGCACGTCAATACTAACATCTTCGCCCCCGACGGTCCAGCCAGCGACACTCATCGTTACCTGATTATGACGAACGAACCGACGGAATCCGTCGCCGAACTCGAGGGCTGGTGCGCCGGGGAGGAGTGGTGTCCGATAACGACGACCTCCGCGCTCATCGGCAAGAAGTGGCACCCGGTCATTCTGCATCGGCTCCTCGAACACGGCCCCAGCGGATTCAACGAACTCAAGGGGAACATCGACGGCGTCTCCAGCAAGGTCCTCTCGGACAGCCTCGAGGACCTCTGCGAGAAGCGCCTCGTCGAACGGGACGTCATCAACACCAAACCGTTTCGGGTGGAGTACTCCCTCACCGACCACGGGCGCTCTCTCGAGTCCGTGATCGACGAGATGTACGAGTGGGGGCTCGAACACCTCTCGGAACCGGACAGCCAGACGTCGCCGGTCGTCTGAACCGCCGCCAGCCGTCCCAGGTCGCCGCGGCGTCACCCACCGGGGTTCCGGTGTAACTCGACGGAGGGCCGCCCGTCGAACGGCGGTCGGTAGTCGATATCCATCCGGTCGTATACCGTTCGCGGGACGCCGATGTCCGCGAGGAAGAGCGACCCCTCGACGTCCCGAAGTCCGGTCTTCGGAAGCGCCAGCGTCACCGTTCGGTCCGGACTGACGGGGGGTCCCTCCTTGTGACCGTCCGACGCGTCGACGCCCGACGGGACGTCGAGCGAAACGACGGGGGCCGGGGAGCGGGCCGTCCGTTCGATCAGCTCCCGGGCCGTGCCCCTCACGGGTCCGGACAGGCCGTAGCCGATGAGCGCGTCGACGAGGACCCCGGACTCCGCCGGGTCGCCTCGCTCCTCGGCCCCGTTCCGGACCGGGACGGCCATCTCGTCGAGGATGCGGTGTTGGTGGGCGGCCGCGCCGGACAACGTGTCGGGGTCCCGGTCGAGGACTACTGTGATGGGGACGCCGTTGTTCGCGAGGTGCCGCGCGCAGACCATCCCGCCGCCGCCGTTGCCGCCGTTGCCGGCGAGGATCTCCACGGGCGCGTCGGGGGCGGAACGCGCCTCGAAGACGTGCGACGCGAGCGCGCGTCCGGCGTTTTCCATCATCTGCAACAGTTCGAGACCGACGTCCTCGACGGCGACTCGGTCGACCGCTCGCATCTCCTCGGCAGTTACCGCCGGGACGATGCGGCCGTCGTCGGTTCGGAACTCCATACCCGTCCCGAGGGACACCCGTCTGTTAGCAGTACGTCGTTCGTGCAAGGAGCACACACACCACGCCCCGGGCGGAGGATCGCCCGTCAACTAGTGGGGTCGCGGACGTCGCGTCGGTTTGTGTGCAGAACGGCTCGTCGTGGGAGTTACCCCGTGGAACGACTCGTCGCCACCGCGCTCCGGGGAACGTGATGGGTGCTCTCGGGTGACAAAAGGGGATGTGGGAGAAGGGGGGGTGTGGGAGTGAGCTACGGTTGGGGGCGTGACACCGGCAGCCGACCCCCCGGTAGCCGGTTGTCCCACGGTCCACATAAGCTCACGCGAACGTATTCGTATCCGAGTTACCGCGTGGTAATCGAATGAGTTTCCCGTTCCCGAAGGATGATTCCGGACGGTCTCGCATACCGTACCGTGATCTCCTCGTGACTCTACTGACCCGTTCTCGGAATCGCTGTGGCTGGACGAGAGGGGGCCGAGACCGGTGGCATCCGTCACTCCTGGGCGGGGGGCCGCGATGAACGTCACCGATCGGTTGGAACCCGGGGGCCTGCTCATCGCGATCTCCGGGTTCGGCGTCACGCGGTTCTTCGTCGCGGAGACGCTCAGGACCGACGCCGCGCTCCCGTTTCTGGTCGCGGGACTCCTCCCGCTCGTCGTCGGACTGGGACTGAGCGTCTACGGCGTCGTCCTCACGGTCGGACCGTTCGAGTCCGATTACGTGAACACGGTCGCCCGGTGGCACGTGTTGGGGGTCGCGGCGATGGCAGTCGTGTTCGGGATCACGGCGGTCGATCAACTGCTCCGCACCGGCGCGATCACCGTCGGTCGGGAGGCGCCGCTCCTCGTCGCGAACGTGCTCCTCGGCGGTGCGATCGGGGGGACGCTCACCGGCGTTCAGTCGGGCAGGGCGTTCCGACAGCAGCAGGAGATCCAACGGTCCGCGAACCGCGCGCTGCTCGTCAACCGACTGCTCCAACACGAGGTGGTGAACGCGATCACCATCATCGGCGGGCACACCGACGTGCTGAGCAGCACCGAGGGGGGCCGCCCGGCGTCGACGGCGGCGATCCAGCGAGCAATCGATCGGATCCGCAACACGATCGAGGAGGTCGGCGTCGTCGCTAGGGACGCCGACCGGTCGACTCGGACCGATCTCGAACGGATCGTCAGGGCCGAAGTGGAGGCCATCCGGGAGGCGTACGACGTCGATCCGGAACTCGCCGTCGACGCCGAGGACACGACCATCGTGGGCGACGATCGCCTCTCGCTCGTGGTCCGCGAGTTGCTGACGAACGCCGCGACCCACGGCGACGCACCGAGCATCACGATCACCGAGCGGCTCCACGCCCTCGAACTCACGGTCGCCGACGACGGACCGGGGCTCCCGCAGCGACAGCGGTCGCTGCTCGAGACGGGGCAGTTCCCGGAGTTCGACGATCCGTCGGCCGGGTTCGGGCTGCAGATCATCCGTCTGCTGGTGACGCAGTTCGGCGGGACCATCCGGGTGAGTTCGGGCGAGTCCGGGGACGGCCGCACGGAGATCGCGGTCGCGTTTCCCCGCACCGAACGGGAGCGGATCCGACCGGAGTCCATCGGCCTCGGCGTCTCGACTCTCATCGGCGCCATCGTGGCCGGACTCGTGGGCGGCGTCGCGATGGGAGCGTACTTCCAGCTGACGGCCGGCGTCCTGCCGGTCATCGGGTCGCTGTACGGCATCGAGAGCCCGCTGGTGGGGTGGATCACTCACCTTTTCCACAGCGCGATCTTCGGACTGCTGTTCGCCGCCGGGGTCGCAGCGCCGGGGCTCCGCCGATACGCCTCGTGGCCGGGTGGGTCCGGGGTTCTCGGCCTCCTGTGGGGCGTCGTGCTCTGGCTTGTCGCCGCCGGGATACTGATGCCGCTCTGGCTCCAGTTGCTCGGGATACCCGCGGCTCTCCCGAACCTCTCGGTCATCGGGCTCGTCGCGCACGCGATCTGGGGGACAGTGATGGGTATCACCCACCCGCTCGTCAGCGGTGCCGACCCGGCGCGGGTCCTCCACCGGGTCCGACGATGGCTGCGCTAACACGGAGCGGGCGGTTACCCGCTGGTTAGGGTGCGCTTTTCACCTTCGGGTGGCAACGTGTGGGTATGGTTACCACTTTAACTCGGAGAGCGGTGCTCGCCGCGCTCGGGACTGGGTCGGTGGCGGGCTGTCTCGGCGGCTCACGGGGCGGGTCCGCCGGTGACGCCCGGGAGCGTGCGGCCAACGGGAGCGAGCGCAATGCCACGACGGCGTCCTCGACGGGCGCACGACCGCCCCCGACGACCGAGGAGCGCCTTCCGCTGCCGATGCAGCCGGGCGAGATACGCGACCAAGCGGTGTCGGGCGGTCCGCCGAAGGACGGGATCCCCTCGATCGACGACCCGTCGTTCGTCGAGAGCGAGACGGCGTCGTCCTGGCTCGCCCCGGGCGATCCCGTATTCGGTGTGGCCGCGAGCGGAGAGACGAAGGCGTACCCACAGTCGATCCTCGTCTCCCACGAGATCTGTAACGACGTCGTCGACGACACGCCCGTGAGTGTCACCTACTGCCCGCTGACAGGGACCGCGATGGGGTTCCGGCGGGGCGAGACGACGTTCGGCGTCTCCGGTCGGCTGGTGAACAATAACCTGATTATGTACGACCGGGCCACCGAGACGTGGTGGCCGCAAGTGCTCGCGACGGCCGTTCCCGGCCCCTGGAACGGCGATCCGACCGTCCAGTCGCTGTCGGAGTTCCGGGTAGTCTGGACCACCTGGCGGCGGTGGAGAGAGACGTATCCGGAGACGCTGGTCCTGTCGCGCGACACCGGCTTCGCGTCCAACTACGATCGGGATCCCTACGGATCGTACAACCCCCGTTCCGGGTACTACAGCCCGGATTCCGGGACGATGTTCCGGTCGCTCTCGGAGGACGACCGCCTCGAACCGAAGCGCGTCGTCATCGGGACCAGAACGCCCGAGGGGGCGGCGGCCTTCGAGAAAGAGGCGCTCCGGAACCGGAAGGTCATCCACGGAACGCTCGGCGAGAGTCCGATCGTCGCGGCGTACGAGCCGACGCTGGATACCGGCTACGTGTTCCGCAATCCCGACGAGACGCGCTACGAGTGCCGGGATGGGCGCATCATCGACGAGACCGGCGAAAGGCACGAACCCGCGGCGCTCCCGGGCGAGCGCCTGCTGGCGTTCGACGCGATGTGGTTCGCCTGGAGCGGCTTCTACCCCGATACGTCACTGTATGTCCGAGACTGACCGCGGGTTCGCTGCCGGCCGCGACGCGCTCATCCGAACGCGGACGGCGCTATCCGCCGCCTGGTCCCGTCGGGACGCCCGGTTCGTCCTCGTGGGCGCGGGGGCGCTCTACCTCATCGGCTACCTGCTCACCGTGGGCGACATCGCGGTCGGCGGCGGCGGTCAGCCGTCGATCCGCGTCGCCGACGACCTCTCTCGGGCGTTCGCCAGCCTCGGGTTCTTCCGGTTCGGCGCCGTCGCCGTGGTTTCTATCGGCCCGCTGACGTACCTGTTCTCCCCGCTCAACACCGCCCTGGCGCTCGCACTCGCCGCACTCGTCGGGGCGAACCTCGCGCTCACGTACCTCGGCTTGGTTCAACCGCGCGCCTGCGGACTGAAGAGTTCGACCGGCGTGCTGGCGGGGGTCCCGGCGCTGTTGTCCGGCGCGGCCTGTTGCGGCCCGACGATCCTCCTCGTGATCGGCGTCCAGGCCAGCGCGACGATCGTCACCGGGTTCCAGTTCCTCGTGCCCATCGCGTTCGCGATGCTCGTCGGGAGTCTGGTTTCGATCGGGCGGAAGGTCGACCCTGCGGCGGTCTGACGGGCGTCCGCGGGCTACTCGCAGTCGAGCCGGCACTCGTAGGTCCGCGTGTACACCCAGTACTCCCCGTCGGTCGCCGGAGCGAACTCGGCGTACTCCACCGAGACGAGGGGGTCGTCGGCCCGGTCGAGCGTCTCTACGTAGTTCTACTCGCCCGCCTGCGCCCGAGCGGTCACCCGCCGCTCCCAGACGTGGATCGACTCCTCGCGCACGTTGATCGCGTAGGAATCGGGGATCGCCGTTTCGCGAGGAGGTTCCGCCGGCGCTCGATCGCTGTCGGACATACACGAAGGTTCGTGGGAGACTCTGATGACGCTGTGGCGGGAGCGCAACGCCGATACACGATCGGGGGTGATTTATCAACTCCCGGCGACTGCTCTCCGCACGACCAGTCTCCGGGTAGCGAGCCCGATAGTGGCCGTGTGATCTCACGTGACTTCGGAGCAAACAATCCGGGACGTCCTCCCCCGAGATGCGATCCCCTCGATCGACGACCCGTCGTTCGGTCGGGAGTACATCGGCGATCCCGGCGACGAGGTGATCGTCGTCGACGGTGACCCGCCCCGCGCGTACCCGATCCGGATCCTCAGTTACCACGAGATCGTGAACGACGCCGTCGGCGGGCGGCCCGTCGCTGTGACGTGGTGTCCAATCTGCTGGAGTGCTGTCGTGTACGACCGGACCGTCGACGGCCGGACGCTCACGTTCGGAACGTCGGGAAAGCTCGCGGACGACGCGCTCGTGATGTACGACCGCGAGACTGAAAGCGAGTGGCAACAGCCCACCGGCGAGGCCATCGCGGGCGAGTTGGCGGGGCGGCGACTGACGGCGCTTCCCGCGCCGATCGTCGCCTGGGCGGCGTTCCGGGAGCGCCACCCGGACGGGGTCGTCCTCCAGCCCGTCCGCGGATCAGCCGATCCCGGCGGGCCATCCCCGAGCGAAGTCTACGATATGACCCCCTACGAGCGGTACGCAGACGGCTCGGAGTTCGGCCTCTATGGGATGCGAGGCGAGGGACCTCGGCGCTCCTGGAAACGAGACGACCTCGACGCCAAAACCGTTGTTCTCGGGGTCGAGATCGGAGACGACCACGTCGCCTACCCGATCGATCGAGTGGCCGCCGCGGGCGGTGTCGTCACCGACACTGTCGGTGCCGTCGACGTCCTCGTCGTCGCGGACGAGGGGACCGCCGCCGTCTTCGAGGATCCCGGACTCGAGTACGAACTCCGCGACGGGACGATCCGCGCCGACGGGGCGACGTGGGACCCGACGACCGGCGAGAGCGACGACGGCCGGCGGCTCGCGCCGGTCCCGTCGCGGCGGCTGTTCGCCTTCGCCTGGCAGGACGCGCACGGCCCCGACGCGTTCTACGAGGGGGGTGCGGACCGGTGAGCGCGGCGGACGACCCGCCGGTGACGGGTTCGCGATCGGACGGGGACGCGGACGCCTCGGATGCGGCGGACCTGCCGGAGTCGCGAGCGCTCCCGTCCGTCGGAGCGCTCCTCACCGTCGTGGTGGCCGGGCAGCACCTGCTCCACCCCGAGAAAGGGATGCTCGAACTGTTCGCGGTCCTGAACGCGAACCCCGCGTTCCTGCTCTTCGATCCGCGCCCGCTCGCGTTCACCGCCTCCGGCGTCGCCCTTTTCGTCGGCCTGTCGCTGAGTCGGAACGCGCCCGACAGGCGGCCGTACTACCTCGCCGGGATCGCCGTCGCGGCCGTCTACCTCGTCGGCTATTTCGCCTGGCACTTCACCGGCCACGGCGGCTTCCTCCCCGGGCGCGAGCCGCTGTTCCACGGCCTCCCGCCGCTCGAAAACGTCGTCAGTCACCTCACGACCGACGTCTGGGCGGCGACGACGAAGGCCGGCGAGGTGGCGCTGATCATCGTGCTGTCGCTCCTGTACCGCGCGGAGTAGCGCGAGTGTGTGGCGCCACGTTGTCGCAGCCCCGCCTCCGGATGCTGCACCCGACCGTTCGGGCCTGTAGCGCGGTCCCACGCCCGAGATAGATTTTTTACTCTGTCTGCGGTCGACGGAGGTATGACCGACGAACTCCCGACCGAGAAGTACGAAGTCGTTGTGGTCGGCGGCGGTCCGGCCGGCCAGACGGCCGCGATGTACAGCACCCGACTCGGGCACCGGACGGCGCTGGTCGATCGGGGCGGCGGGCGCGCCGCGATGATGCAGGAGGTGCATAACCTGATCGGCGTCAGAGAGGAGACGAGCGGCAACGAGTACCTCGGCGTCGGCAAAGAGCAGTTAGAGGAGTACGGGTGTGATCTCCACCGCGATATGCTCACTTCCTGTGACCGAAGCGAGGGGGGATCGCTCGAACTCCAGGGCAACAGCGCCGTCTACCGGACGGAGTACGTCGTTCTTGCGACCGGCTTCAACGACATCCGTCCGGACCCGCCGCTCCCGCGGACCGGCCGCGGACTCCACTACTGCCTCCACTGCGACGCCCATATGTTCGTCGACCAGTCCGTGTACGTGATGGGTCACGCCGAGAGCGCGGCCCACGTCGCGGGCATAATGTTGAACTTCACCGACGAGGTCGACCTGCTCACCCGCGGCGACGACCCCGAGTGGAGCGACGAGACGGCGCGGATGCTCGAGGACCACCCGATCGACGTGATCCACGAGGACGTGACCGGCGTGCAGAACGGGGAAGACGGCTGGCTGCAGGCCCTCGAATTCGAGGACGGGTCGGTCAGGGAGTACAAGGGCGGCTTCGCGATGTACGGCGCGGAGTACAACAACGGGCTCGCCCGCGAACTCGGCTGCGACATCAACGACGACGGTACCGTCGACGTGAGCGATCACGGCGAGACGTCGACCGAGCGGGTGTACGCCGTCGGCGACCTGACGCCGGGACATAATCAGGTCCCGATCGCGCTCGCGGAGGGCGCCAAGGCCGGCATCGACATCCACTTCGCGCTCCGGGACTTCCCGCGGGAACCCGACGCCATCGCGGAGGCCGGTCCCGTCCGCTCCGAGGAGGTCCCCGGCATCCCCGACGAACTGCTCGAACAGGCCGTGGATTTCCACACGTACGGCGAATGAGATCGGGGCAGCGTGCGGCCCTGATTCAGGCGCTCGCGACGAGCGAGACGTAGCTCACCCGGCCGGCTTCGACCGCGGCCTCCAGTTCCGCGATCGCGTCCAGCGCACGCCGGCCGCGGTCGCCCATCAGTCCGAGGATCCCCTTGTAGTCGACCCGATCAGCCACGCGATCGCGCATCGCGAGGAGTTCCTCGCGGTGCTCGGCGGTGTGTTCCACGTCGAAGCCAGCGTCGGCAAGCCGACTGGTCAGTCGCTCACGGCTACGCGCCCCGTTCAGACAGAGGGCCTCGGCCATCCGATCGGGGACGTCGAGGTCCCCGCCCTCGACGACGACGTCCGAGAGGGCGATCCGCCCGCCGCGGTCCAGGACGCGACGCGCTTCCTCGAGGGCCGTCGGGAGGTCCGTGAGACAGAGGACACACTCCGCGAGCAGGACGTCCACCGCCCCGGTCCGCACGGGGAGCGCCGTCGCGTCACCCCGGATCGTCCGGTCGGTGTTTCGCGGCGGGTCGGGGTCGACGCCGAACGCGCGAGCACCGCGTTCGCGGGCGACCCGCAGCGCGTCGCCGGCGCCGCAGCCGACGTCCAACACGCGCGTTCCGGGGCCGACGTCGGCCCGATCGAGCAGTCGCGCCGTCGCCTCGGTGCCGCCGGGGTGGAGCGGTCCGTCTAGGACCGTCTCGAGCGTTCCCCACGGGTTCGCGAGCGCGGCGTCGAACAGGCCGTCCATCAGTCGCTCCCGTCGGCGCAGTCCCCTGTGTGACACCCACCGTCGGGAGCCGCCTGGTCGCCCCGGTAGCCGGCCGCGCCGTCGCGCTCCGCGGACGGGGCGTCGGCCGCGCGCTTCCCGCCCCAGCCGTGGCGGTTCCGGAGCGCGTACTCCCCGTCCTCGGTCGTCATATTGTAGCCGCAGAACGGGACCAGGTCGCCGTCGGCGGTCGGGACCGAGATGCAGCAGTTGCTGAGACGATTCAGGTCGGCGGCGTCAGCGTCCATAAACCCCGTGAACGATACCGGGAGGACCTCGTCGAACAGCCCCTTGACCCCGCCGGGCACGTCGACCCCGCAGCACCCGGCCGTCTTGCACGCCCACTCCTCTCCGGCCGCGGTGCCGGCCAGCAGCTCCATATAATCTCCCTCGTCGACCATCCCGGCGAGCGTGTCCCAGAGCCGGTCGTCGACGTACTGCGTGAGCGGGACGAACGAGTCCGCATCGGCGCACGCGTCCCCGCAGCCGCAGGCATCGGCGCGGTTCGCTCCGGTGTCGGCAGTCGCCGTTGGATCCGCGTCCCGCGGGACGAAGGCGGTCCCGATCTGGCAGTACGCGGAACAGCAGGGGGCCGGCAGCATATCCCGGGGCTCCAGCGACTCGATCTGCTCGGCCAGCAGGCGCGTGGCCTCGTCGAGGGCGAACCGGCCGTCGTTCCGCTCGTAGCGGCCGAAGTGCGCCACCGGCTGGAAGTTGACCGAGCGGACGACGTCACGGTTGTCGAGCGCGAAGCGGACGATGTCGCCCATCTCGTGATCGTTCACCCCGGGGACGACCGTCGGTACCAGGACGACCGGGAGGTCGGCGGCCCGGCAGGCGTCGATCGCGGCGTGCTTCTCGTCGACGAGGTCGACCTCGCGGATCTGCTCGTACGTCTCGCTCGTCAGGCCGTCGAACTGCAGGTACACCGCGGTGACGCCGGCCTCGGCGAGTCGCTCCGCGTACTTCTCCTCGGTCGCCAGGCGGATCCCGTTGGTGTTCACCTCGACGTGGTCGATCCCCCTGGCGCGAGCGCGCTCGACGAGCGCCGGGAGGTCGTCCCTGACCGTCGGTTCGCCCCCGGAGAACTGCAGCGGACGACCACCGGCGTCGGCGACCGTGTCCAGCAGCGCCTCGATCTCGTCGGTCGACCGGTGGTCGCCGCCGGGCCCGGAGCCGGCGAAACAGTAGGAGCACGAGAGGTTGCAGTCCCCGGTCACCTCGACGACAGCCAGGCAGGCGTGGTCCGGGTCGACGGTCAGGTCGCCGTCGTACTCCGGGCTCGGCCCGAAGTCGGCGGCCCACTCCCAGTGGTCCAGCGACCCCCAGACCTGTCGGCTGGTCGTCCCGTGGTCGGGACACTCGCGGGTGAGGAACACGCCGTCGTCGCGTTCCGCGTACCGGCCCGGGACCGCCTCGAGACAGTCCGGACAGAGGCTCGTCGTCGTCGCGATCGTGTCACTCTGTGGCACGCAAAGGAAGGAGGACCGATCCGGAATAAGCGTACCGGGGGTGTGTGACGGCCGAACGGGACCGAGCGCCACCCTCGGGCGCCGTCTTCGCCACAGCGCAGAACCCTTTTTCGCGAGCGTCGCCAACCGTCGCTATGTCACGTCCGGCGTCGGCGACGACCCAGTCGGACCGCTCGCCGACGACGCTCGCACGGGAGTTACTCCTCGCGCACAAACTCGGCGAGCCGACCGAGGATCTCCGGAGCGCGCTCGCGACGGCCACCGCCGAGGACCTCCACCGGGTCCGGAGCGACCGACGGACCGCGCTCGCGTTCTGGCTCAACTGCTACAACGCGGGCACGCAGCACCTCCTCGCCGAGCACCCCGAACTCTACGAGAGCCCCCTCCGATTCGTCCGCTTCTTTCACGCCCCCGCGGTGAGTGTCGCCGGCGCGGCGCTGCCGCTCGACCGCATCGAGAACGGGATCCTGCGCGGGGGTCGGTCGAAGTACGGGCTGGGATATCTGCCGAAGGTCTACGTCACGGACTTCGAGCGGCGCTACCGGCTCGAGGACTGCGATCCGCGGCTCCACTTCGCGCTGAACTGCGGGGCCGAGAGCTGTCCGGCGATCCGCGCGTACGAACCGGATCGCGTCGACGACCAACTGGATCTGGCGACCCGTAGCTACCTCGACGCGACGGTGGCGTACGATCCCGGAACGAACGTCGTTCGCGTGCCCCGCGTGTTCCTGTGGTTCCGCGGCGACTTCGGCGGGCGGACGGGCATCCGCTCGTTTCTCAAATCGTACGGGGCGCTTCCGGGGGACGCGAGGCCGAAGATCCGCTATCGGTCGTGGGACTGGTCGAAAGCGCCCGGTGGATTCGTCGAGTAGCCGCCCGCACGGTTTTCACCGTCGGCCCTCCACACTCCGGTATGGCCGAGGAAACGGACGAGAGAATCGAAGTCGAGGACGTTTCGCTCCCGAACGTCGCCGTCGGGCCGGACCCGTTTTCGCTGGCGGCACTACCTCCCGATGTCTCCTTCGTCGTCCTCTTCTTTCAGCGTGATCACTACTGCACGAACTGCCGAACGCAGGTCCAGGCGCTCGCCGACCGGATCGACGAGTTCCGCGAGCGCGACGCCGAAGTGGTCTCGGTCGTCCCCGAGCCGGTCGACCGCGTCGAGGCGTGGCAGGAGAGTTACGACCTCCCATATCCACTACTGGCGGATCCGAACACGGAGGCGGGCGACGCGTACGATCAGCCGGTCCGGTTCGGTGTCCTCGGGAAACTCTCCGACTTCTTTGGTCGGATGCCGCAGGTGGTCGTCGTCGACAGACGCGAGAGCGCGCCGGAAGTCGCGTACGTGCACAGAGGCTCGTCGACGTTCGACCGCCCCGAGATCGACGAGATCCTCGCGGAGATCGACGAAGTCCGCTGAGGCGTCGGGGCCGCCTCGGGCTGTCGATCCCGTCGCGGCTGGGTACCGAAGCGACACACCTGCGGTGGGTATTATGTCTCCGGGAGGGAGAGGACGAGTATGAACGACGTCGACTTCCTCGTCGTCGGTTCGGGGTCGGGACTGGACGTGGCCAACGCCGCCGCGAACCGCGGGCAGTCGGTCGCTGTCGTCGAGAAGGGGCCGCTCGGGGGGACGTGTCTCAACCGAGGGTGCATCCCCTCGAAGATGTTGCTCTACCACGCCGACGTGCTCGAGACGATCGATCGGGCAGGCGAGTTTCACATCGACGCCGAGGTCGCCGACGTCGAGTTCGCCGAGATCGTCCGCGAGGTCAACGAAGAGGTCCAGGCGGACGCGGCGTCGATCCGGGACGGACTGCGCTCCTCGTCCCGTCACGACCTCTACAAGGGCGAGGGTCGATTCGTCGACGACCGGACGGTCGAGGTCGTGAGCGGCGCGGACGAAGGAGCCAAGATCCGCGCGGAGACGGTCCTCATCGCCGCTGGGACTCGGCCCGCGGTCCCTGACGTCGACGGGATCGACGAGGTGGACTTCCTGACGAGCACGGAGGCGCTCCAACTGGAGACGCCGCCGGACCACCTCGTGATCGTCGGCGGTGGGTATATCGCGGCGGAACTGGGCCACTTCTTCGGCACCTTCGGAAGCGACGTGACGATCGTCGGCCGGCGTCCGAACCTGCTCCCGGAGGCCGACGCGGAGATCGCCGAAGCGTTCACCGAGCGCTACGCCGATCGCTTCACCCTCCACACGGGTCACGCGGCCACCGCCGTTTCGGAACGCGACGGGGCGGTGACCCTCGAAGCGCGTCCCTACGAGTACGGTCCCGACGGCGGGGCCGTCGGCGACGAGTCCGTGACCGTGACGGGCGACGAACTGCTCGTCGCGGCGGGCCGCACGCCGAACACGGACCTCCTGAACCTCGACGCGACGGGCGTCGAAACCGACGGACGGGGGTTCGTCGAGACCGACGAGTACCTCAGGACGACCGCCGACGGCGTGTGGGCGCTCGGCGATATCGTCGGCGAGTA
The DNA here is from genome assembly GCF_051195055.1 of Halobellus sp. EA9. NCBI lineage: Archaea > Methanobacteriati > Methanobacteriota > Halobacteria > Halobacteriales > Haloferacaceae > Halobellus > Halobellus sp. EA9. The sequence continues at coordinate 11,480 of NZ_JBNTJW010000015.1, read as the reverse complement.
CCTGCTGAAACACAGCGCGAACCACGAGGCGCAGGCTGTCGCCCGAAACCTCTTCGGGGACGAACTCCAGCCCGTCGATTACACCGCGATGCCCTTCGCGGTGTTCGCCTCGCCCGAGGTCGCCGGCGTCGGCGCTCGCGAGGAAGAACTCAGAGAGGCCGACCGCGAGTACGCCACCCGGACGTATCAGTACGATCAGACTGCGCGGGGGAGCGCGATGAAGGCTGACGGGTTCCTAAAGGCGATCATCGACCTCGACGGGCAGATTCTCGGCTGCCACATCATCGGCCCGGAGGCGGCCGACCTGATCCAGGAGGTCGTCGTCGCGATGACGGCGGGATCGGGGACCGTGCAGGACATCCGCGAGTCCGTCCACATCCACCCCGCGCTGTCAGAGGTCGTCCAGCGCGGGTTCTCCGGGCAGTTCTCCCGCGGGGACGCCGGCCACTCGCACTGAACGACCGGTCCGGGAGCGACGTCGTCGAACCGTCGCGGTCAGACGAGCCCGTCCCCAGCGACCAAGGCTCGTATATAAATGTGTCTCGGGAGGGTTTCGGGATCACACGGCTACAGCCGATATATACCGGTCCGGGACGTATCGGAGCGTGCAATGACGAAAGCAGCAGTCATCATCCTCGCAGGAACAGAGGGACACGAAAACGCCGGGCGCCTGGTAAACGGGCTCGAAACGGCGAAGGAGTTCGCCGAGGCGGACGGCGACGAGGTCGAGGTCATCTTCGACGGCGCGGGCACGCAGTGGATCCCGGAACTCGAAGACGAAGCCAACGACTACCACGAGCTGTATCAGGCGGTCCGCGACGACGCCTCCGCGTGTGACTTCTGTTCCGGCGCGTTCGGCGTCGAGGACGCCGTCGCCGACGCGGGCGTCGTGACGCTCGACGACCACGACGGCCACCCGAGCATCCGCTCGCTGGTCGACGACGGCTACGAGGTCATCACGTTCTGAGTTCGGTCCCGGAGACCGAAACCGACTAACGGCTTTTTGATAGGGGAGCGTGGAGACCGACAAACGATGCCGACCGACTCGAACGGTGATCGCGGACGAAGCTCCGATCCAGCGAGCGACGGCCGTTCCTCGGCCGCCGAGGAGCGCTACCGGAAGATCTTCGAGCACAACAACGACGCCGTGATGGTCGTCGATCTCGAGTCCGAGGCGTTCGTCGACGTGAACCCGAGAGCGTGCGAGCTGCTCGGGTACTCCCGGGAGGAGCTCCTGTCGATGCATCCCGAAGACATCCACCCGTCCGATATCGACCGGGTGCGCCGCGAGTTCATCTCCCAGGTCGTCGAGGAGGGGTCCGGATTCACCGACGAGCTGACGTGTCTGACGAAACACGGCGACGAGATCCCGACAAAGATCTCGGGCGCGGCCTTAGAGCCCGCTGACGGCGGAGGTGAGCCGACGACGATGATCGCGATGCTCCGTGACGTCTCCGAGCGCGTCCAGCACCGCCGCGAGCTCGAAGAGACGATCGAACGGCTGGATCGGTTCGCCGGGATCGTCTCTCACGACCTGAAGAACCCCCTCTCCGTCATCACGGGCCACCTGACGCTCGCGCGGGAGACCGGCGATCCGGAGCACTTCGACGCCATCGAGCGGGCGGCCGACCGGATGGACCGAATGCTGTCGGAGCTCCTCCGGCACACCAGAGGGGGCGAACTCGTCGAGGAGCGGACGGGGGTCGAACTGAAGGCCCTGGCGCGTGAGGTCTGGAGCGACTGCGAACTCGGCGCTGCCACCCTGCGAATCGAGTCGTCTCTGCGCCTCCGCGCCGACCGGGGTCGGGTCCGCGAACTCCTCGTGAACCTCTTCGAGAACGCGTCCGCCCACGGCGGGGAGTCGGTGACCGTCCGGGTTGGCACGTTCGAGCGCGAGGGGGAGAGCGGCTTCTACGTCGAAGACGACGGGCAGGGCGTCCCCGAAGACGAGCGGGAGGCCATCTTCGAGTGGGGCCACACGACGTCCGACGACGGGACCGGCTTCGGCCTCGCCATCGTCGCCGAAATCGCGGCGGCGCACGGGTGGGAAATCGAGGTCTGTGACGCCGAAGAGGGTGGCGCGCGCTTCGAGGTCGAGACGTCGTGACGCCGTCGCGGACGGGCCTACGGGGATCCCGACGCCGCAGGCGGATGAATCGGAACGGACGCGCCCGATAGAACAGGATGAGTCTGATCGACGGCCGGGATCGGATCTGATATATAAATCGTTTGGTGGGGTGAAACGCGGTTCCACGCCCACGGCGTCGTTAAGCCCTTCCGCCCCGGTCTGCTCCTGTATGGGCGATCACTCGTCCCCGAACACGCCCGACGGGGACACGACGTGGTACAAGGCACTCTCCCCGGACGAGCTCCCGGAGGGCCGCGTCACGGCCGTCAGCTGTGGCGATACGACCGTCGCGATGACGCATTACGACGGCGAATACGCGGCGCTCGACAACAGCTGTCCCCACCAAGGCGGCCCGCTCGGCGAGGGCTCGATCGAGACCGGCTGGCTCCGCTGTCCGTGGCACGGGTGGGACTTCGACCCGCAGACCGGCGAGACGCCCGGCCCGCACGACGACTGCGTCCGGACGTTTCCGGTCGAGGAACGCGAGGACGGCATCTACGTCGGCTTTCCCGAAGAAGCGCCCCACGAGCGGACGGTCTCGGACGTCGTCGCCGAGACGCTCGTCAACTGGGGCGTCCGGCAGGTCTGGGGGATCGTCGGCCACTCGAATCTCGGCCTCGCCGACGCGCTCCGCCGCGAGGCCGACCGGGGGAACCTCTCGTACTACGGCGTCCGTCACGAGGGCGCCGGCGCGTTCGCCGCCTCGGCGTACGGGAAGCTCACCGGGCGTCCGGCGGCCTGTTTCTCCATCGCCGGTCCCGGCGCGACGAACATGCTCACGGGACTGTGGGACGCCAACGTCGACGGGTCGCCGACCATCGCGCTCACGGGACAGGTCGAGTCGCAGGTCCTCGGGACGGGCAACTTCCAGGAGGTCGACCTCGAGGCCGCCTACGGCGACGTCGCGGAGTTCGAGGCGACCGCCCTGCCGGACAGCCAGCACGCCGAACTCGCGACCCGCGCCGCCAAGACCGCCATCCTCGAACGGGGGGTCTCACACCTGATCTTCCCCGACGAGATCCAGACCCAGTCCGCCGAGGATGTCGAACCAGGCGACCCCGAGGGACGCATCACGGATCGCGACATCAGTCCGCCAGAGGACGCGCTCCAAGATGCTGTGGACTTACTCGAGACCGCCGAACGGCCGGTCATCATCGTCGGTCACGGCGCTCGCTTCGAGATGGACGGGATCGTCGACCTCGCCGAGCGGTTCGACTGTCCGGTGCTGACGACGTTCAAGGGCAAAGGGCAGATTCCCGACTCGCATCCGCTTGCTGGGGGTGTCCTCGGGCGAAGCGGGACGCCCATCGCCAGCCACTTTATGAACGAGGCGGACCTGCTGGCCGTCTTCGGGGCGAGCTTCTCGAATCACACGGGCATTGCCGAGTACAAGCCGACGATCCACGTCGACTACGACGCGATGACGCTGGGGAAATTCCACAGTATCGACGTGCCCGTCTGGGGCGAGATCGGCGTCACAGTCGACGAACTGCTTGACCGTATCGACGATATCGAAGCGGAGAGCCAGCGCGAAGAACTCGCCGACCGGTGGGCGATCTGGCGCGAAGAGAAGGCGACGCGCCGCGCCGGGACGCCCGAGCGTGGCGTCAACTACGCCACCGCCTTCGACGCGATGACGCGGCTCGTCCCCGACGACGCGATCATCCCCGTCGACGTCGGGAACAACACCTACGCGTTCGGACGGTACTTCGAACCGGAACACCAGTCGGTACTTATGTCAGGCTATCTCGGCTCAATCGGCTTTGCGTTCCCGGCTGCGCTGGGCGCGTGGGCGGCCACACAGGAACCCGAGTCGCCGTTCGCCGGTCGCAAGGTGGTCTCGGTCTCTAGCGACGGCGGCTTCGGCCAGTACATGAGCGAGTTCACGACCGCCGTCAAGTACGATATGGATATCACGCACATCCTTTTGAACGACGACGAACTCGGGAAGATCAGCAAGGAGCAGCGCACGGGCGGCTGGGACGTCTGGCAGACCGATCTGGTCAATCCTGAATTCGCTGCATTCGCCGAAAACTGCGGCGGTCACGGCGTCTTCGTCGACGACGAGGACGCACTCGACGAAGCACTCGAAGATGCAATCGGGTACGACGGCCCCGCCCTCGTCGAAATCCTCACCGACTCGGATCCGGTGTGAACATTCCCGAAACGACACTCCAATGATGATACACACTACATCGATTTCCGGTCAGCAGTCGTCGAGTCGTATCGAGCGCCGATCTACCCCCCAAGCAGGGAGGTACACAATATGAGTCGCTCCAACGAGGGAGCGGCCGAACAGGTCGCCGTCTGGAGCGACCTCCCGGATCGTGAACCCACACACGCTCGGGTTGAGGATGTCGACCTCGTGGTCGTCCGGTACGACGACGAGGTGTCGGTCCTGTACGGTCGCTGCCTGCATCGCGGGGTGCTCCTCGGCGACGGCCACGTCGAGGGGCACAATCTCATCTGCGGCGTTCACGGTTGGGATTACCGATACGACACGGGCGTCAGCGAGTACGACAACTCGGAGGTTCTCGAGACGTTCACCGCGTGGGTCGACGAGGACGAGGACGCCGTCTTCGTCGACGCCGAGGAAGTCGCGACGTGGGCGGAAGAGAATCCGCAACCGTACGATCCACCCGAGGCTGGAGACGGCGACGACGGGGCGATGCAGGGAGCCACCGACGATATCGACGGGGGATCGGTCGACCCCGAGTTCTACGGTGAGCCCGACGACGAGAACGAGCCGTACACACACTACATCCAGAGTCTCGCCCAGGAGGGACCCGAGGGAATCGGTGAGCACGGTGACGTCTCCGCGATGGGCGTCCCGCGTTCCGAACTCCCGTCCTGGGACGACCTGCAGATCCTGACGGCTCAGCTCGCCCAGACCCCGCTCGACGACGAAGCCCCAGTCGATACGGAACTCGTGATCGGCCCGAACGCGGAGAACCCGCTCCGGCTGGACATCCCGATCTTCGTGAGTGATATGAGTTTCGGGGCGCTCAGCGAGGAGGCGAAGATCGCTATCTCGAAAGGGGCAGATCAGGCGGGTACGGGCATCTGTTCCGGTGAAGGTGGGATGCTTCCCGAAGAACAGGATGTCAACTCTCGGTATTTCTACGAGTACGCAACGGGGAAATTCGGCTGGGACATCGACCTTGTCGAACGGGTCCAGGCGTTCCATTTCAAAGCCGGCCAAGGCGCGAAGACCGGAACCGGTGGCCACCTCCCGGGCGAGAAGGTACAGGGCCGGATCGCCGAGGTTCGTGACCTCGAACCGGGGACGGACGCTGTGAGTCCGTCACGGTTCGACGACCTGCGGACGCCCGAGGACTTCGCCGAGATGGCTGACCGGGTACGCGACGTCGGCGGCGGCATCCCGATCGGATTCAAGCTCTCCGCCCAGCACGTCGAGGAGGATATCGACTTCGCGCTGGAGACCGGCGCGGACTATCTCATCCTCGACGGCCGGGGCGGAGGAACCGGCGCAGCGCCGGACGTGTTCAAGAACAACATCTCCGTCCCGACGATGGCAGCGCTCGCGCGTGCCCGCCGCCACTTAGACGAGCGCGACCGGCCGGATGTGACGCTCATCGCAACGGGCGGCCTCCGGACGGAATCTGACTTCATCAAGGCGATGGCGCTCGGCGCTGACGGGGTCGCGGTCGCGAACTCCGCGATGCAGGCGATCGGCTGTCTCGGGATGCGGGCCTGTGACTCGAACAACTGTCCGGTCGGGATCGCCACCCAACGAGAGGACCTCAGAAACCGCCTCGTCATCGACTCCGCCGCCGACGGCTTACAGAATTTTTTCGAGGCGACGGTCGAACTGATGAAGGTGATGGCCCGTGCCTGTGGACACGACAGCCTCTCCGGATTCGAACGCCGTGATCTGACGACCTGGAAGAAGGATATCGCCGACCTGACCGGCGTCGAATATGCGGGGGTTACGGAACCGTGACGCCGATGCCCCAACGCTTGAATGTTCGGCACGAACAGAGACTAACTAATGCGAATTCGTGGCCGTCCAGCGATTCTGTGGGTATTGCTGGCGGTGCTTGGCCAGCTCGCGGTCCGTGCAGCAATCGGCGGTGTGGCCTTGCTGATGACCTCTTCCGGAAAGATTGTGGGCCTCTCGTCGGCTCCACTCGACGGGACGCCGTTCGAGAACTTCCTTGTTCCGGGCCTCATCCTCTTCGTCGTGTTCGGACTCGTCCCGGCAGTCGTGTGCTACGGGCTCTATACGCGACGCCGGTGGGGGTGGACCACGAGCGTCGGCGTCGCCGTTGCGATGCTGGTCTGGGTATTCGTGGAGGTGGTTGTCGGCTTCGATCGTCCAACAATCTATCTGAACCTCGCAACCGCCGGAGCGATCGTAGTGATTGCTGTTCACCCAGCAGTCCGCCACGACAGATCGAATATCAAGCGGTCGTGATAGGGGCAAACCTACCGGAAATACGCAAAATCACCACCGATTGAATATGGATATAGAACTAATTACAGTCGCTGCGGTGGCAGAGAACGGCGTTATCGGCCGGGACGGCGAACTACCGTGGCCGAGCATCTCGACCGACAAACGACAGTACCGAAAGCGGATCGCAGACTGGCCCGTCATCCTCGGTCGTCGAACGTTCGACTCGATGCGTGATGACCTGCCCGGAACGGCACAGATCGTATTGAGCCGATCGGCGTCCGAATACGACGTCGAATCAGCACACCACGTGGGAGGCATCGACGACGCGGTCGCAACCGTCGAGTCGCTTGGGTCCGACCGCGCCTACGTCATCGGTGGGGCAGGCATCTACGACCTGTTCCAGCCCGTCGTCGATCGAATGGTACTCAGCCGGATACCCGGTGAATACGACGGTGACGCCTACTTCCCGGAATGGGATGCGAATGAGTGGACCGTCGTCGATCGCACCCCCTACGACGACTTCACCCTCGAAGAGTGGGTGCGAGAACCGAGCTAACGAGTACTCCTTACCAATTATGGATACGTCTGATCTACCCACACCTGTCGCCGAGTACCTCTCCACCAATCGTACAGAGCTGTTCGAGTTCACGGAGACGCTCGTGGGCTACGAGACACAGAATCCACCCGGGCGAACGATCGATGTCGTCGAGTGGCTCGAAGATACGCTCGAGGAACCTTCGCTGTCCGTAGAGCGCTTCGAAGTCGACCCCGAAAAGCCCAACCTCGTCGCTACGCTCCCCGGCCAAGTCGACCGGACGCTGTGTTTCAACGGCCATCTCGACACCGTCCCGTTCGACGAGAGCGATTGGGCGTACGATCCGCTAGGTGAGCGAGACGACGACCGCATCTACGGACGTGGAACGACCGATATGAAAGGTGCCGTCGCTGCAATGGTGCAGGTCGCGCTCGCCTACGCTCGCACCGGGACTGAACCACCTGTGACACTCCAGTTCGCGCTCGTGAGCGACGAGGAGACCGGCGGAGACGCCGGCCTCACGACGCTGCTAGAGACGTCCGAGTTCAATCCCGACGCCTGTGTCGTTGGCGAAACCACCGCTCGGAACGGGCGACATTCCGTCTCGGTTGCCGATCGTGGGAACATTTGGCTGACGCTCGAAGCGTCGGGCACGGCTGCCCACGGCTCACGGCCGATGATCGGGGAGAACGCGGTTGATCGACTAACAGATGCAATCGAGCAGCTTCGACACGACTTCGGACAGCAGAAACTGTCGGTCGATTCATCGATGGACGAGATTATCGAGGAATCCATCGACTTCTACGAGCCGGAGGCCGGGGGCGAGGCTGCCCGCAGCCTGTACCGATACCCGACGATCAATCTCGGCATCATCGAGGGCGGAACGGCGATCAACACAGTGCCGGCCTCGGCGTGTGCGAGAGTCGATATTCGATTGACCGCCGGTGTCGATACCAGAGAGGCACTCGGCGGGATACGGAACTGCTTGACCGGGATGGATGGTATCGAGATTGCGGACATCTCCTGGACCCGTGGGTCGTACGAACCGCTCGGGAGTCCCATCGTCGAAGCGAGCGCGCAGGCGGCCGAGCACGTCGTCGACGACCAGGTCTACCGACGGAGTGCGACTGGTGGTGGCGACGCCAAGGTCCTCCGACACAACGGAACTCCCACGGTCGAGTTCGGCTTCGGCACCCAGACAGCGCACGGAACTGATGAATACATAACGACCGAGGCCCTGGTTCGAAACGCTATCAGCTACGGAACACTCCCAGTCCTCTACGAGCAATTCACGAGTACTGACGAATGATTGCAGCTATTGGGGGGCCAACAGTCGCGCTGATGACGCTCGTTATTCTGATCGCCGGAACGACGAATGGGCTGGCTGGCTTCGGGTTCGCCCTCGTCGGGACGATGGCACTCGCAACGGTGATCGATCCGGCGACGGCAGTCGTGTTCATGATCATCCCTATTCTCGCGGTGAATCTTTCGCTGGTACGTGATCTCTCCCGGGAAGAGCTCCGAACCTGTAGTCGACGGTTTGCTCCACTCATCGGTGCTGCGCTGGTCGGCACGGTAGTCGGGATGGCCGTCCTCAGTAGTCTTCCAACCGCCCCACTGCGTGTGGGGCTCGGAGTATTGACGCTCGGCTTCGTCGCGACCGCTCAGCAACGGATTCCCCTCCCAGAATGGTCGGCAGGTAGAATCGGTGCGTTCGCTCACACGCGAACTGGGATGGTCGGTGTCGGCGGCATCTCGGGACTGTTGTTCGGCGGGACGAACGTCGGTGTACAGCTCATCGCGTATCTTCGGAGCTTCGACCTCTCACACGGATTATTCGTCGGCGTCGTCGCGCTCGTATTCCTGGGACTCAACGGTATCCGCGTTGGTGTGGCGGGGCTGTTCGGGCTATATCCGAGCGGAATTGTCCTGTTCGCGTCCGTCGTCGCTGCCATCCCGGCCGTCATCGGAGTCGCAGTCGGGAAGCGCCTTCGAATCACCGCCAGCGAGCGCTCTCGCAGACTCGTCGTGCTGGGGCTGCTTACCGTGGTGGGAATCCGTCTGGTAGGCGGCGGGGCCGGAATACTGTGAATAGCGATGTCAGTATTTCAGTCGAGATCCGCTTCAAGTGAATAGATACGCTGCCTGGCATCGATAAACGAGATACGTGACTTGACGAGCCCGTTCTCTTCGAGTTGGGTGAGTGCATAGCGAACGGTTCGCGCTGGAAGAAGTGTCGACTCGGCGAGGGCCGACTGGGTACTATCGCCCTCATATTCGAGTGTTTTCGCGACGAGTTTTGCACTCGGCGGGAGGTCGTGGAGGGCAGTCGAAGGTGCTTGAGTGGACAAAGACGACTGGTCTGGCATCAATATCAGAGAATGGGATGGAATCATCTTAACCGACTACCGGAGATGCAACGCGGTTACACAACCGTTCGCTGGTCATCAATTACTCGTCCGTCGAGGTCCACTCCAAGAGGGGTTCGAGCCGAGTTCTCACCTCGCCCCCGTCGTCGGTCAGCGAGTACTCGACGCGGGGTGGAATCTCGTTATACTGATAGTGATTACTCTCACTGTTTACCGCCGAACGCCGTTACCGGGGGTAGCGTTCGGCGGTAAGAGACGAGAGTAATCACTATGAGTCCGAGAGACCAGTCCGGCCTCCTCGAATTCGTCCAACCGTTTCGAGATGGTCGAGGTACTGGCGCTCGAGAGGTGCTCCTCGATCGCCCCAAACCGGAGTGACTCGTGAGCGCCAATGATGCTAATCAGCTACATCGCACATTTCTGGCTGAGCGTGTCGATGACACCGGTCAGCGGACAGTAGCACGTTCCGTCGACATCGCACGTAAGGGGGGAGATGATGTTGAATCTGCCATAGCTTCGTGGCCTCCGACCTACTCCATAGCTTTGGACTCCACAGTACAATTACTTCGCGTTCTAAATCTGTGACGAGATGGAGGAGCACAATTCGTATGATCTCGTGATTCTCGGCGGCGGAGCCGCTGCCTTTGCTGCCATCACAGAAGCGAGTGGACGAGGGCTTTCGACAGCATTGGTGAATACAGGACTCCCAATCGGCGGGACGTGCATAAACGTCGGCTGTGTCCCGAGCAAACACCTCCTCGCTGTCGGCGAGAGTGCTGCCGCACCGCAGGAGAATCCGTTCGAGGCAGTCCGGTACAGCGACGACGAGCCGACGGTCGACCGGGCGGAGGCACTCGACGGCACCGACGCTCTGGTCGAGCGGTTCCGGCAGGAGAACTACGTCGACGTCGCCGAGCACTTCGAGACTGATATCTACGGGGGCTACGGCCAACTGATCGACAGCAAGGGACTACGTCCCTCGGGCAACCGAAACGCTGAGCGTTCCGGTGACGACACGGCCATCGAAATCGTCGATGGCCCCGACAAAGGGATCCAGATCACCGGCAAGAAAACGCTAGTCGCGACGGGGAGTTCACCCTGGGCACCACCCATCGACGGGCTCGACGACGTCGACTACTACACGAGCGAAACCATTCTCGAGGAACGCGATCTTCCCGAGAGCATCGTCATCATCGGTGACGGGTACATCGCGCTCGAATGGGGACAGATCCTCCACCAGGTCGGTGTCGACATCACGATTCTCCAGCGCTCCGAGCACGTCCTCTCCGGAATGGAAGGCCAGCTCGGTCGTGAGATGTAGAGGACGTTCGAAGCAGAGGGTATCGCGGTGGTCACCGGTAACGACTTCCAGCGCGTCCGCACGCCAGCAGCCGACGGAAGCGCCGACACGAGACAGTCAGGCATCATTATCGAGACGATTGTCGACAACACCGAGCGCACGGTCACCGGGGACGCGCTGTTCGTCGCGACTGGCGTCACGCCGAACAGCGAGGGGATCGGCCTCGAGACCGTCGGGATCGAAACTCGGTGTGATGATGAACTTCGCCCCCGCTCGGAGCGCCGCACCCGCCGTTTCGGCGTCGAGAACGGTCCCCGCCTCGACGAGTACCTCCGACCGGTCGAAAGCGTCGCTCATACGGCTGATCGTCTCCAGTGCGCCGTCCGTGTCGGCGGTCACCTCCACCACGTCGACGCCGCCAGCGGCGAGCGCGTCGACCACGTCGACCGTCTTCGGCGCCGGTGCGCCCCGGATAATTCCCACGATTCCGGTGTCGAGCAGGCGCGCGAGGTCGGTATGTCGGTGTCGGCTCATACGCCTCCCTGTCGAGTGACGGTGATAAATCGACTGACGAACGGCGCGTTCAGGCCGCTTTTTGTTCGTTTTTAGTGAACAAAGATCAAAAGTTAATTTTTGTTTAGCATTACTGAACACCTCAGTCAGCGAGATCGAGCTCGACTCGTTTGGCCGCGCTGAGGACGAGTCCGGGGAGGTCCTCTTCGAGGCGCTTG
>NZ_JBNTJW010000014.1:0-47187 GCF_051195055.1 Halobellus sp. EA9 | reverse complement strand
TCCCCACGCGGTCTACCACGATAACTTCGTCAACAGAGCGCTGTCTGTCGGTTTCTCCGCTTAACCGAACACGGATGCATTCACCTCCTCTTCGTTCTCTGAGTTCAGGTAGCCGTCGGCTTGCGATTTATCCTCTTATCCGAATACGAATGGTGTCGAAGGTATTCGTCTGCGTGCTCGTGCGTGAGAGACGGGGTGTATCGGCCTTCTTCTTCCCAGACCCACCGATAGAACTGATCCATTCGATTCGCACGAGATTTCACAGTCGTCTTGGCATATCCTTCGGTCTTTTCGGGGTCTTTCCCGAAGTGGAGAAGCCGGTCGAGAAACTGCTCTCGTTCCGTGCTATAGTCGATGAGCTGGCGCTCGTTGAGGTATGCTTTCGCTTTTCCTGTGACAAGATTAATATTTTCGGGGGTGTTCGTTGCCTGGTCGCTGTTCTTCATTGCCACCCCTCCATACCGGTACCCCGCTTCGATGCCCGGGTATTCTGCTGATCGCAAGACGGCAGTGGATTTTCTCGTATCAATTGTGTTGCCGCTGCTGGCCCTTCGGGCCGCCGCAGTCTTGCGTTTTTTTTTCACCTGTCTGAACTTGCTTGCCTTCTCTCATTCGAATATTCACTCCATTCCACGACCGAAAACTAAGGGAATGCGTTGGGTTTCAACTAGATCAGCTTGCGATTTTCAGGGTCTACGGCATCGAGCAGGCAAACCATTATGTTGGAAGATCTGAGTATATCGCTGTAATGCTAACCTTTAATATAGTTTCTTTAAACACTTCTTACAGACAGTTACGATTGGGGGCTGCCACGGTCCCGGGTGGATGCGGTGCCGGGGCTGTGGGGGTCGTGATCGCTGGGTGTGAGAATGGATAAGGGATCTTCGAATCTGGGGCAGCATCGTGGTGGGCAACGGCCGCACAGAGAGGCGACGCCAGCTATTGGAATTGATGCAGTGACGTCTGATGAGCGTCCGGAGGCGGTTGTTGAGACTGTACAGCGGGTAACGGGATTGGAGACGGAGGTGCTTGTCGCTGTCTCCGAGGACGCTCCGGAGCTGCGGCGGCGGTTGGAGAAAACCGATGCAGTGTTGGTTGAGGTTACTCCTGGCAGTGCAGGTGCGCGGCACGCGATTGCGGTGGCAGGGAAGCAACGCGGTGTGCCGGGGGTCGTGATGCATCCGCAACCAGGAACAGACGCGCGACTCGAGTTCGATGAGAGCGTGGCGACGTACCGGTGGTCGGACGCGTACGTGGTGACCGGGCACGTCAGCGAAGCCGATGCGGCGACACGACACGTCGGGGTCGTAATACGGTCTGAACACGATGCTGGCACGATCAGTGCGTTGCGGAGTGATCTGCACCAGTATATTGATGAACTCGTTGTAGTGACTGACGCCGAGGCTGACGGGACTGTGCCGGCGGCGGTGCAGTCAGGGCCCGGGGTGCCAGTGGAAGTTGTTGAAGCCGAACGGGATCGGTCTGGTGTGGCGGCTGGACTGGCGTTCGTGACGCGGCAGTACCCGGGGTGTGAAGCGGTTGCGGTTCTCGGCCCGGACACGAATTCGGGTGGTGTGGCATCACTGCCGGCGATGTTTGCTAGTCTCTCAGAGCACGATGCTGACCTGGTTGTGGGGCGTGAGGTGACTGGGTCGGTGGGTGACGACGGTAGTTCGGGGTTCGGGGCGCGGTTGCGTGAGGCGTTCGGGACTGGTGATGAAGCGCCGCGGTCCGATACTGAACTCGACCACGAGATTCAAGTGGTGACGCCGGAGGCGGCGCGGACGATCGAACGACACAACACGGCGACCGCGACGCGGCTGGGCGTGATCGATGCAGCGATTCGCAGCGACTTGACGGTGCAAGTCCACGAGTACGCGGCAGACGCGGTGGACCAGTCGGACACTGCTGCGGCGCCGTCACAGCCGGACAGTGTGCTTGTCGGCCGGGACAGCGACGTGCCGCCGACGGTCAGCGTTGTGATGCCGACGATGAATGAGGAAGAAGGGATCCGGGAGTGTATTGAACGGGTGAAACGTGCGGTGTCTCAGTCGGGTTACCGGACGGAAGTGGTTATTAGCGATGATTCGGATGACCGGACGCCGGAGATCGCGCGGGAGCTCGGCGCGATCGTTGTCGAACCTGACCAACCCGGGTACGGGTACGCGTACCGGTACGCGTTCGAACGGTGCCGCGGGGAGTACATCGTGATCGGGGATGCCGATACAACGTACGATTTCGAGCAGTTCCCGAGGTTGCTCGACCCGGTGGTGAACGGGGAGGCGGATATGGTGATGGGGAGTCGGCTTGACGGAGAGATCAAAGACGGGGCGATGCCAGCCCTCCATCAGTACGTGGGGAATCCGGCGTTGACACGGTTTTTGAACGTGTTTTACGACGCCGGGGTGAGTGATGCGCATTCGGGGTACCGGGCGTTCCGCGCCGGGATACTTGATGAACTGGAATTGAAGACTGATGGGATGGAGTTTGCCTCGGAGATGATTATGGATGCGGGGGCGCGGGATCTCACAATCGAGGAAATCCCGATTACGTACCACGAGCGGGAAGGGGAGGCGACGTTGGAGAGTTTCCGGGACGGGTGGCGGCACGTCCGGTTTATGCTGGTGAACGCGCCGGGGTACTTGTTCACCGGGCCCGGGATCGGGATGAGCGCGGTCGGCGTAGTCGTGATGCTGGCGGTGTTTGCTGGCGTAACTGTGAGTGGTGTGTCGTTCGGGATTCACACGTCGATCGCCGGGGCGTTACTCACGATCGTCGGGTATCAGGTGGCGAATCTCGGGGCGTTTGCGACGGTGGCGAGTGACCCGATTCAACGGTCCGAGGACGTGCTGACGACGACGCTGATCGACCGGTTGAATTTAGAGCGTATGGCGACGATCGGTGCCGGCGTGTGGCTGGCTGGCGTGGCGTACGCCGGGTGGCTCGTCGTCCAGTGGGCCGCGACCGGGTTCACGCAGTTACCGATGCGGACTGGTGACGTCATCGCGTTCACCGCCATCGTCATCGGGCTGCAAACCGTGTTCAACGCGTTCTTTCTTAGCACCGTGAGTCACAATCGGTAACACTCCGACTCGTCACCGCGGGACGAGTCAAGCGTCACCGTCGAGTAACTCGCAAGTGGATAGTCGGTGCAGACTATTCATCCCCCCTCTCGCTTCGATCCGTTCAGTTCAGGCGATACACTGACCGAACTTTTCGCTCAAATGCCGAGGCTATTTTTGATTGCCGAGTCGATTTGCACCATATCTGATGGCGGGACAGATCCAATGTTCTTTGTTACACGTTCGTCGATGTCGACAACCCGGATTTGACTGAGATCTGCCACCGAATCGTGATCGAGAGCGGTATCCGAAGCTAGTACTTCTACCTCGAACGGGTAGGTGTCTCCAGACGTGTATTGCTTTGTGAATGTCGACGTGCCCGAAGAGCGTCGTGGCGACCTCCATCAAACCAAAACCCAATTCCTGCACTGCGCCAACCGTACCAGCGAGTGGGCGTGGCGCTACGACGACCTCTGTATCACCAGCAAGAGCAAGGCCGAAAACGCTCTATATGACGAGTTGCGCGATGAAACCGACCTCACCGCCAACCTCGTCCAGAAAGGCATCCGCCGAGCAATCGAAGCCGTCGATGCAGGAGTCGAGAAACTGAAGCACGGCGAACAGACGAGTCAACCCGAGTTCGATTCGTGGAGCGTCGTGTACGACAAACGCTCTGCGACGTTCAATGACGACCACGCTACGCTCTCCACACCGAACGGCAGAGTCACTACTGAATACGTTCTTCCGCCCGAGGACGAACGAGAAAACAACCCGTTCGGCAGGTACTACGAGAACGAGGCGTGGGATGCCTCAAGCGCCACGCTCCAATACGACGAGCAGGATGACACGTTCTCCCTGCACGTCACGCTGAAAACCCCCGACTACGAGGGTGACGGAACGGAACGCCAAGAAGCCGAGTCACGTGATGACGCCACCGAGAACGGAGTGGTTCTCGGTGTTGATTTAAACGTGACTGGCGCGTTCGCCGTCACCTCCACGGGAGCGTTCATCGGCAGTGCGGACTACCTCACCCACAAGCGCAACCAATACGAACAACGCCGCGCCAAACTGCAACAGGCAGGCACTCGTTCCGCGCACCTCACGATTCAGTCCATCGGCAGTCGCTTGTCGGATTGGTCGCTGGACTGGTTGCACAACAGAGCGAACGACCTCATCGCAGAAGCCCAAGACGCGGATGTAGACGGCATTATTTTCGAGAACCTTGACCACATCTGCGAGAACATCGCCAACGGGTCGAAGTTCCAGCAGTGGGCCTACGCGAAGTTCGTGGAACTCGTCGAGTACAAACTCGAATCCACTGAGTTGTTCGTGGATACGGTGAACCCGGCGTACACGAGTCAGCGGTGTTCTCACTGTGGGTTTACCCACGAGAATAATCGTGACGACAAGGAGTTCAAGTGTCTGGATTGTGGGTATGAGGTGAACGCGGATTACAACGCGGCGAAGAACATCGCCAACCGGTACTGCGGGTATATCCATCGCGGGCAGACGTCTCGCGGTGGATGGGTCACCAGTCAACTGGCCCTCAAGTCAGGGGCGTTGAACGTGAATGGCGAGTACACGCCTGCCGAGTTACTCGGTTAGAACGGGAGTCAACTGACAAGCCTCGGGGCTTGACCCCGAGGCAGTTGACATTACCTGGAAACACGGGCGTCGGCCGGGCAGGTGGTGCTGGGTACACTGCCGGGTTCGTGGCGACGGCGACGCGACACCCGGCGCTTGACCATAGCAACCCCACCCTCAGGAAACACCAGCCAGTACGCCGGGTGCTTTCGATGCCGGATACCGACGAGTACCGAGACATCCTCCTTACGCACGTCGACGCAGCGTTCACCTCCGACGGGATTACTGACACTGCTGTTGACGCGGTCCACGAGTACTGCGCCGGGGTCGAACACATCGGTACTGCACTGGATATCCTTCGCCGGGCAGGCGAAACCGCGGCCGCAGCCGGTGCTGACACGGTTACGGAAGCGCACGTTCAAGCGCAACTGGATGATTCTTCTCGCCCCGTCGACCTACCAAGTGACGCGTGACGACAGCAGCACAGTGATCGAGCGCCGTGCAGCAACGGCGCCGCGCTACTCTGGAAGGCTGTACACACTCGACGCGTCGACACACCGCATCGCTCACTGTGTACTTAGCAAGGCGAGTGCCTCGGAGCGTTGGCTCTGAGACGGCTCACAGCACAAGCCAGTCTTGACCCTGCGCCCAAGTCAACACGGCTGGGTCACCTTGAGTTTCCATTGCGCTGGCCCGGCACATCGCGTGCTCATCACTGTTTTCCTCGAAATCAGGTATCGCTTCCAACGTGTCGCACACGAGGACACCGACGTCAGCGACGCTCTTCTGATGATTCTCGTCGTCGGCAGCCCGCCACAGCATCCGAGTGAGGAGAGCCGACAGGTTGCCTTCGTGCCGCGGGATCGACTCGTTGATGTCCTCAACCGTCTCCGGATCGTGTTCAAGAGACGCCAAATAGGTGCCCTGTTGAATGGCGGTGATCGGGGTCCTTTCTGTTTTAACCAACGTGTGCCGCGTAACTGTCTAACTGTTGGTTAATACTGGGAGTAGTTTCGCCGTGGCTTCCTCCGCGGGCCCGTTGGACCACATTTCCGGTCTTAGCTACCGCTCCAACCGTGGTTTTACCGACGCCCAGATTCGAATCCCGAGGAAGACAACGACGGCGAAAATAATGAGCCCAAACTGCGGATGCGTGTCCAGATATTGATAGATTCGGAGTAATCGCAGCCACGGTGGAATATCGTCTGCCGGACTCTCGGGCAGCGGGTACAGCGGGTATAGCAGAAACCGCGCGTCAACGAATCGCCCTGCAAGGAGTGCGGTGTACGAATCGCCGAGCAAATGACTCGTGTAGCCGATTCCGAATGCCGCTGGGGTCACCACTCGCAGGCGGTCCTGCCAACTTCCAGGGTCCCAGTAATCTCGCGCGTAGTGGAAACTGCCCCAGATGAGCGCGATGACGAGCCCGCACGTGAATACTGAATGTGCGAGTGAGCGGCCGTACGGGACGAGGTTCCAGTACGCGAGTGGTTTATCGATCAGATCCGGGAACTGGCTGCCGAGTGCGAGTGGGAAGAGTGCGAGGCGTGCTGGGAGTCGCCGACTGGTCACCACGGCGTACACAGCGTAGCAGAGATACGCGGTTGCAGCGTGGCCGAACGGGAGCACAGACTGCGTGTCACGCCTCGCGTACAAGTGTCTGTCCACATCCTCGGTTCGACGGTGGTGTCGAACCGCACATCCGTGCTGTACTGGGCGTTGGGCAGTAGTGGCTCACGGTCTGAGGCACGGCGGTTCGGCGCCTAGAGGGAGAGAGGCGAAATCCACAGCCACTGAGATTTGAGCGAGGGGCGAACATCTCATATGATGCAGATTTCCATATGGGCCCCTGAGCACAAGGTGGAATTATATAATTAGATTGCGTGAAAGGTCATGTATGGCCGCGTTAGGGATACAGTCCACAGGAGCTGATCGGCGGTTCGCACTCGGGTGGGTTGGAATGGCACTCGTGATGTCGGTAGCTGTCGCAACGATCGATTTTCTTCCACTGCCGTTAGAAACAGTGTACGTGTTCGCTGCTGGGGTGACGCTTCGGGAGACACTCGGCCTACTGTACTGGATGCTGCAAAAATAGGAGCGGATCGCGTTCGGCTCTGACATCAGATCTACTGGGGACCCGGGAGAAGACAGAGAGTACCATCTGCAATCCACAGTTGGGAGATAAGTCCGGCAAACAGCCTTTGACCGCCGGGTAGCGCGCCGGTCGTTGCTGATAGATCCGTCCGTGCACGCCGAATAACAGAGACAACCGACAGCGAGATCACTCTACGGCCCCACTATTATCAGGGGATCTAGAACTAGCAGAACCGACCGACCGGGACTGGAATTTGCTTTCGACTGTCGAAAGAGTAGAGGACGCCGCACTCTGGGGTGGCGGCAGGTTCTCTTGAGTGCGCAATTGGCTGGCCGTATTCCCGGACGAGGCTGCACTGACGTTCACCCACAAGTGGAGTTCTCGGTAGGCCGCAGACCGATTCAACGGAGTAGAGGGCTCGTCGCGGTACAATAAGTATTGCAGTCGGAGCCGGTCGCCTGTGAGGCGTGGGGCGACAGTATGCTGCCGATGCCACGTCTCGTTCGGCCCCACACGAGTCTCGAACCGGCGTAATTGCTGCGCATCTCGCACTACGGTGTCATTTTCAACGATATCGACACGTTGGATTTCGACGATTACGGTGTAAGTGACGGGGCGATGTTCGTGGTTCCCGATCCCTACGACGAGTGACTGAGGCTCGCCAGCCACGAACTCGGTCGGGTAGCCATCGGCGACTAGCTCTCCGGTCTCGTTTTCGGTGAGCAGGTAGAATTCGGTGAATGCTTCGCCTTGTTGCGGAACAGCGACAGCGTACCCGACACTCCCGACAGCCAGCAAGATCGAGACGACAAGCAATACGTTTAACGCGAGGTCGGTGCGTGTGTCTGGCTCAAGCAGCTCAGTCTGTGCGGTATCGAGCCATTGGTGATATGGGACGGTGAATCGGTCCTCGTCAGGTACGTCCCATCGCCGGCGTGCAGCCACGATAGTCGTCACGATGACGAAGGCACTGAGGGCTGTGAGAATTGGGACGAGACGGATTCCCCACGGTGTGAAATTCAGTACGAGTCCGATGAGCGGGACGATTGCGATACTGAGCCCGAATGATAAGGCGACGCGTTCGATTCCATCGATCCCAGATCGCTCTTCAGATTCGACGCGTTCCTCCGAGCCCGATTCACTTTCGGTGTCGTCGTGTGGAGACTCACCAGCTTCCGGGAACAAGGCGGCGATGAACGCGTATCCAGGGATGAAAAGCACAAATGGGAGCCCGACGATGACGCGGAGCGGAGAGTCGCTAACGAGAGGAAGGAACACCGCAAGGTTCGTTACAACCACCGAAATGAGAACCGCCGTGAGGTCCGCTGGGAGGGAACGAAGATACGGGGGGATGCGAACCGGAATAGCCCAGCGATCCATTACACGGGGCCACGAGGTTAGTGAGTAAAAGCCCGGCGGTCCCGGTGCCGTGAGGCGGTAGGTACAAATGCGTTCGTTGGCAGGATACGGTAATGGTGACACGTCGCCGTCAACGCTTCATCGCCGGGACGTTGGCGTGGCAGCTCGGGACAGTGCTTGTGTTGGCACTCCTCGGAGCTCTTTCATTCGAACTCGTGTTCGTCGTGTCGCTGATCGGTCTGCTCGTCGTGACGGAATTGACAGCACCGTTCGCCGTGACGCCGGCGTGGCGACGCCGTCTTATGTGGGTGATCGGCATCGGGTTACTCGTATTCGGGTACATCGTGATTCGCCGAATCCTCGCCATCCTGCCACCGGGGGTGATCTAAGTGGCGTGGGACCGTCCGTCGTATCCACAGTTGCTGCTCTATGCGCTTGCCGTCGTACTGGGCGTGACGATAATGGTGAGCGCGGGGACGTCGACAGCGGCATTCGGCGCGTACAATCCGGCGTGGGATGGGACCTCGGAAGTGCGAAAAACAGCAACTACACTGGGCGCGGACCCGGTCGTCGTCCAGAACACGACGCGATATCAGGAGGTGCCTCCGGAATCATCGGTCGCGGTGGTGTTCTCACCGACAGAGTCGTATACTGATCGGGAAGCAGCGAGGCTCCGAGAGTTTGTGCGAGCAGGCGGGACCCTCCTCATTGCGGATGATTTCCGGGAACACAGTAATCCGTTGTTAGCGGAGATCGGCGCGAACGCACGGATTGACCCGGTGCCACTCCGTGATGAACGTCGGGCCGGGCCGAGTCCCGCATTCCCTCGCGCCACAGCAGTAGCAAACCACACATACACACAGAACGCCAGCGCGATTATGCTGAACCACGGCGGGACGGTGCGTCCGAGCGGCGCAACCGTCCTCTTCGCGTCCTCGGAGTTCAGTTACCGGGATCTGAATCGTGATGAGACGCTAAACAGCGACGAACAACTGAGTCGGCATCCGGTCGTCACTGTGGAGTCAGTCGGGGACGGAGACGTCATCGTAGCGAGCGATGCGAGTTTGTTCCTGAATGCGATGGTAGAACGAGCGGATAATGGGGCGTTCCTGCGGTCAGTTGTGGCGCCGCACGATGCCGTTTTAGTAGACGTGTCTCATACGGTCGGAGTGCCACCACTGGTCGCGTTCCAGTTATTGTTGCAGCGATCCGGCTGGATTGCGTTCCTAGTTGGGACGGCATCCGTGATCGGAGTTGTTGGGCTGCCGTATGTGCCCCTGCTTGTTCGGCGACTCCGCACGAGACGGGAGGCGGAGATGTCTGACGTCCCGCGGACTGCCGATGAGATTGCAGCTGGGATCCGTGAACGACATCCGGAGTGGGATGCGGACCGAATAGAGCGCGTAACGGACAGTTTGATGAGACGGCGTCAGCAACCGGATACTGATGACTGATCCGGCGACGCTGGCTGAAGAGATTCGAGGAGAGGTTGGGAGGGTGCTAGTCGACCTGGATGAGGAAACGGATTCTCTCACGATCGCGTTACTGACTCGGGGGCACGTCCTGCTGGAAGGCGTGCCAGGGGTAGCGAAAACGACACTCGCACACGCGTTTGCGAACGCCAGCGGCTTGTCGTACAATCGAATTCAGATGACGCCGGATATTCTGCCAGCAGATATCACGGGGACAAACGTCTACCGTGAATCGACTGGTGAATTCGAGCTGCAGAGAGGCCCGGTGTTCGTGAACGTCGTTGTGGCCGACGAAATCAACCGTGCGACGCCGAAAACCCAATCGGCGCTTTTGGAAGCAATGGCGGAAGAACACGTCTCGATCGAAGGGGAGACGCTATCGCTCCCGTCGCCGTTCTTCGTGATTGCGACGCAGAACCCGATCGAGATGGAAGGAACGTTCGATTTACCTGAAGCGCAACGTGATCGCTTCCAACTCAAGCTCACCGTAGATCTTCCGTCAGCGGACGCCGAACAGGAGTTACTCGCACAGTTCGATGGGAATCCGACGATGGATGCCGACGACATAGAGGCGGTCATCGATACGGACGACATCAATGCAGCACGTGAGGCTGTCGCTGCTGTATACGTGTCCGAAGCCGTCCAGCAGTATATTCTTGATGTCGTGGCAGCATCCCGAGAGCATCCGGACGTGGCCCACGGTGCGTCACCGCGGGGGTCGCTGGCGTTGCTTCAAACGGCGAAAGCCTGTGCAGCGATCGACGACCGGGACTACGTCATCCCTGATGACGTGAAATCAATGCTCGTCCCGGTGTTGCGACACCGACTTGTTCTCACAACGGATGCGGAACTAGGTGACGTCGCCCCGCTCGAAATCGTCGAAGATATTGCCTCATCAGTGTCACCTCCTGAAAGTGAAGGGATTAGTGAACCGCCAGTCGATGAGGCCGTTCCAGACGCGTCCGAATCGGATGTCGCACACGATTGACTCTGGGCCACCCCTGGGACCGAGGCGGTTGCGACTGAGACGCAAGAGCTACTGTCTCAAACGCTCTCGTGTCAACTGCCTCGGGGTCAAGCCCCGAGGCTTGTCAGTGGACTCCCGTTCTAACCGAGCAATGGCGAAACTACCTCCAGTATTAACCAACATTATGGGTAGTTCCTGGCCGGCTGTTGGTTAACTCGGGGCAGCCTGTAGTCCTGTTGCGGTGGAAGGTGTGTCCGAGGCCGCAGACGCGGGCGGCGACAGCGAGCGCAACGGTTATTTCGGCGGGTGTCAGAAGTGAGGACAGTTGATGGTCCCCGAGATGGATGACGCGCCGGGTGGCGAGACGACTCCGGTTGTATCGGCGGTGGATGTCACTCGGACGTACACCCGGGGAGACACCGGGATGTTTGGCCGTGGCTCCGCACCGAGTGTCCAGGCGCTCGACGGAGTTTCGATGTCGATTCAGCCCGGTGAAGTCGTCGGAATCGAGGGGCCGAGCGGCAGCGGGAAATCTACGTTGTTGCACTTACTGGCGGCGCTGGATATCCCGACAAGTGGGACGGTCTCGTTGGCTGGGACGGCGACGGATCAGTACTCAGGACGCGAACGGACGAAACTCAGATTGGAGTATGTCGGGATCGTCTTCCAACGCTTCCACTTGCTGCCGTCGCTGACGGCGCGGTCGAACGTTGCGCTCCCGTTAGTTGAGGCTGGCTGGTCGAAATCCGCCCGTCGGGATCGTGCGACGGAGTTGCTCTCTGACGTTGGGTTAGATACGCGGACCACGCACCGTCCTGGCGAGTTATCGGGGGGCGAACAGCAACGCGTGGCGATCGCGCGAGCGTTGGCGACCGAGCCGGCGCTCGTAATAGCTGATGAACCCACAGGAGAACTGGATTCTCAAGCAAGCACCCGCGTGCTGGAGTTACTACGTCGCATCACGGACGAAGACCGTGCTGTCGTATTAGCGTCACACGACCCGCAGGCAATCGAGGCCTGTGACCGCGTCGTGCGACTCCACGACGGGCAAGTGCGAGAACGCACCGCACCGCAATGAGTCGCGTGCAACGGCTCTGGTCGCTACTCGGTGTGGCCGCAGCCCGTGTGGTTGGTCGCGTGCGTGTCGCGCCACATCGCGTCGTGTTAAGCGTACTCGGGGTTGCGTTAGCGATCGGGTTGATGGTATCAGTAACGGGGATTGCAGCAGGCTTAGCCTCGCAAGCGGTGATCGAGAGTGAAGATGTCGATTACTGGATTGTGCCGGAAGAGTCCTCGACGGAATCCGTGGTCGTCGGAGCGGGCGGGTTGAATCTCGGTGACGTGCACGCGACCGCCGAGTCGCTGAATCAGGACGAGCGAATTGACTATGCGACACCGGTGCGGTTGACGTTGATCCCGTTTCAAGACACCGTCACGGGAGAACAAACGTACGTGTTAACAGTCGGGATCATTCCTCGTACTGGAGTAGAGGTGTTTGGGCTATCGACAGCCCCAATGACTCCAGGAGATCCGTATTACGCGAACGGGACGTACAACGGGACGTGGACCGGCGAGCTCGTCGTGAACGACGCTGCTAGCACTTTGCTGAACGCGTCGTCGGGAATGACGCTGTCGTCCTCGCGCGCACCGGACCGACGGTTCACCGTGACGAACGTATCGACGAGTCAAGCCCCGTCGATTGGCGGGACGATCCCGATTGCTGTGATGCATTTAAGTGAGTTACAGTCGATGAGCGGGGCGCAAACCGGTGATCAAGCGGATCAAATCCTTGTCAGCACGAATAGCCGTATTCGAGAGGAACTCGCCGCACAGTATCCGCGTACGACAGTAGTGACGCGCAGTGGCTTAGCTGCACAAGAGGTGTCAACATCGAGCCTCCCGTTAGCGATCGCGCTGGCAGCGCTTGTGGCCGCCGTCGTCGTTGGAGTGTTGTTCGTCACGACGCTGATGGGATTAGAGGTCAACGCATCACGGCAAGAACTCGGGATGCTCGCCGCAATGGGATTTTCCCGCCGATCTCGCTCACTCATCATCGCCGCTGAAACGGTCGTGATCGCCCTTCTCGGCGGGCTAGTCGGGATCGGGGTTGGTGCTGTCGGTATCGCAGGTGTAAACGCGTTCGGTACCGCAACACTCGGTATTGACGCTGTGGCTCGGTTTGATCCGCGAGTGATTCTGTACGCGCTCGGTGTCGCCGTGTTAATCGGTGGTGTCGGTGCAGTGTACCCGGTTGTGTTGAGTCTCCGGACAACGCAACTGGAGGTGCTTTCGGAGTGAGTCGCTTCACCCGATGGCGAGGGTTGATCGGCGTTGCTGTATCGATCCTACGACACGAGCGCACACGGACTGTCCTAGCTGTTGTCGGCGTAGCGATGGCAGTACTCGCCTCCGTGCTATTGGTGAGCGTCGGGATCGGCGTCGTCGAAACCGGGCAACAAAAGTTCGACCAAGCGGGTCGAGACTTGTGGATCAGCGGCGGCCCGATCGAGATTCAACCAGGTAGTGTTGGTGCGTTCGAGAACTCAATCGTCGGCGCACACCAACTTGAAGCCCAACTCAATGCGCGAGAAGACGTCGCTACAGCGGACCCGTTCGTATTCCAAGCCGTGTATATCAGTCAAAACGGGTCACAGTTTGATTCGGTGATTGGCGTTGGCGCCGCATCGACACCAAACGCCATTCCAGTAAGTAAGGGCCGAGCCATCAAACGCGGCGACATTCACTACGGCGACGGAAACTACAACGGCCCGATGGTGCACGAAGTCATTATCGGTCAACGTGTTGCTGATCGATACAACGTGTCAGTCGGCGACACGCTGTATATTGGTGCGACAGCATCCGTGGCACGACAAAACGAATTCACCGTTGTTGGGATCTCAAATATGTACTCCAGCACAGTCGGTGCGGCAACGGTCGTGATGCCACCGAGTGAACTCCAGGAAATTGCCGGATTGACTGCGAGCGACCGAGCAGCGATGATCACAGTGAAACTGAAGGACGGCGCAAGCGTCACTGAAACAAAAGCCGAACTTGAACGAGCGTACCCTGAATACACGATTCGAACAAATCAAGAACAGTTGCGAGCGACGTTAGCTGATCAAGCGATCGTGATTGCTAGCGGGGCAAGCCTCGTATTGTTAGCGATAATCGCTGGCGTATTGTTACTAATGAACCTCCAACTGTCGTTCGTTGCTCGGTACCGGGAAACGTTCGGCGCGTTAACTGCACTCGGTACGTCGCAGTCGTCTCTCGTGCTCGTGATCGTTACGAACACACTCTGTATCGGACTTCTCGGTGGACTCCTCGGGGTAGCGCTTGCATGGCCCGGTGTCTGGGCACTCAATCAAGTGACGGTCGCTATCACCGGGTTCGAGAACGTCGTATCGCTGTCAGACCGTATCCTGCTCGGGGGTGTCGCTGTCTCAATCGGGATCAGTCTAATTGGGGGCATCGCCGCGACGCTATATCTCGGTCGGGTCCACCCATTGGAACATCTCCGATGACAGGGCGAAAACTTCTTTATGAAAGTTGCAAGGCTAAAACCCCGCCCTTCAGGGCGGGGATACAGCCGACAATTCCTACACAACCCACCGCCGATGACACTGCCGGATATTCCACGCCCCGGTCGTTACTTTTAATACCTAATTCTTCATAAGTGCTTATGAACACAGTCCGATGCTGGAGACAACCCGCACATATCGAGCGAAAATCGTCAATCACTCTCAGGTGAGTGACGACCTCGATGACTGCGGACACTCAGCATCCAAACTGTGGAACGTCGCTCGCTACCACATCCAGCAAGAATGGGATGATACCGGCGAGATTCCGTCCGAAGCCGACCTCAAACGCGAGCTAAAAGACCACGAACGATACAGTGACCTCCATTCTCAGTCAAGTCAGCGCGTTCTCGAAGAACTCGCTGAGTCGTTCACCGGCTGGTTCAAAAAGCGCAAGAACGGTGACACAGACGCGAATCCACCCGGTTACAGAAAGCGGGGCGACAATCATCCACGCTCCACCGTGACGTGGAAGCAAAACGGCATCAAGCACGACTCCAAGCACAACCAACTCCGTCTGAGCAAGGGCTTCAACCTGAAGAACCACCGCTCAGACTTCATCCTCGCAGAGTACGAGACACGCCCGGACGTGACCGTAGAGAACATCCAGCAAGTGCGAGCCGTGTGGAACGGCGACCGATGGGAACTCCACCTCGTCTGTAAGGTCGAGATTCCTGTCGAGGACGCACCCGGCGACAACACGGCGGGTATCGACCTCGGCATCAAGAATTACCTCGCCATCGCTTACGACGATGGTGACGCCGAGTTGTACCCGGGGAACGTGTTGAAACAGGACAAACACTACTTCACCCGTGACGAGTACGATACAGAGGGTGAGAACGGCCCATCACGTCGTGCCCTTCGTACCCGTCAGAAGTTGTCTCGTCGGAAAGACCACTTCCTGCACGCGCTCGCCAAGCACATCGTTGAGCAGTGTATCGACCACGAGGTTGGTCGCATCGCCATCGGGGAGTTGAGTGACATTCGTGAGGACGAGAACGGTGTGTCTCGGAACTGGAGGAAGCGTGGGAACAAGAAACTCCACGGATGGGAGTTCGACCGCTTTACTACGTTGCTCGAATACAAGGCCGAAGAACACGGTATCGTCGTTGACCGCGTTTCAGAGCGAGATACGAGCAAGACGTGTTCGTGTTGTGGTCGGAAGCGTGATGCGAATCGTGTAGAGCGTGGCTTGTACGTCTGTGAGTCGTGCGGGACGACGATGAATGCAGACGTGAACGGTGCGGTGAACATTCGCAGAAAGATAACTCAGAATCCTCCCACGGAGGATATGAGTAACGGTCGTTTGGCACGGCCAGCAGTCCACCTGTTCAACCAAACCTCTGGGTCGTTCCACCCGAGGGAACAGGTGGGTTGCAAACCCTAATATCCCAACGCTCGGGAATCCTCGCCCTTCAGGGCGGGGAGGATGTCAATAGTATGACGTCATCCGCCTTCGTCCGTGACAGCGTTTCGAGGAGAGAGCCCACGGCTTCAGCCCTATCTCTTGCCCACAACTTGAGTCGATAGCATGAACTGTCCCAGTGGCGAGACAAGACAAATATCTATGATTCTACGGTTTCACCGGGCGTAGGGCGCGATTCCTGCTGTATACCCAGGGTAGTTTGAACACCCCCGTGGCCGGGAGCTGATCACGTTTCGTCTCACCAGTGTGTCTCTTCTAGTCTCAGATCGCTACCGAGAGCAGCCGAAATGCTGTTCTAGTACACCCCGGACTTATGGGTAAGAGACAGGGCTTTAGCCGTGGGAGGATGTCAGTACCGATCAACCTCGACTTTCGGTGAGACACAAGTCTGATATCAGCGGGTAGAGAATGAGGTGGTATATGGATCGTCGGTTAGTCGTGCTGTGTTTATTTGTTGGGTTGCTATTCATCCCACTTGGCTCGGCTGCGACGTACGATATCTCGACCAACCAGATGCTTGATGTTCCGGACCGTGAACGGTCAGGATTCGAGGTCACCCACGTAACTCGCGTCGAGCAAGGAGAAACCCTGGTCGTCGATACGGAAGGGCCTGAGGCCGGGTACGATGTACTGCTGAAGAACCCTCGCGGCACCACTGTTCGGGCTAAGCGAGATGTGGAAGGCGATGCAACGGTCGAGTTCGAGCTTTCGGGAGCACCTGGATCGTGGGCCGTAACGATCACAGATCCCGGATTAGTAGCTGTGCATCCTGTCGTGGTAAAGGGGTATACGGTTGAGACGAACCCGGAGACGACAACAGTCACGCAGGGCGATAAAGTGCAGGTGAATCTCACTGTGACAGAGATCAGTGGAGTAAATGAACAGAAAGACATTAATCGCGTTGAAGCGGTTTTAGCAACTGATTCTGAAGAGGTTCGGGTGACTGCCGACCAGGTTGACGGCAAGGAAAACAAATACGAAGCGACGCTATCTACCGAGGAGTTGTCGTCCGGTGAGTACAAGCTATTCGGAGTAGTGCGCGGGAATCAAGAAATCCCCCGTACTGACCGAGATGAACTTCTCGGGATCAGTGACATAACTGAAGTGACGATTGAGACTGACACGACGGATTCCGATAATTCGAACAACGGCGGGAACACGGGAGGCGGGAATGCTGGCGGGGCTGGCGGAGCTCCGAGCACGAATCCGACAGCCATCAAAACGCCGGAGAGCACGGCCACGTCAACGCCGACAGGCGGGCCGACCGGAACGACACCGGGTGCATCCCTGGCAACAGTAACGACACAACGGCTCACGAATGCATCAGTCGCAGCCGATGTACGTATCAACCAGTCAGATGCTGATACAGAGACGGACGAATCAGCAGTAGCAATCATCAGGACAGATGCGACATCAGACAGCGGGTCACTAACAGCAAACACGGTGCGGATTGAATCTCAGAACGTCGCGCAGTATACAGCGAATATTTCTGTCCGAGACACAGCCCAGAAAACAGCACCGGGTGAGCAAGCAGTCGGGACTGTAACGGTGGATCACAGTCTCGCCGATGACAATGTAGTACAGGCAGCATTCAACCTATCTGTTAAACAGTCCCGGTTGAAAGACTCGAATTTGAGTGCTAATGCCGTCGCTGTGTACCGGGAACACGACGGTGAGTGGACGCGGCTGGACACGGACGTAGTCAGCACGGCCGGACCATCAGTCACGCTGCACGCAGAAACACCGGGGTTATCATCGTTCGTGATCGCTGAGAGAACCGCACAAGCTCCGGCAGTCGTTGACGTGGGGATTAACAACCCGAATATTTCGACGGGAACACCAGCGACAGTCACAGCGACTGTACAGAATCAGAACACGTCATCGAACGACTATGCGGTAGAGTTTATGATTGGTGACCGCCGGACCACGCGGACAGTTACGATCGCTGCCGGCAACACGACAACCGTTACACACACAGTGCGGGAATTGTCGGGAACACAGCGTGCAGCAGTGTACGTGAACGGCGTCTACGCTGGGTTACTTACCGGATCAGGTGAAACCGCGACAAACGACGAGAATGACCCCGCAGGGGAGAGGTCTACAACTCGAAGCGCCACGGCGACAACGACACCTTCGTCAGTCATCACACCAACTGAGACAACAACTCCCACCAGTACAAATACTGGAACACCTGGATTCACTGCTTTGCTGTTCATAATTGCACTTGCAGGATTCCTTATCACGGTCAGTCGGAATTGACCTCCTTCCATAGCGAAGGGCAACGTGGAAGCAGGAAGCCCCACCCTCAAGGAACGAGCCGCGTCAGCGGCGAGTGAGTAGTGGGGCTTCAGCCATCATCTGCTAAATTTGAGCGAGAGACGCCGTGGGAGATGAATCTAGCAGGTCAAGACTGAAGCCGCAGTAGGGTAGTTTACGGAAAATTCGAGCACGGGGAGGATGTCAAGAAATGCTCACTTGACTAGTGTTTTCGCGGCTTGAACGACATCGTCCGCGCGTGCAGAATCAAGTTGTGCGAACGTGGTTTGTTCGTATCCCTGGATCACAGTTTCAAGCGCAGATTCGTCCTCCAAGTCCAGATGGGTAGCACACGCCGTACGAAATTCGCGGTGAGTAAGAGAGTCCGCATTTTCAATTTGGTCTGCGAACGCGGCACGGATCGCCGCATAAGCCGCAGTCACGGCGCGATTAGGGTGATGGTTCGGTCCCGTTGTTAGTCGGTCCTGTGCGAGCGTTAACCACTGATTTGCCGCATCGGACGTTGCACCGGTTGATGCGATGTCAGGAGCATCCAGATCATCACCTCCAGTAGCCATTGGAGTACTCGCACGTCGACGTCGCCACATTAAAACGGCGAGCAACACTGTAAGCAGGATCCCAGCGAGGAGGCCAGTGAGTGTTTCAAGCGACCAGTCGATAACACCGGGATCAACTTCGGGTTGTGAGAGCGACGCCATAGTTGTGGCCTCAGTTGGTGCTAGATTCGTTCCTTGACCGTCGAACCGTCCTGTGATCGGGATCATCGACGCGTTCTCCGTGACTGTGGTCGCGTTCACAGTACGACGGAACCACCCAGTCTCGTTGGTTGTCGCTGTTACCACCGCGTCACCGATGGTGAGACTCACTGGTTGTGCTGAAACGCCATTTCCTGTAGTTGTTGTTAACCGTCCACGAACCATAATCTGCTTCGCAGCAGTCGTTGCTGTGACGGTGAGGTCTGTCTGTGTCTCTGTCACCGTGATAGATGTCGTTGTTGTCGCCGGTGCGACTGCCAAGCCCTCGCGGGCGTGCGTGAGAGTCAAAGATCGATTGCCGACCGAAAGTGACGCCGGAATCTGTTGTTTCAGAGTGACGGTTCCACGCCGAGTCGTTCGGTTCACGGTCTGCCCGGCAAGTGTGGCTGTCACGGGCACTGATGGGACAGGTTGTCCGGAAACGGTGACACGAACCGTTACTATGGCCGTGTCGCCGTACTGCACTGACGGAGTCTGAACAATCGGTGTGAGTGATGGCGTGACTTGCTGGACCGCTACAGGGAACGTCGTGGTCGTTCCGAGATACGGTGCTGTCGGACGCGGCGCATACGCGATTGTAGTTGTTGTAGCAGTTACTGGGAGTGCAACCGGACGGTACCAGACAGCGAACGACCCGTCCGATGCGGTTGTCGTAGTGTACTGCCGTTGGAAGATTCGAATTTCGATCGATTGATTGGCGACTGGTGTGCCGTTCGTCGTCGTCAACTGTCCAGTCACCCGAAGCGGATCAGTAAACGAGACCGTGGTTTGATTCACCGAAACCCGCAGCCGGGTTTCCACAAACGTTTGAGACTGTATTTGAGCTTGTTGAGCGGCGATAGTGGTAGTTACGTTCGAGATGGCGGCCGGAGTTTGTCCGACCGTGACCCCAGAGGCAGTCAGATCCTCGTACGTCTCGGTTAGTGACTGGTTCAACGCAGTAATCTGCGCGGACTGGTTTTGTAGAGTTCGTGCGTACTGCCGTGCAGCTGTCGTATTTCCGTTTGCGCGCGCCTGTTGGTATCGTTCGTACGTTTCCTCGTACGTCTCGACAGCCTCAGCGAAAGATCGTTGTTGGGTGGTCGCGTCGCGGATTCGCTCGGCGATTTGATCATCGGTCGGGTCGTTGGTTTCGCCCGCCACGTCGACGTACTGTTCTAACCGAGACGTGAATTCAGACCCGAGGAGGGCTTTGCCTCGTTGATACTCGCGTTGAGAGATCGCTACCGCACTTTCGTTCAACCGCGTTAACAGCCGGCTGGAAAGCCATTGTCGGAGCGCCTCTGTGTTCCCATCCTCACTAACATCGCTCGGGCGCTCGTGTTGTACCGTCGTATTATTCGCTGCAACTGGTGTGGTCGAAACTTGCAACGGCGGTTGATCGCCCGGTTGTGGGCGGTCAGCAGCTACTGGAACTCCGCTCACCAGCAGAAGCACTGTGATAATCACTACACTGGTGGTCGCTCTGTCCCACGCCGAATTAGCCCCACGCGTCACACTGAATTGAAAATGGCGCCGTGGGAAAAGAGTATCTGTCAAGTAATGGCTTTTGCTAAGCGAACGTATTGCGGGACACTGCCTGCCAAAAGACCAATATATTAAGGACCACGGTACGCGATGAGCGACCGGATGCAGATCACAGACCGGTTCGTGATCCTCGGCGGCGTGTGTGCGGTCCTGGTTGCGTGGGGCGTGATCCTGAGTGCGCCGGTGGTATTCGTCGGCGCGGCGATGATCGGCGCGTGGCTCCTCGCCGCACAGTACCGCTTCGTGACGAACGTCCGCGCGACAACAGCGGCACTCACTGTTACACAAACACTTGACCGGACACGAGTAACAGCCGAGGAAACGACACTGGTACAGGTCGAAGTCGCAACGACAACGCCGGCACCAGTATCAATCACGGTCAGCCCAGATCCACCGATCAGCGGCGAGGCATCGCCCTCGCCCTGTAATATTACGATCGGAGAGGCAGCCGCGCGCGAATCCTTCGACATCACGTGGCCGGTCGCTGGACAGTTCGAATTGAACTCTGCCACAATCACGTTCACCGACCGGTTCGACCTGTTTCGCCACACTGTCAAGCGTGGAACAACCCCGACCGTGACAGTCGAACCACGGGCCCCTCAAGCGATTCACATCGGCGAAGGTGGTGAACGCATTGCCTCCGGGTTCGGCGAACACGATACAGGCCGCACAGGTAGCGGGCTCAAGCCAGCAGAACTCCGACAATACACGCCGGGTGACGCAGCTCAACAGATCGATTGGAAAGCGACCGCACGGCTCGCAGAACCGTACGTACGGGAATTCGAAGCTCAAACCGATCTTGAAACCGTTTTACTCGTCGATCACAGCCACACAATGGATGACGGCCCACAAGGGGCGACGAAACTCGCGTTCGCACGACAAGTTGCGTTAGGGATTGTCGCCAGTGCACAGCACCTCGGCGATCCACTCGGCTGTTATACTGTCGGCAATGCAGGGTTGACGAACACGACCACGCCGAGTACGACACCGGACCAGTATCAAACGGTGATACAACAACTGCAAGCCTTGACCCCCACGCGTCCCGACGAGTCTACACTGGATGGGGACGTGACTCCCCCGGCACGAGCCCGGGAGGCTGCTGCGCGACTCCCCACGGATACAGTATTCGGTGATCAACTCCGCCCGTTCTTCGAAGCGACCGATGCGTACATCCAACGCGTGGCAGACCGACCATTGTTTCACGCAGCACGGCTCGCTACGGCTCGAAACACTGGAGCGACGAGAACCATCATCATTACTGACGATGAGAACCGCGCAGCGCTGCGTGAAGCCGTGAAAGTCGCCCAGCGCGGAGACGGCCAGGTCCTCGTGTACCTCACTCCAACCACGCTGTTCAGCGACGGCACTCTTCGTAATCTCGACGCTACGTACCGTCGCTACACGCAGTTTGAGGAGTTCCGACGAAGTCTCACCTCGTTACCTCGGGTGAAAGCGTTTGAAGTCGGTCCAAACGACCGGTTAGCACGCATCCTGACAGCCGGTCGTACTCTCCGCGATCGGAGGGCTGAATCGTGAGCCACCAGTCCCCTAACTCGGCTGATCGAACACGGCTGTCTGCCGCCCTCACGACTGTCCGGAAACGGCTTGGAGTCCACGACTGGGCTCCGTCGCTCGTCCCCCGAGATGCGATCGTGCTCGTGCTCGTGTTGAGTGTGTGCTGGTTGCTGTTCGGTCCACAAGGAGTTCTGGTCTGGATCGCCGTGACGATTGTGTGGGCCGTGTTGCCTGCCGTGATCGCGGTAGCAATCGGTGTCGTAGCCATTGGAGGACTAGCCGTGTCTGCGGACACTCCACTACTCATCGCTATGTTCGCGCTTCTCATCGGCATCCTAGTACGCGATAGCTTGAAATCCGGCTGGGAACCCAGAGTATTAGGTGTATACTTCACTCTGACCGGGGGCCTGACAGTGATCGTATACATTCTAACGCTACGCACGACTCCCCTTATCACAGGCCTCGTGTTCCTGAGTCTCCTCATAGGTGGGGTAGTCGGGCTGGCTCGCTTCGTTCCGGAGGATAAAAGCCAACACGTGACGTCATCCAACGACGTGCAAGACCTCTCAACAGGTTCCAGCACAAGTGATGAGTGATACCGCATCGTTGACCGAGGAGGATACCCCATCACGGGAGGAGCTACTCACGCAGGTAGAATTGCTTGAAGAGGAAAATCAAGCGTTGTACGAGTCGTATACTCGTGCGAAACAAACCCAGTACCGACGGACTGCAATCGGACTTGTCGGCATTGCGGTTGTCGCCACGGTTGCTGGACTGGCGATACCACCGGCGCGAACGATTCTGCTGTCACTCGCTGGGATCGGGTTCTTCGGCGGAGTATTGACGCTGTATCTTACTCCGGAGCAGTTTATCGCCTCGGATACTGGGCGTGACGTGTACACTGCACTCGCTGAAAACGAACAAGCAATCGTCACTGAACTCGGGTTAACAGAGGAACGTGTATATATCCCCACGCCCGATACGGACGATCCTGCGAAATTGTTTGTCCCGCAACGCGACGAGTACGCACTTCCGGACTCCTCATCGCTCGCAAATACGATCATCGCCTCGGAAAATCCACCCGAGAATGGAGTTGCGTTTGTCCCGAGCGGCACTCGGTTATTTGAATCGTTCACCCGTGCACTCTCTGGATCGCTTGGAGACACTCCATCAGCGCTCGGCACACAGCTTACCGACGCACTTACTGCCCAGTTCGAATTAGTCGAAACCGCCCGCGCAGAAGTCGATACCACGACTGACGCCATTACCATCACTGTGAGCGGCTCCGCATATGGTCCCCTCACGCGATTCAATCATCCGGTCGTTTCATTCATCGCTGTCGGACTCGCAACCGGCCTCGACCGCGCAGTAACAGCTACCGTCTCTGACACCGGCATCGAAAACGGTGACTATCGGATCCGATATTATGTGGATACTAACTCAGGTCGATAGTATACCTGATTTGAGACACCAGTAGTGTAGTATTCTCCACCGGTTTGAGCTACCCACGACTGAAGTCCTGTCTCTTACCCACAACTTGAGTCGATAGCATGAACTGTCCCAGTGGCGAGACAAGACAAATATCTATAATTCTACGGTTTCACCCGCCGTAGGGCGCGATTCCTGCGGTATACCCAGAGTAGTTTGAACACCCCTGTGGCCGGGAGCCGATCGCGTTTCGTCTCACCGGTTCTTCTAGTCTCAGATCGCTGCCGAGAGCAGCCGAAATGCTGTTCTAGTACACCCCGGACTTGTGGGTAAGAGACAGGCCTCTAATCGTGGAGGGCGCGGCCGAATACCGCGCCCTCCTCGATAGCATCTTCACGAAGTTGACCGACCAGCTGAGTTTCGCAGGCTCGTGGATCGAAAATCACCTCGACGGATTCATTCAGAAGTTTCGTTAGTCGCTATAGCCGTGGGGGGATGTCAGTCCAAGAATACGCCTCAAATCGCCCCGGTTCCAGATGCTCGCGGTAGCAAGATAGCAGCGAACTGGCAGGGCCAAAACGGATCTACTTCACGCGAAAGAAGAGGACGTGGTTAGTTGTTCTGCTGGTACCAGTACGCGCCGACCGCGATAAGGGCGACAATGACAAGGATGACGATCAGGATGCCAGTGAAGCCACCATCATCGTCCGGCTGCGGCGTCGGTGATTCAACGTCTGGTTCAGGCGTCGCCGTATCGGGTTCCGGCGTCGCCGTATCAGGCTCGGGCGTTGCCGTGCCTGGCTCAGGCGTCGCGGTCTGCTGTTGGTACGTCACGGCGAACGGTGAGAAGCTGTCGGTCTGAGCTTCTAAGACGATCTCACCGTTGCTCGAGACGACTGTTGTTTCGAGATCTCGCCACGCACCGTTAGTGTAGTGCGAGATGGTTAGCTCCTCGGGACTAACACCGTCGGGAAGTGCTGCAGACCGCAGCGAGATTTGGACTGTGGCAGTCCCGTCGGTGGGGTTCGGTGCCGAGATGTCAACGGTTGCAAGGCGCTGTTGTGCTGGTTCCGGTACGCCGTCTGGCAGGTCGGTGATTTCTTCGACAGTCACATCTCCGCTTGCGCCGGGGATCGTCAGCTGCACTCGGCTGATGCCAGCACCGTCCGTCAGGTCAGCGGTCGCGGAGCCGTCGGCTCCGAGCTGCGTAGTGACGCGGGCGGGCGCGCTCGGTGAGCTCACACGACGGTCATCGTCGTCATCTCCAGTGGAGCCACTGGGTCCAGACGGTCCAGAGGGACTGTTGATGTCGATCGTCACGTCCTGACTCGTTCCACCGAGTTTGACTGTGAGCGTCCGGCTTCCAGGCCCGGTCAGGGTCACAGTCAGCGATTCCGTCGTTGTTCCGCTTGCAGCAAGGTTGACGGTCGTACTGTTCAACGTCGCCCCGGTGCTGTTGACGACCTGCAGCGTGCTGGAGCCGCTGATCGTCCCCGTGTTCTGCACATCAGCGGTGATGGTCACGTCGGTCGAATCACCGCTTGCGAGCGTGCTCGGTACATTGCTTGCCGAGGCGGTCCCGCTCACGAGCCCGAGTCGGGCTTGGCCAGCACCGATCGCTAAGTCGTTGAAGCTATCGATCGTCGCGGAGTACGCGTACGCCGATGCGGTGTCGCGGCTGGGGGCACGAGAGGTAGTGAGTGCCTCGTAACCCGTCCCGTTGTACTGGTACAGTGCAATCCCACTCTTCGTGGTCCCCAGCGATTTGATCGTGGCTTTCTCCACGCGGAACTGAACCGTTGTCTCGTTGTGCTGTGACGGATCCAGGTTGTCCGTGGCGATATCGAGGTACTTGACCGGCTTGATCGGTCTACTACTTGCGATAGTCGTTCCAGCGGCTGCAGCACGTTGACTGAACGTCATATTGAAGTCAGTCACCACTGAGTTGAGCCGTGGATCTATTCCAGCGATACCGGTCTTCGGATCACTACTGGGCTTGTACTTCGGATCCAGACTGGTTACACCGTTGTAATCGAACGTGACGCTGCCGTACCGGATGATCACGACGGTGCGGCTGTTTGTTAGTGAAACAGACTCTCTGGACTGGCGCGGATCGTTCGTCGTCACCAGCAGTGACGCAGTCTTCACACCACCTGTTGTCGGTGAGGCTGTGATCCGGATCGTACTGGAGTCACCTGGCTCGAGGGTCGAACTCCCAAGGGTAGTGACGCTGAACTCGTTTGCGTTCGGCCCGAGGAGCGTCAGCGAATCCAAGCTAATGTCGGCCGTCGCACTCGGTTGGTTCGTCACTTCGAGCGTCTGGGAGGTGGATTGCCCGACACGGAGCGTTCCGAACCGGACGACGTTGGCGATCTCCAGATCCGGCGTTTTACTCCGCGCGGTCATACTGACGTCAACACTCGTCTGATCCGTATCGTTAGTGCGGACGGTGAGGGTGGCAGACCGCTGGGTCCCTTGCTTCGCGGCAGTAACGTTGGATGCCGGTGTGTACGTGATGCTCACGGTCCGACTGCCTTTCGCCGGGATGACAGCGTTCTCAGTATTGACTGAGAACTGGCCAGAGTTACTGGCGAGGAGGATATCACGGACGTTCAGCGGAACGTTACCGGTGTTCCGGATCTCGACAGTTTCACTGCTTGAGGTACCGATCCGCGTTCGGTCGAACGTGATCTGTTCACGCGAGAGTTCGACGTTCGGCTCGACACCGGTTGCGCCTAGTGAAATGTTCACGTCCGAGGTGCTCTGTCCTGTGCTGATCCGGAGTTGCGCTGTGAGGCTCCGTGCGACGGTTGGTGAGGCGCTCACGTTGAAACTTTTACTGGCGCCTGGCGCGAGGCTCGGCGTCCCGAGTCCAGTCACATCGAATGCGGACGAATCTCCACCGCTGATAGTGACCTGCGTCACGTTCAACTGGGCGTTCCCGTCGTTCGTGAGCGTCAGTTCTTGCTCTTCTGTCGTGTCGACCTCCACTGCGGCGAAATCAACGGTGGACTGGGAGATGCTTGCGGTTGCTGTAGCGCCGTCACCAGTGAGTGAGCGGGTGATCGTTCCCTGTCCAGCATCGTTCGTGTCGAACGATAAGGTCCCGCTGAATGATTCTACCGCAGTCGGGCTGAACACGACGCCAAGCGTCGTGGATTCCCCGGCTCCGATGCTCTGGGTTTGCTGCCCGCCGAGGATCTGGAACGCATCCCCGGATGCGGAGATGTTATCCAGAACGAGCGTTGCTTCCCCGTCGTTCTGTATGGTGATTGTTTGGGTCGCTGAGCTACTCGTGCCGACTTCTCCGAAGTCTCCGGAGAGATCGCTCGCTATTGTGACCGACGGAGCCACTCCGCTAGCCTCAAGCGTCACCGGATCGACATCATCGGTCCTGTTGGTCGTGATATTCAGCGTTGTGGTGAGCGTGCCAGTGCTCGTCGGCGTCGCCCGCACCGAAACCGTTGCGGTTTCACCGGGCACTAGCGTCCCTGTGAAGCCAGTGAGGTTGAACTGAGCGGCGCTATCCAGTGACGTACTCGTCACGTTCACCGGTGCACCGCCCTCGTTCGTGATCTGGACGGTCTCGGTGGCTGACGTCGTTCCGGTTCTGACGTCGCCGAAGGTGACCGTCGAACGGTTCACGGTTGCGTCCGGCGCGGTTGCCGTCCCGACAAGGGAGACGTCAACTGACGGATCATCCGGATCGTTCGATTCAATCGTCAGCGTGGCTGTGACTGTGCCGCTGTCACTCGTATCCGGATTGAACTCGACGACTGCGTCTTCCCCAGCTCCTCCGGGCGTACTGCTGAGGGTGAAGGCATCATTACCGCTGATCGTCACGTTTGTGATGTTCAGGGTCGTCGAGGCGAGCCCGGTGTTCTCGATGGTTGTGCTCGCGGTTGTGGTAGCGTCAGTTTGATTGTTGACGTAGCCGAACGCCAGCGACCGATCGGTCACGCGAATGTTCGGCGGGACAGCGTCACCTTGTAATGCTGCGGTGAAGCTACTCGTTCCACCTTGGTTATTGGTGGCATCGATTGAGAGTGTGGCTGTGTGGCTGGCTGCCGCACTCGGCGTGTACTGCACTGAGATCGTGGTGTTGGCGTCTGCTTGCAGCGAGCTCGGGACTCCACTCACGTTGAACTGACTATCGTCAGTTCCGCTCACACTCACCTGGTTGATGTTGAGACGAGTGTTTCCATCGTTCGTCAGCGAGATGGTTCGATTAACGGTCGAATTAACGCCGGTCGTTCCGAACGCTACCTCTGAGTTGTTTCCGACTAAGTTCGTCTCGATCCCGTCACCGTCGAGTTCCACGGTTTTCGTCGTGGTACCGGACACAGACGGGTCGTTCCATTCGAAGGTCAGGTTGGAACGGTTCTTGGGACCCTTTGTCTGCGGGTTGAACTGCACCGGGATCCCCCGACGATTACCAGCGTCAACGACTAGTGACGAGATGGTCGGCGAATACGGCGTTCCGAGAGGACCTGAGATCCCGATGTTGGTGAGTCGGAGAGGCGCGTCGCCCTTGTTCGTCACCGTGACGAACTCTGTGGACGTGCCTGCGGTCGGAACCCCACCGAAGAAGAGGTCAGGCGAGCCCCCTAACGACGGGGTGACGCTCAGCCCGGGAGCGGTCGGCGTCGCACTGACTGTTAGCGTCTGATTGTCAGCGCCGCCATCAGGGACGAACGTCAGGTTCGCTGACGAGGAGGCAGCGGTCTGTGTCTGGTTCACTTCGACCGTGACCAGCGTCTGGGCACCAGGTGCCAGAGTAGCAACTTCTGTCTTGTTGCTCGGGGCGTCAAAGTGCAGGCCGTTCGTCGAGCTGTTGTACGTCGCATTCACCGTGATCGATTTCGTCCCGGTGTTTGTGAGGACGACGTCCACGGTGGTAGTGTTATCGACAGCTAACTCGCCAACGTCCACGTTCGTTGCGCTGAGCCGCAGTTCACCTTGACTGACCGTCCCGGCGAGGCTAATGCCGACAGTCCGCTCGAACGTGTCGTTTGTCCGTAGCTGCAATACGTCCCCGAAGCTCGCCGGGAGCGCACTTGTCGCCGGCTCGAACGTGACTTTGTATAGTTCACTCTCTCCGGGTTGGACTATTGTCGTCCCGGTCTTGTTCACGGTGAAGGCATCTTCAACGCTCTGCGGTGTCACTTCCAGCGGATCGTTTCCGTTGTTCGTGACGTTCACCGTCTTGTTCACCGGGAGGTCCCCTTCTTGCAGGGAGGTTCCGAAGGAGATCGCCGTCGGTTTTACTGTTACGTCTGGCGCCACGCCTTTCCCACCGAGATCAACCGTCCGGACCGGGGTCCCGGGGGTATCGGTTCTGAATCGCAGGGTTGCACTCGTTGAATCCCTGACCGTCGGCTCGAAAGTCACGGTTACTGTCTCTTCACCACCTGCCGGCACCGATGCCGGCAGACTCGATGTGATCGAGTACTGGTCAGCGTCAAGCCCCGTGAATCCGAAGCTACTCAGCGCGATCGCGCGCCCACCCGTGTTGTTGATAGTCACTGTCCGTGACTGCGAGGCGGTGATTGGCCGCGCATCGCCCGTCGCCGGGTGAGCTGTCACGTTCCCGAAGGCGTTCGTCAGCGTGACGTTAATCGGGTCCGTGACGTTCACCGGTTCAGAGTCCTTCTTGAACGCGGTCGCGGTCGTCCCCGTCTTAGTGGCTGTTGCCGTGAAGTTCCCCGAGACCGGAATCGTCGTCTGCACTTCACCGTTCGATCCCGTGTTGAGGGTCTGCCCAGCCACTGTTACTGTCGCGTCCGCGGGGCCGCCGTCGCTGCGCGTCACGTTGAACGTTACCGTATTCCCGATCTTGACCTCAGCCGGCGATGGTGACGTCGTCAGATTCAGACTCACCGTGGTGTCCGACACAGTCACTGTACCGAGCTGCACCGGCGTCTGCGTGTCATCGGTTTCGTACGTGACGTCGTACGTGCCGGTCTCTGTGATATTGAACGTGAAGCTCTTCGTTGTTGTATTCCCGTCAACGGGGATTTTCTGTGACTTTGGCTCCTGATCCTCTACGCTGACGGTTACGTTCTTCTCCCCGGCTTCCCCATCCGAGACACGGTCTGTTACCGTCACGTCCACGGAGAACTGATCGGACGCGTTGACCGCACTGGGTACGTTCGTATCGGTGATCGCAACTGCGTCGGCGACAAACACCGTCCCGGCTTCGGTGCCATTCACCGAGAGGATGCGGACGCCAGTTACATTCAGTTCTGGTGTGAAGGTGATCGTCTTCCGTTCACCGGGGGCTAGCGTGCTCGTCTCAATGGTCGCTAACGTTTCACCAGTATCAGTATCGTTGAGAGAGAATGTCGCGTTCCCGCTACTGCCACCAACGTTCACGATGGTCGCGTTAACCGCAACTGACTGCCCGGCGAATGCTCGACTCGTGTTAACGGTCGCGCTCGAAACGACGAGGTCTGCCGGTTCAGTGATTTGGACGAACTCACTGTCCCGCGTGAAGTACGTCGTCGTGTTCGGTTCTTTCACAGCCGTGACGGTTCCAATCAGGGACGAATCGAAGGTTGTCGTCTCCTCTCCGTTTTCGACGGTCAACGCAGGCCGGTCTGGGAATCGAACTATCGCATCGACAGGCTCGCCGGAGGCCGTCGTGACGTTGAACGTCACTGGCTCGCCGATAGTCAGGGTACCTCGCACGTCGAGGTTAAGATCAGCACGCCGACGGGTCACGATGATCTCGCCGCCATCAGTATCGTCGACAGCGACCGTCCGAGTCCCCGGGTCGTTGAACGTGAACGAACCGAACGAGATCGTATGCTGCTCACCTGCAGTGTAGTTGAACTTTTGATTGTCACCGAATGCGGACGTGCTGCGGGCTATCGACGTCCCGGAGCCACCGATGCTGAGATTCAGTATCCGTGTGATACTATCGGTATAGTTCAATTGCACCGTCCCCGTGTTTTCGACAGTCGCATTGACCGTAACACTGCTACCGACTTTGGGCGACCGATCAGTAACGGTGATATCGACAACTTGCAGCGCCGACGTCACCTGCACTGTCCCAGCTGTCACCGGATCTCCAGACGCTTCTGTGACCTCAAGTGTTCGAGACCCGGTCGTCGTGAAGCTGGTGTTTAGCTGGTAAGTCTGTCGCTCGCCGCCGTCGAGATCCACGGTTTGATTCGCACCGGGGTTTTCCCGGCCGATAATCGATATGTTTTCTGTCGCCGGGGTTTCGCCGGTGTTCGCCGCGAGGACTTCCACGACCGCATCTTCGGTGCGGCCCACCTCTGACGTCAATACCGACGCATCCAGTATCTGGATGTCACCAGGTTCCTGCACGTTGATTCGGACTCGACCGGGATCAGCGATCGCGTCCGTAACTCCCGTCAGGTCGTGGTTTGTTGTCGTGACATTGTAAGTTCCTGCCGTATCGAACGTGTAAGTTGCCTGTCCGTTTGTCGTGTCTACGGTGGTAACTTGCCCATCCGGCGCCGTAATTTCCAGTGTCGCTTCCAAGTCACCGGTCTCGCCCGGTGCAGTAGCAGTGAATTGAACTG
The DNA here is from genome assembly GCF_051195055.1 of Halobellus sp. EA9. Lineage (NCBI taxonomy): Archaea > Methanobacteriati > Methanobacteriota > Halobacteria > Halobacteriales > Haloferacaceae > Halobellus > Halobellus sp. EA9. The sequence continues at coordinate 16,589 of NZ_JBNTJW010000014.1, read as the reverse complement.
CATCTCCGGCTGTTACCGTCGTATTATTGGCTGCTAGGTTGACGTTATAGACCGGGGTGTTCGTGACGTTGATGACGTTCGTTCGGTTCTCGTCGAGAGCGGTTTCTCTGTCAATCTCGAGATCATACAAGCCTGTGTCTCCAAGTCCAGTGAAATTGAACGTCTTACGTTCTGTTTCACCCGGGCTTGGTGAGAAGGTTTTAGACCCAGTGCTTTGGTTCGTACTTCCGTTTCTCAGTATCAACTGGATGCTGTCACTGTCATAAGCGTCACTCAACTCCTGAGACCCGGTGTTAGTTATGCCGATAGTGATGTTGATCGGCTCATTGGTGTTGACAAGACGTGCTTCCGGCGAGATTTCTGTAATCTGTAACGCCGGCTGCACTTCCACCGTGCCGAGCGTGATATTGTCCGTACTGTTGGCGCGCTGAACTGTGAGAGACCGTATTTCCGGCAGCACGGGGTCAATTCCTTGGATCGTTCCGGCAAGTGTCACCGATCTCGAACCGCCACCCGAGACCGTAACGGTCCGATTGGCGACCACGACTGGACTGCCGTCCGAATCATTTGCCAGCAGTCGAACAGTCTCGGTGCTGTCAACCCCTCCTGTATTTTCGATCGTCGTGTACGCGACCACCTCTTGGCTTGTGATTACGCTGTCGAACGGTGTAGACGCACTCGCAAGCGACACGTTCGCCGGTTTTAGCACCGTGAACTGTTCAGTATCGTTCTCAAAGCTAACCGCGTCTGTGTCGCTCTTTGTGGCTGTGACTGTGTACGTTCCGGCTTGTTGACCGCTGAAGTTGTAGGTTCCCGGTTGATTGAGGCTGATCGTATCTGAATCGACTTGCAGCGTTGCATCTACTTTAGCTCCCGTGTCCTGACGCCTGACGGTGAACGTCACGTTGTCACCGGGCGCCACCTCACGTGGACGAATGCGGAGGTCCAGTGCCACTGTTTTGGGTGCAACATCAATTTCTTTTGTCTGTCCCCCAAGAGTGACCGACCTCGTCCCTTCACTATCGTAACTAAACGGCCCGAAGCTTACACTGTCATCATACGACTCACCACTGACAGTGACATTCTCCGTATTGTCGAAGTCATCGGGCAGCCCGGTGATGTTCACTTCGATCGTCCGCGTACTCCGCCGGTTGTTCGTGACGTTGACGTTTACGAACAGTTCCTGACCGACTGCCGCGGTTTGGTCTGAGATCGTAAAGGAGAATTCGGTTGGTTCACGGACATCGACACTGGTCGTTTTTGAAGCGGCTGTATCCCCCGTAACGGTGAGTGTCTTCGTACCTGTATTCTCAAATGACGCTTGAAGCTGTAGGAGCCCTTGCTCTCCTGGGTCAAGCGTAAGACTTCCACTATCTTCTGTTTCGTTTGCGCTTTTGAGCGTTAGTCCTTCCTCGATCGTACGGTCAGTCGGGTTATTCACCCTTACGTCTACCGTGACCGATTCGCCAGGTGTGATTACTGAATCGTTTACCGAGACCCCAGTAATTTCCGCGCCTGTCTGTTCGGCTAAGTCAATGGTCCCGGTGTTCGTGCTGATTGAGGATGCGTTGTTCGCTGGCTTGGAGAGGACGATGTACTGATACGTCCCATTTTCGAACCCGGATTGTGTTTCAACGGTAACGGTCGCGCTTCTGTCTTCATTTGTCACGCCGGTGACTGATGCGTTGATCGTTGTCGAATCACTCGCGTTCAAAGGATCAGTCGCCGGGGATGTCGTTTCTAAGTCTTCGGCCAGACGATCGATAATAGCTGGCAGTCCGACGGATCTCGTGACGCGTCCGTTGGATAGTTCGACACCGTTGATCGTGATGCCATCCTCAACATCAGCGACGCCCGCTGCGTTCACGATCGTGTGCTCGATTTGGCTGTCTTCATTCAAATCGAACTGCGGGCCGAGTTCGCTTTCGTTGACGACGAGATAGAACCGGGAGTTCTCGAACGTGTCTTTCTTGTACACCGCGACAACGTGCGTCATCTGGCCGTCTTGGCTCGCGTCGTACGATCCTGACGTGTCAATTTGGAAGGTCAGGTTCTCGCCGGCGGTCGGGGTACTCGGTGGGGTTACTGTCGCTGGTCCTTGCTGGACGGACACCATATCAGCGCCGACGAGCGCGACTGTTCCGTCGACACTTGTGATGTTTCCGTCCCCGCCGATTTGGAACCCGTCTTGTGTCCCGTTGTTCGCAACGGCGTACACGACGTACTGCCCCGGTTCGTCGAAATTATATGATTGATTGAACGTACCCCCGTCCAGCGAGACGTTATTAGCGATTACTTCGAACGTCGCGTTCTCGTTTGCAGCGTCGATACTGCCGAACAGGGTCACGGCGTCACCGTAATCTTCGGGGAACCCGTTGCCGCTCCCCGTTAGTCGAGCGGCGATGAAATCCACGTTGTCTTCGCCGGCGATCGTGTCGCTCACGCCGCTTCGGGCGGCATCATACGAAATCCTAATATTTCCGGTGTTGTGAACGCCAGCCGGATTTCGCTCGCTGTCGAAGGTCGTAACTAGAGGGGCACCACCAACCCCATCGTCCTTGTCAGAAAATTGTTTGCCTTCTCCCAGCGTCTGCAGTTCGAGAATATTCGGCAGCGGGACTTTCGTTGCTGCGTCTGTGTCGTTGCTTCGTAAGGGGAGGAATGCGCGCTTCCAGACGACGACTTGTCCATCTTCGGTTCCTTTGAACAGTGAGTCATCACTCAGGGTCTGTGTTGGGTTTTCGAGCGGAGCAGAGTCTCCCCCAGAAGTGGTTGTTTCCTGGGCCGCGGCCATCCCGACGGCTCCGAGTGGTAGACTGCCTAGTACTACGAAGAGTGTCACCAGCAATACGGTGATCCGGTGGTGACCGCGTCTTATCATACGGCTACCATAAACCCCCCACTATGTCAAAGTTCGGGTCTCCAACACCTCCGCGGTAAGAGCTTCCTACTCAAGAATCGAGTGATAGAGATACGAGCGCATACCCCCGCCTTCCCGTGAGTGACGAGTGTTCCGACGCGGCCGTGGAGGAGGTCACAAATTGATAACACCCTTCTCTGGAACGCTCATCCCGACACATCGTAACATAACAGTTTCTCGAACCAGCCCCATAGTGAGTTGAGTTTCAGGGCAAGGAAGTTGAGATACTTCTATAGGTGATGCTTCGAGACGCCACGGAACTTCGCCAGCCACTGCCGAAGGAAGCTGTGGCAGTTCTCGCACGTGTTTGTGTGAGCATCGCCGATGACGTAGGTATCGGAGTGGGTGACGGCCACAAGCTTCTCCGCGACGCCGAAGACGAACACAGGATTCGGCGTCTCGGGTTCGTGAAGAATCTCTACCGAGGCGACACGATTGCGGAAGCTGCCGACCGTGAACCAGCACATTATTGATGAGAGAGTCCTGTGAGAGTTTTGAATGCTTCCGTGGGCCCACGCAGCCACCGGGTATATCCTCTATGCGCTGTACACCCGACGGCGGTACGGACACCACCCGGTTGGCTTCGCAGTGCTCGCTGCAGGGTTCGGCACGCAGATTCCGGATCTGATCGACAAGCCGTTGACGTGGACGCTACCAGTACTGCCGTATGGGCGAAGCCTCGCCCACTCAGCTATCACGCTCGTCGTCGTGCTCACCGTCTTGTGGATCAAATTCTCATACGCAGACCAACGACAATTGACGGTCGCGTTCGGACTCGGTTACGCCTCGCACCTGTTCGGTGACGCAGTCGGCCCAGTTCTTAATGGAGACTGGCTCGCGTTAGGGTACCTCCTGTGGCCAGTCACACCGGTTCCGGAACCGCACACCGAGAGTTTCCTCTCGTTTCTTACCGCCTTGGACCCAACACCACTGATGCTCGCCGGTTCCATCACCACAGTTGCAGGGATCAGTCTCTGGGCGTCCCACGGATACCCAGGTGTCGCTGACCTCCTCAGAGACCCACACCCCGACCCGGAGACTGGAACCGAGACAGACCCAGGTCGTGTCAAGTAGTATATTGATCGGTCGACAGAGTCATACCAACTAAGTACTACTATGAGAAATTGTGTCTAAGTTGATGCGACTCACGCAACCAACTGATTTCTTGATTTTGGAGGCGCTTTCCGATGGTAAACGGAATACAGCACCGAACATCGCTCATCAAATCAGTAAGAAACGCGCATACGTGAATACACGGTTACCCCATCTCTGCGATCATCGATTAGTCTCAAAAGTTGGGGTAAATCCAAACTCCGGGTTATATAGAATCACGCCACTCGGAGTTGCAGCCGTCGAAAACCGTTCACTCTACGACTCTGATAGAAGCGAGTTCGAATCGGCCGTCGACGACCTCGCAGACCGCATTACGATAACAGGACCAGTAGTCACAATCGATTAACAAACAGTTGGCTATCAATATGACAAGTCAATAGTATTTATATTGTCGGTGGCAGCCAATACCCCATTCCACCGCGGGCTCACTTCTTCCCAACCCGCTGATCAGTGTGTGAAAGCGCCTCAGTCGCCATGTCTGCCCGCTCGGCGGCTTCGATATGTTGGTATGCCTGGCGCACCTGTTCTTCCGAATTATCGAGGAACCGCGCCGCGGCCGCGTATCCGAACTCTCGGACGAGGACCTCGCCCATCCCCCGACGGCCACCGTGAGGTGCAAGGTAGTTGTGGCGGTCGTCGTCGACGTCGATTCCCGCCTGGTCGGTAAGCCGTTTCAACATTCGCCGAGCTCCATCAGTCGTCAACGCCGGCGGGGCATCAAGATCATACTCGGCGGCGGCCAGCAGATCTGACCACGTATCGCGTACTGCCTCGATCTCGTCGGCGCTGAGGCTGGCGTCCGTGAGCGCCTTTTGCACGTGCCGTGAAAGCGTCGGTCGGTGCAGCGTCGTGAACACTGGCCAGTCCGTTGGCGGGCCGAGCAGCTGCTTGTAACGCCGGAGAGGCCCGATTACGGGTTCGGGGAGCGAGGCTTCCTTCCATTGCTGGTTTTTTCGGTAGACAGTGGCGCTGTGGTCCGTGAAAGAGACGTCCTCCCAACGCAGACCGTCACGACCCGCGCGATCGTCGTTCGGATCTCGGAGAAATTCCGCCGCGCGTAATCCCGTGTAGGCGAGTAAATACGCGAGCGCACGCTCACGACAGCGTTTGATCGCCTCGAAGCGAGCAGCGACTTTCTGTTGCCACAGCTCGCTATCAGGATCCTCGAACTCGTCGTAAGGCACCTCGATGTCGCCGAAGGTGTCGATGGCGGCGCTGGCTTGTTCGTCGACGAAGCGAGTGAGCAGATCTCGATCAGCACTATCCCACGCTTGTTGATCGCCAGGTCGGCGGTCTGTGCCCTCTGGAAGTGGGTCTTCGGCGTCTGATTCCCGGGCGTAGTGCCGTGAGATATACCCTTGCCCGTGGGCCCACCCGCACCACGAGGCCACATACGCGTAGTAGGTCTGAGTCGTCGAGTGCGAGAATCCCGACCCGCGCAGGTAACGAGCATAGTCGCCGAAGACGGTCGCGTCCAGATCGGCAAAGGTGACAGGGTCATTCTCGACGATCCCCTTCCAGGAACTCGGTGGATCTGCGTTCGAAGGGTCGGCAGTGTTCCCCAGCGCCCAGCTGTGAAAGCGGTCGAGTTCGCGCTCAGCGTTGCGTCGGTAGTTTCCACTCTCACCGCCGTCGCCTTTCCCCTTGTCCGTGAGGAATTTCTGGAAGGTGTCGTGGATCGGCGTGTCGGCGCTCCGACGTCCACTCATCGGCAGAGGTATGGTTCGCGCATCGTTTCTGATCTGGTTCGTTCGGGGGTACGGGGAGCTCTCTGAAAAACTTACTCGTGATTACTGAGGTAAGCAGTAGTAATAGATATAGACGAATTCTGAGCTTTCTCAGGCCAGCAGGTCCGTATATAGTGCTCTGAGAGCCTAACTCCGGGATAGGTAGATAAATAAATCATATATCGCTATATGTAATTTTCACCCACCTATTCGAGATTGAGGTCTGCTAACCGTTAGTTCTTCATCAGCGGTATCCAGCCGCGTGATCCAATCGAGACTATCGAAGTCGTCATCAAACGAGTAGAGATACTCGACACCGGTACGGCGCATATACGCGGCGATTGTCGCATCCCCGAACGACAGGCCCTCGTAGGTCTCGAAGAGTTCGACAGCGCTGGGGAAATCTTTCTGGGGTGCGTTCAGTATCTCGAACCCGGCAGATTGGTTTAACCGTTCATACGTCTCTACAGCCTTTTGGTGGCGTTTGCGGTCGTGTATCCAGTTGAGGGCTTCAAGGACGATGTAGTTCGTCACTCGTCCGGTCGGGAGCTCTCCGTGGTCCATCCCTCGGACGATCTCCATAGCAACGTCGTGGTGTTCATCATCGATGTCGGCCATCCCGATCAAAACGCCTGTATCGACGACTGCAACCGCCATCAGTAGTTTTCCGAGAACGCGAAGTCATCCTCGTGTCCGGCGAGATCGTGGGTTTCCGACCCGCCGCCACCCATCGAAACCGGTTCAAAGTCGTCGAACGCGCCGTAGCGCTGTTTGACGACCTCAACCGAGAGATTCCCCTCTTCGTCTGTCTTCCACCGGAGCTTGTCGCCCGGCTCGATGTCGAGCCGTTGGCGGAGATCAGCCGGGATCGTGACCATACCCCGGTCGCTGACTTTCGTTTCCTGGGGCGTTTCTTCAGCTGCCATAGAGAGACGTACAGTACGCTCTCGTATACATATTGACCTCCTCCCGCGCCTAAACAGTAGTTGCTGAAGTGGGAAAGGGGACAGCCTCGGTTGATTCTCTTACTGTCTCTAAACTGCGTGCACTTGGTGTACGGAATTCTAATTCGCGCCCGTTCCATCGTCGCACCGCTATTGTACGTGATTCAGCAACTATTGTTCAGCCGTGGGAAATGTCAACAATTATATACAGAAGTCAAATCCCTTATATCAACGCAGTTGGACAACCGCGTATGGTCTATCGCTGGCGGTGTCGACACTGTGGGTTCTCCTTATGGGCAGCCGGCCGGGAGCAAGCGGCCGGATCAGTGAAAGCCCATCTATTCACCCACACTAAAGACAATATCAGACAACAGGATTTCAGTTACAGGTGGTCGTGTCCATACTGCTCGGCAGAGGGGGACAAGCACGAACGAGAGGAGGCGGTCGTCGAATTCAAAACCCACCTGTTTGACCACGCCGAACCCCAACTCCAATCCGGTGTCCACCTCGCTGACGATATCGACAGAACGGGGAGTATCTTGATCAAAGCGCCTCTTGAGAGTACGGGAGCCAACGGTGCCCGAATCCACCTGCTCACGCCAGCGAAAGTGTATATCTTCATCACAAACGAGCCCCAAAAGCGGGTCGAACTCATTCGAAATGAGTTCACTGAGTGGCCAGCCTCAACGATCATCATCACGACGAAATCACAACCACTCTCGGACGTGGAGGGCATCAATCTCGAATCACTCCCGTTGGAGGTCGTCCATCTAAACAAGCGCCTCGGCCTTGATAACCTGGGTGAGACCGTCTCGCGCGTGCTCAGCGAACACGAATCAGCGGGCAAGATCTCCCTGGAGTTCGATATCCTCTCGGAGATCGTCACGAAGTTCGACGTACAGGATGCGCTGCGATTCCTCCAAGGGTTTACGTCACGATGTGAGCGGTCGAACGTCCTCACACACTATTATGTTAATCCGGCCGCACAGTCGGAATCAGTAATGAATTTGCTCGAACAGCTCTTCGATATCCAAGTTGAGGCATCGGGGTTAGTATTCGAGTCACCCAGGTAAGGTGTACCGACCCGCGGATCAGTCGTTCTCGTGTCGTTTCTGTCGGGTGTAGTCTGCGGGATCCTGAACGTAGGTATATTCGACGGACGTCCGGACGTTCTCGTCGACTCGTTCCGTGTCGATCCGATCAAGCAGTGCTTCGGCGCGTCGTTTCGCCTCCGGTGAGGGGGTTTGTCGCTGAACGAACGTGAGAAGTCGGTCCTCCAGCGTCGTACTTTCCAGTTCGGCGAGACTCGCTTCAGCCTTGTCGGCGAGCGGTTCGACATCGAGGACATCCAGTAAGATACTGTGAACCGTGTCGATATTGTCGGCCTCGGGTGAAATTCCACGTCCCAAGATCCAGATAACGGTGCGCTTGACCGCCATCCGTGTCGTGTCGGAATAGATCTCCAAAAGCCGCTGGGTCAGTTCGGTATCGTCGATCGTGGTCACCTGACGCGTCACAGACTGCCGGATGTCGTCGTCTGCAGCCGTATCTGCGATCAACAGTTCGATCACCGACAGCAGAGCCGCCTGTCGGACCTCCGCCGAGTCATCTGTGAGTGCCGCACCGAGAGCGTCGAGCGGTTTTGCGTTTTTGAGTTGGCCGAGTTCAGAAACGGCGATTGCCCGGACCTGTTTGTCGTCCGCTCGAGCGGCTGGAATCAGTCGCTCAATGGCTGCAGTTGTCCCGATCATCGCCAGTGTATCCGCCGCCGCCCGCTGGACGATCCGCTCGCTGTCGGTGAGTCGAGCCGCAATCGGGTCGATCGCTCGTCGGTCGCCGATATGTCCGCACGCAGTGATCGCCCGCGCACGGACCCGCGGATCCAAATGGTCGAATGCATCAACCAGGTACGGGACCGCGTGTTCGTCACCGATACGGCCGAGGGCTGAGGCGGCGACCAACTGAAATTCGACGGCGTCAGACTGCAGCCACTCCACGAGCTTCTTCCGCGTTAGCCAGTCCGGTGTCTGCTCAGCGTCAAACTCGTCGATTTCGCTGATCAGTTGGTCGATTGCCTCCCGACCGTGTCGGTCCAGTGAACTGATCGCCCGTGTACGGACCGCCTGGTGGTCGTCTTCAAGCACAGCGGTAACGAGCGCGTCGATAATTCGGGTTTGCGTGCTGCCCTCGGACCGCTCTGCCAAGTCACCGAGTGCTTCCGCCGCATTTCCTCTGGTTTCTGGATTCTCCGAGTGTTCCAAGTAGCGAATGAGCTTAGTGACTTCGCCATCTCGGACAAGCTCGTAGAGACTCAGGACCTCGTCATCGGGGTACTCACCCATAATCTATCTTAGTGAAATCAAGAAACCGTGACAGTATAGATGTTATCCCTACTCATCCCACGATGTCGTCGCCCCCGTGTGACAGCGCCCCAGTATTGCTCAGAGCACGAACGCACCAACAACCCACCCACGACGGTCTCAACGAACACCGCCCGGACGACCGCAACGGCGAAGGGGGTGGGTTGCTGGGCCGGAGACCCGAACAGGAACACCCGCTCGGCAGTTCAGAGTCGCTTGAGGGAGCTATGCCACCACCCCTCACGCGGTATACGTGCTCCGTAAGTTGTACGATGAAGAGCGTATTCCCTAGCGGCCGGCTAGCGACGGGCACGTGACCTCAGCGGCCCCAAAATCGGATATAGCCAATGATTATAGCTATGAAATATAGTTGATCGGTATAGCTGTACAAAATAGCTATAATTAATAAGTGGGTAGAATACCTATAGTGAATAGTCAGGGTGTCTGACTTAGATTTATATTCATAGCATCGGACTATGACATATATGCTAACGTATGCACCGGTGTCAGAGGCTGGCGGCGTTGGGAAAACGACGACGGCTGCGACGCTGGCAGTAAGTCACGCTCGGGCCGGGCACGATGTGTTGGCGATTGATATGGACACGCAGAATGGGAGTCTCACGTATTTGTTTGGACCGGAGTATGACCGGGGTGACCCGGATATAGATAACTTGGTGCGTCACTTGGTAGGGCGGCCGAAAGGGTCGTTTCACGAACTCACGCACGAAGTTGAAGCGGGTGTAGAGCTGATTCCGTCACACAATATGTTGGAAGATCTACACGAGTTCCTATTGAACGAGAAACAGCAAGCGGGGAAGCTCGGTGAATCGTACAGTATGTATCATCAGCTCCATCGAGTGTTGCGGGATGCGAACGTGCGCGATGAGTACGACGTGCTGATCGTTGATTCTGCGGGGAAGGCAGGCCCGATTCTCTACAACGCACTCGTCGCGGTGCGGAATGTTGTAATCCCGTTTGAAGCGACAGCAAAAGGCCAAGAGTCGATCGATGGGCTTGACGACCTCGTAGATGGGCTGGAGGCAAACATAGGGGTGGATGTTGGTGTGTTGGCTATTGTCCCACTCGGCTACAAGAACACGCGGGATCAACGCGAGGTCCTCGGCGGGCTGCGTGATCAGGGGTTCCCGGTCCCGGTCGTCATCGGTGAGCGGAGTTCGCTGATGGAAGGCTGCTGGAAGCAACAGTGTAGCCCGTACGCGTACGTTGAGAAGCACCGTGATCGGAAACGGGAGTATGAGTTGGATACGCTCGATCAGTTTGATGAGCTGGCTCGTCACTTAGAACACGAGGTTGGGCTAGAACCAGCGGAGGTGACCGCGTAATGGGGCTTAAATCCGGGTCTCGGGACGCCGGGTTAGATGAGTCAGATGGTTCTGATGAAAAAGAGGACGTGGTCTCAGCTGAACCCACGGAAGGAAATGATGACGACGTGGGGAGCGAGTCCCAGCGTGAATCTAGCTCGGACCACGGTGACGGCGAGATGGACAGGAGTGGTGAGGGAACGAAAACGGATTCGACCGATCGGCCGACGATGCAATCGATTCCGTACAAACAACGTCGTGAGAAAGTGAACGAGGGGCGAGAGCAAGTCCCGTTCTTCCTCCGTGCAGACGTTATTGAAAAAGAAAGTGAATTACAAGACACACTAGAAGATTCGCTCGGGGAGAATGTCTACAAGTCGGATTACCGTGAGGCCGCAATGGTCGTCGCTCAACGTAACCCCGAGCTTGTTGCAGAAGTCCTCCGTGAATGGGGGTACGATCTCAACTCAGTTTAACCAACACTCGTCCTGTGTTGGTTAGTAGTGAGAGAAAAAGAATCGAGACGAGAGAACTAGCATCTCCCCCACCCCTCGTTCAGAGTGAAAAGGGATATCTACGGAGGACTCTAAACTTCGATAACACCCCTTATTCAGAGTGATAACTACGGGTTTTAGCGTTAGTAAAGCCTGAATTAAGACTAGATTGCCGATTTAGTATATATAAAAACAGCTAGTTTGAAAGGTCGGTTCCCGTCGTTGCTGCCCTAAAAGTACAACTATGCAGGGGGAGAATAGGTTTTCACTCTGAACGAGGGGTGGGGGAGTAGCCAGTGCTACCAGGGTTTCTGGATTCGTTTTCACTCTGATTGAGCCCCCGTAACCTTATTACGAGTGAGTGTTACTGGATGGATATGGGCCAGGAGGGGGAGGACACCGCGACTGATCCGTTATTCGCAGACCAAGACCCGATTTTCACGCGGAAAGAACTCCTTCACGTCGGGCACGTACCGGACGAAGACCGGATCGTCGGTCGTGACAACGAGATCGAATCCGTCGCTGAAGAAACCGGGGCGATTGTCCGCGGAGATCCCCCAAATAACGTGATGATATACGGGAAAACCGGGACAGGGAAGAGCCTCGTATCACGGCACGTTGCCTCACGTGCACAAACCGCTGCAGAATCCAACGGCGTTTCGTGTGACGTTGTCTATATTGACTGTTCTGAAGCGGATACTGAAACCCGTGCCACGCGGCAAATCGCTATCACACTCAAACGGCAAACGTCGTACGAACAGCACATTCCGACCCGCGGCGTTGGGACGATGGAATACTACCAGCATATTTGGCGGATTCTCGATGCACATCTCGATGCGGTTATTGTAATCCTCGACGAGATCGATAAGCTCGACAACCCGAATCTACTGATGCAGCTCTCAAGAGCCCGTGAAGCGCAAAAAACTGAGTGTTACATCGGGATCATCGGGATTAGTAACAAAATCCAATACAAAGAGAAGCTGGACGAACGGATTGATTCTAGTTTTGGGCATCGTGAGTTGTTCTTCCATCCGTACGACGCGACGCAACTCCAGGAAATAATGCGGAACCGGAGCGACGCGTTCCAGCCTGGCGTGTTAGCATCCGGAACAATCGAGTTGTGCGCCGCGTTAGCGGCGAAAAAACACGGTGATGCCCGGAAAGCTATTGATATTCTGAAAGAGGCCGGTGAGTTAGCGCGGCGGAACGGTGACTCGAAGATCACAGATGACCACATTCACCGCGCGCAGAACGTCGCCGAAATCAACCGGATCGAAGAACTCACCAGCGGCGGCACGGTCCACGCGAAACTCGCTTTGTACGCGTTGGCCAGTCACGTCATTACTGGGTCGAAAGATCAGTACACGACCCGTGAAATCTACGAACGGTACGAACAAATGTGCGAGTTAGCCGGGTACGACCCGGTGACCGAGAACGGTCTTTACAAGCAACTCAAAGAACAAGCGTTCCTCGGCGTAATCGAATCCACTAAAACCGGTGGCGGACGCTCGCAAGGCAGTTACCTCCTCCATAGACTCGTCACCGATCCGAAGCACATCGTGAAAGCTGTTCGGCGCGACTCAAGCTTAACTATCCTCCCGTCGCTGGATGCGCTTGAAGATCTCGCAGCAGTCAGTACTGATGACACCCAGAAAACTCTCGACACAATCTCGTGACCCCAGTAACTCTTCGCTGACGAGGTAACTTGTCAGCTGATACAGTCTGAACGAGGGGTGACGTAGCCTCGTCGATAATCATATATTTCACTGTATCGACACGAACTTTTTGTCAGTCAATACAGTCTGAACGAGGGGTGGGGTGATCTTGTCAACGAATACAGTTTGAATCCGGAGTGGGGCGTTTTTGTCAGTCAATACAGTCTGAACGAGGGGTGGGGTGATCTTGTCAACAGATGCAGTTTGAATCCGGGTTGAGGCGTTTTTTGTCAGTCAATACAGTCTGAATTAGGGGTGGGGATGGTCTTGTCAACGAATACAGTTTGAATCCGGGGTGGGTGGACCCCGACTTGGAAGTCCCGGCCGCCCACTTACGACCAGTTCAGCGTCAACTTGCGGTGACCGAATCCACGCCGCGAATTTCCAGGCGTGTCCCGCCAGTCGCGCTATCTGTGACAATCACTTCCCAATCGTGAGCGTCAGCGACGTCGTGGATGATCGCCATTCCAAGTCCAGTCCCGTCGGTGGTTGTCGAGAACCCTGGCTCGAAGACTTGCTCACGTTCTGCCTGTGGGATCCCTGGTCCGTCGTCTTCGATGAACAGCCCGGTCTGATTGGGGAGATCACCGATTTTAACGGAAACGTCAGATCCTCCGTGCTCTATCGCGTTCCGGAACGCGTTCACAACGAGTTGCTGAAACTGGCTTTGATCAGCTTTGATTACCTGATCTGTGTCGAATGTGAGTTCTGCTTCGGGAGTCTTGACTGTATTCCAGCACATTCGAGCGACCTCGTCGACGGACACGGCTTCAAGCTCGGTTATCTCTTTGCCAGCTCTGGCCAGGGTTAGTAACTCATCGATCAATTCTTCCATTCGGTCGTGTGCGGACGCGACTTTCTCGATGTGTGGGCTCTCATAGTTGTCTCTCACCAGTTCCAAATACCCGTCCGCCGAGTTCAGGGGATTCCGCAGATCGTGCGAAATAACTGAGGCGAACTGGTCTAACCGCTCATTTTGCTGTTCGAGGCGTTCTCGTTGTCGCTCACGGACTGTCACGTCTGACACGGCGATGATCAGCCCGCCTCCTTGCATTGGTATCTCCGCCAATTGTGTCACCTCGACACTGTAGTACCGGGATTCCTCGCTTGCGGACGACGTGACTGTAACAACCTCTCTCCCAACAGGATTTATTCCGACGAACGCAGCGATTTCTTGCGGGACGACGTCGTCAAACTCCCTCCCGACCACGTTACCTTCTATATCGAACAACTCTCGACCCGCTGAGTTCAACTCGACGATACGCCGCCGATCATCTAAGACGAACATTCCGTGGTTGATGTTCTCGAACACGGTGCGGAGAGTGACTGGTGTGACCTCTGTGAAGCGGTACCGAAACATAGCTACCCACAGCGCTCCGGTCGTGCCTGCCAATGCAACCGGGGTGAGATCTGCTGTCATCAGCTGCAAGGCGTGCGGGATGTTCGCTGCCCACGGCGCAGCCACAGCCAAGAGAATTAGGATGATTTGATTCCGGTACAAGTCTTGAGTCGCCCGCGCATACCGAATTAGTAACCCGGAGCCGATAAGTAATAACGTGTACGTGAACACGACGAAACCCCAGAACCCTGGTCCGGGTGTCGTTGCGATGTCGGCGACGACAGGTGCGTCGTACTGAATCCTGGCCCAGTATAAATTATGCAGCGGGTTCGTCCACACGAGTGCTAAAAATAGCCCGCCAAGTGTTAGCAGTCCACCTTTCACGACAGACGGGACACTACGAGCGGTTGTGTACTCGACAGCAAGATAGACGAACGTGATCGGTGCCGCAACCATCCCGATATAGGAGAGTTGAAGCCATCGCAACTCAGCGAGTGGCGTGGTTGCAAGCACAAGGCCGATCGTTCCGAATGACCATACGATTGTTGCGACAGCCATCCCGGCCAGCGGAAGAGCTCCTTTCACCGACCGGTTCATCGTCGCTCGGTACGCGACCGTTGCACTCAGCGCACACACCCCAGTCAGCACAGCCACATACGTCACTTGTAGCATCCAACAATCAGTTTGTATTGTTTCGGATGAAACACTTATTATGTTTCTGAACGGGCATCATATATGAGAATTAGATATCAACTACCACCCTCACTTCGTCTGACGAATTTGCTCGTTGGTGCCTCGAAGTCTTGGCTAGAGATAGCGGGATGTGCCTCCGAGCCACTGAGAACCCTATGTTGGCAGATAGTCTAAGATATGCACTGATCCTATGCTCACACCCTGTTCAACATATAGTTTAATATATCCCGAAGCGATCTCCGACCCCCTCTTATGAGGGTGGGTGTTCAATTGTCGATATTCTGTTGAGTGAGCGGGCTTCCAAAGTCACCACCCTTCTGGTGGCTCAAAATATATTACCATAATCCAGATGGGGACTGTCCGACTCCTGACCTTCTCAATAAGTCCTGAGCAATATCCTTAGTGTACCACTCTTGGTGCTTCATAAGGGAGTCAGCGTCGTCACCGACCTTCTCTCCTTCTACCTTCACAGAAATACGAGGAGGAAGCCCACCGCTTGAGCCGTGGGAGGAATCCGACCTCGCTTGAACGCGAGCTTGAAGTGCTCTCTTTGGTTTTCAGGTATTTGTCTCTAAGCGGGAACAGGCGGGTGTCTCGGGACTTGACCCCGAGGCGATTCACAAGAATGAACACAAATTCATCCAGTCTATCTCTCCGCTGAGACGGCCGATTTCTGTCAGAGACCAGCATCAAATCATCCGCTCCACTCTTCATTCTTCACTAAACACGAGCCTCGTCGCGTGGGGTGCTCTTAACCGGCTTCAGACCGTGCTCGGTGTATGACCAGCGGGGACGATCACTCGGACGCCGACCGCATCGCCCTCGGTCTTGCGCCACTCCAAGGCGAACGGCTGTACGACCTCGGTGACCTACGGCGCGTTCTCGACCGGCTGGGACACGACACGGACGATGACATCCCAACGACCTTCTGGGACTACGTGGAATGGCCGTGCCCGATGGACGACTGCGATGGCGGCCTCCGACCAGTCAATACTGGCGTGTGGGGGCTTCCAGCTGACCCGAACGACCTCGACGAAAGCGTAGACTGCGACGATCCAGAACAGTATATTCGACTGAGTGAGGCCCAGAAATCGACGGTCCCGGTAGTTGTCTGCTATGACTGCGGCTCGGTGTTCAAGGCCAACTTCCGGCGGTTGCGCGACTCCGAGGAGGACGCCGCAACAAGCCTCTCGGATACGAATGAGCGCGTTGCATCCGAGTGGGGTACTGAGACAACGCCGTTCGACAGGATTCTGACTGTGGTGAAGGGAACGTATGAGGCCCAGCCGGTTGATGAGATAGCTGATCGAGCCCGCACTACACCCACGATGGCGCGGAATCACCTGAACCGACTCGCGGACCTTGGCTACGTTGAGGCGGTCACCACTGAGCAGACTGATACACTGTATCGGTGTTCGTCGGAGGCCGTTGCTTTCCACGAGGCCTGTCGTATCTCATCGGAAACTGATTCCGAGACGCTTGATAAGCGCATTGCGGAGCTGCAGGAAGAGCTCCAGCTGTATCAGGAGCGGTTCGGCACGGAGTCACCCGAGGAGGCGGCGACTATGGACGCTGACGTGAACTGCGAGGCGCTCCGCGAGTGGCGAACGACGCGTCGGGATCTCAGGGTTACGCAGGTCGCACTCGCGCTCGGTAAGGCGGCGGAGGTGGTCCATCCCGAGAGCGATGATTTCTACTAGACCGCAACAGCGAACCACGAGGATTGGACGGGTACCACGCCGACCGACGTAGGCGAATCTTCCTCCGGCAGCGACTCTATTGACGACTGATAAATCGACCGACGAACGGCGCGTTCAGTCCGCGTTTTGTTCGTTTTTAGTGAACAGAGATCGAAAGTTAATTTTTGCTCAGTATTATTAAATATCTCAGTCAGCGAGATCGAGCTCGACTCGTTTGGCCGCGCTGAGGACGAGTCCGGGGAGGTCCTCTTCGAGGCGCTTG
>NZ_JBNTJW010000013.1:0-57148 GCF_051195055.1 Halobellus sp. EA9 | reverse complement strand
CAGACAGGTGTCACCGAACCACCAAGGCTAACATCAGATCCCATCTGTACGGCGGACCGCAGGGGTGGAATCCTCATATCGTGTCCGACTCAAGCGAAACGGCGGATGGGTATAAACCCGTTGGATCCGTTTCGCCCCACGGCGCGATGGTCCGCGGCGATCGGAAAGCGAGCGCGAGCGGAGTTCAACCGCCCGCAGTCGCGTTGTGTTCTTCGCATTACCGTCTGATGCGCGGGTCGTACTTAACCCCGTTGATTCCGAACGATCTCCGAAAATCCCTGTGATATATGTGTGATCGTCTAACACCGCGGCCGAACGACGACATCGAGTGACCGTTCGCCCACCCGCATCCGGTGCGCGAGTCACGCGTGCTCGTGCACGATCAGAAAGAGGATCCGACCGTCCCGTTCTTTATAACGGGGGCCTTTATAAGGGAGGGCAAAGATAATAAAAACAGAGTATGAGTTCGCCGGCAGATTCAATCGAGATTCAGAACGTTGTCGCATCGACCGGAATCGGCCAGGAGCTCGACCTCGAAGCGCTCGCGGAGGATCTCCCCGGAGCCGACTTCAATCCGGACAACTTCCCCGGGCTCGTCTACCGGACCCAGGAGCCGAAGGCCGCCGCGCTCATCTTCCGCTCGGGCAAGATCGTCTGCACGGGCGCAAAGAGCATCGACGACGTCCACGAGGCCCTCGGCATCATCTTCGAGAAGCTCCGCGGACTGCAGATCCCCGTCGACGAGGACCCCGAGATCACGGTCCAGAACATCGTCTCCAGCGCGGACCTCGGTCACAACCTCAACCTTAACGCGCTCGCGATCGGGCTCGGTCTCGAAGACGTCGAGTACGAGCCCGAGCAGTTCCCCGGGCTCGTCTACCGGATGGACGAGCCCGAGGTCGTCATCCTCCTGTTCGGATCCGGTAAGATAGTCATCACGGGCGGCAAGCGGACCGACGACGCCGAGACCGCGGTCGAAGAGATCGTAAAGCGGATCGACGACCTGGGCCTGCTCGGATAGGATTGCCGTGACCAATCGGACGTTCCAGCGAGGTGTGAGAGCGTGACCGAACGGGAGGGTGTCGCGCCGCCGAACCGATGACCGCACGGGAGGACATCGCGTTCCTGGCCGGCTCGGAGCTCCGGGTGGAGGCGCTGTTCGCGCTCCGCTCGGAGACAGCCACGCCGACGGAGTTGGCCGAGCGCTGCTCGTGCGCACGCGAGACTGCCCAGCGGACCATCTCGGCGTTCGTCGACCGCGGGTGGGCCGAGAAGGTCTCGACGGCCGAGGGCTATCGTCTGACGCGCGCCGGCGGACTCGTCGCGAGCGGCTACGAGGACTTCGAGAGGTGCGTTGCGGTCTCGAAGGAGTACCGCGAGTTCCTGGTCCACCTCAGCGGCGTCGACCCGGACCTGAGCTGCCGTGAGCTCGACGCGCTCACCCTCACGCGGGCGACCACCCAGAACCCCCACGCGCCGATCAATCGGTTCCGAGAGGTCGTCGGCGACGAGCCGGTCGAGGAGTTCTTCGGGATCACGCCGATCGTGAGCCGGATGTTCAACGAGGCCGCGGCGCGGGTCATCGGCTCCGACACCCGGATCGACCTGGTGATCGACGAGAGCGTCCTCACCGCCTCAGCCTCCGAATTTCCGGAGGCGCTCGAACGCGCCGAACGGCTCGATCAGTTCACGCTCTACGTCTCGCCCGAGACGCTGGAGTTCGGACTGATGCTCGTCGACGGCCACGCGTACCTCGGCGCCTACGACGACGGGACCCTCGTCGCGA
The DNA here is from genome assembly GCF_051195055.1 of Halobellus sp. EA9. Lineage (NCBI taxonomy): Archaea > Methanobacteriati > Methanobacteriota > Halobacteria > Halobacteriales > Haloferacaceae > Halobellus > Halobellus sp. EA9. The sequence goes on along the minus strand of NZ_JBNTJW010000013.1, from coordinate 55,362 downwards.
GCGTCGACGGTCGGACCGACGCCTTCCGAGAGTGGGCGGCCGACACCTTCGAGCGGATCCGCGAGCAGTCAAAGGCGAGATTGTAGGGCTTCTGAAGCTCATAGTGATTACTCTCACTGTTTACCGCCGAACGCCACCCCCGGTAACGGCGTTCGGCGGTAAGAAACGAGAGTAATCACTATCACTCGTCGATGTCTTCGAGCAGGACTTCCTTGACGACTTCGGGATCTTCGAGCAGCTGGTGTTTCGTGTAGCTGCCCTCGGCGCTCCCGCCGCTGTGTTTGGACTGTTCGATGATGTCGAGAAAGGCGTGTTCCTTGAGCAGGTCGCGCACCCGGCGCAGTGAGAGCGTGTCGGAGCCCTGGCCGTCGCAGATGTTCTCGTAGACCTCGTAGACGCGACTCGTGCGGAACCCCTCCTGCCGCTCGCTCGACAGCGAGAGGATGGCCAGCGCCTGAAGGACGTACCGAGAGTGCGGCGTCGAGCCGCGGATGAGCTCCCTGAAGCGGTCGGTCTCGGCGCGCTCGCGCGCCTGGGTGACGAACTCTTCGCGGACGGTCTGGGCGCCCTCGGACTGGGCGATCTCGCCCGCGTAGCGGAGGATGTCGATCGCCTTGCGGGCGTCGCCGTGCTCCCGCGCCGCCAACGCCGCCGCGCGCGGGATCGTCGAGGGATCGAGGACGTCGTCGCGGAAGGCGTCCGACCGGGCGTCCATTATGTTTCGGAGCTGGTTCGCGTCGTAGGGCGGAAAGACGAACTCCCGCTCGCAGAGGCTGGATTTGACCCGTTCGTCCATCCGGTCTTTGTACTGGATCTTGTTGCTGATCCCGATCACGCCGAGCTTGCACTGCTCGATCTTGCCGGCCTCGCCCGCGCGAGAGAGTTGCATCAGGATGTCGTCGTCGGAGAGCTTGTCAATCTCGTCGAGGATGATCAACACGACTTCGTACTGCGCGTCGAGGATTCGCCAGAGCCGCTTGTAGTAAGTCGACGTGCTGAGGCCCTTGTCGGGGACTTTGATCCCCGTCTCTCCGCATTCGTTGACGCTGTCGGCGATGGTCTGGACCGCCTGCGTCTCGGTGGTGTCCTGGGCGCAGTCGACGTAGGCGAACGTCGCCTCGACGTCCTCCTCGCCGGCGGTGTCGACGAGGCGCTGGGAGACGTACTTCGCACACAGGGACTTCCCGGTCCCGGTCTTCCCGTAGATGAGGACGTTGCTCGGACTCTGTCCGAAGATCGCGGGATTGACCGCGGCCGCCAGATCCGAGATCTCGTCGTCGCGGCCGACGATCCGACCCTCACCGGGGAGGTGATTGATCTCCAGGAGTTCCTTGTTGGCGAAGATGGGATCCTCCCGAGTGAAGAGGTCGTCGCTGGTGTTCGGCATACCGTAGGACACCGGGTTTCCGATGAAATGCGTTGTTATTCGGAACGGGTGTCGTCGCCGACGACACACACACCGCGTTTCCGGTGAATGCGCGAAAAGGGGTGTGGAGATCCACTGGAAAGCCCGGTCTATTTCACCGGAAACGTGGTGTGCTCGGAACAGCGAACGGCGGCGACAGTCGAAAGCAACGGTGAGATCACGACGCTCCTTGGATCCGGACACGACCCGGGATTTCACCGCAGTTTCACCACACTGCAGCGGGATCAGTTCAGGTGGCGAACAGGAAACAAAAGTGACTCACTAGCGTGCAACTGGAGTCACCGGTAGGTACGAAACGACCCTATTTATTTGTTGCTTTCTAAAGGTCGGAATATCTGCGCCCGTGACGGATATCAGCCCATTACCAGCCCATTTCACCGGAAACGTGGTGTGTCTCCGGATGACGGTGTTCCAGTACTCGCGGTTTTGCGTCCACCGGCGATCGCTTTGCTTCCACCAGAATCACCGATAGCCGAACGGGCGCGGTTTCATCGGAAATCCGGTGTCACCGCCACGGATCTCGCTCTCATTTCACCGGAAACGTGGTGTACGGCCTCTGAAAGCCGCCGGGGGCGGCCGCAACATCCGCACCCGTTTCACCGGAAACGTGGTGTGGGTTCCAGTGACGCCCGGGAAGGTCCGACGGGGTTTCCCGTCGGCAGCCGCGGGGGAGTTCCCGCTGCCAATCCGAATCCTATCTCGCTCCCGTCCAATCGTACCGCACACCGACCCAGTCGCAAACCGTTTCCCGGTCGGGACCGTTCCGTGAGACGATGACGGACGACGACGGGACGGCCGGACCGGAGCCATCGGATCCGGATGGCGTCCCAGAGACGGCCGGATCGGCCGCGGACTCCCTCGCGGACGCCGATACGAACGCCGGGGGCGATCAGGAGACCGAGCGCGGCTCTGCCGAGATCCGGCCGGCCGACGGCGTGGATCTGGAGCAGTTCCGCGACGCCTTGGAGGCCGAAGGCCGTCCCCTCGCGACCGCCTCGGCCGTCGCACGGCGGCTCGGTCTCTCCCAGGCCGACGCGGCCGAGGGACTGGACGCGCTGGTCGAAGACGGCGAGGTAGAGCGCGTGAACGTCGAGACCGACCCCGTCGTCTACTACCCGAGCGAGTGGGATCGGCTGGCCGAGCGCGAGCGGATCATCCTCTTTCCCGAACGCCGCGAGATCGTCGTCGACCAACCGACCCAGTACACGCGAGCGCGCCTCTCGCAGTTCGCCCACCTGGTCGACTCCACCGGCGAGCGCGAGCGGACGACCGTCGACCGCGAGACCGACACCCGCGGGTACATCTACGAGATCCGCCAGGAGGACGTCTGGCAGGCCCCCTTCGACGACGTCGAGGGCCTGCTCTCGCTGGTCCGGTCGGTCCTGCCCCGGCGCTCGCCGCAGCTCGAAGACTGGATCGCCTCGCAGTGGAAGCGGGCCAACCGATTCCGGCTCTACACCCACGAGGATGGCTACGTCGTCCTCGAAGCCGCCTCCGAGAGCCTGATGGGCAACGTCGCGCGCCAGAAGCTCGACGACGAGCAGTTGGTCGCGCCCATCTCCGACACCGAGAGCTGGGTCCGCGAGGGGAAGGAGGCCCAGATCAAGCGGGTCCTCTACGAGGCGGGCTACCCGGTCGAGGACGACCGCGACCTCGACACCGGCGACCCCCTGGACGTCGACCTCACGGTCGAGCTACGCGACTACCAACGGGACTGGGTCGACCACTTCCTCGACCAGCGCGCCGGCGTGCTCGTCGGGCCGTCGGGCGCCGGAAAGACCGTGACCGCGATCGGCGTCCTCGCCGAGATCGGCGGCGAATCGCTGATTCTGGTCCCCTCCCGGGAGCTCGCGGGCCAGTGGCGCGACGAACTCCTTCGGCACACGACCCTCGGCGAGGACCAGATCGGCGAGTACCACGGCGGCCAAAAGGAGATCCGGCCGGTCACGATCGCGACCTACCAGACCGCCGGGATGGACCGCCACCGCTCGCTGTTCGACTCCCGTGGGTGGGGGCTCGTCGTCTACGACGAGGTCCACCACATCCCCTCGCGGATCTACCGCCGGAGCGCCGACCTCCAAGCCAAACACCGGCTCGGGCTCTCGGCGACGCCCGTGCGCGAAGACGACAAAGAAAAGGAGATCTTCACGCTCATCGGCCCGCCGATCGGGACCGACTGGTCGCGGCTCTTCGAGGCGGGCTACGTTCAAGAGCCGGAAGTGCAGATCCGTTATCTCCCCTGGAGCGACGAGTTCGCCCGCAACGAGTGGGCGAGCGCCGAGGGTCGCGACAGGCACCGAATCGCGGCGGAGAACCCAGAGAAGATCGAGGAGACGCGCCGCCTCCTCGATGCTCACTCCGACGCGAAGACGCTCGTGTTCGTCGACTGGCTGGACCAGGGCGAGCGGATTTCCGAGGCGCTGGACGTCCCGTTCGTCAGCGGGGAGATGGCCCATTACCGCCGCGAGCGCGTCTTCGAGGCCTTCCGCGAGGGGGACCGACGCGTCCTCGTGGTCTCGCGCGTCGGCGACGAGGGCATCGATCTCCCGAACGCGGAGGTCGCGATCGTCGCCTCGGGACTCGGCGGCTCGCGTCGCCAGGGCGCCCAGCGCGCGGGGCGGACGATGCGTCCCGCGGGCGGCTCGACGGTGTACGTGCTGGCCACCCGCGGGACCTCCGAGGAGGACTTCGCCCAGCGGCAGATGCGACACCTCGCGGAGAAGGGCGTCCGCGTAACCGAACGGGACCGGAGCGAGACTGAACGGGACCAGAGCGAAACCGAACCCGATCGGAGCGAAACCGAACCCGATCGGAACGGCGACGGTACCGATCACGACGGCGCGGACGCGGCGGAGACCGAACCGTCCGAAGGAGAGACCGAGAACGACACGACCTCGCCGGAAACGCCGTCGGACACGACCGGCGGAGCATAGACGGAGCCGACCGAAGATGGGACGGACACTCTGATGACCGATTCGCGCTCGCCGGACGGGACCGATACCGACCTCGCATCCGCGACTCCAGCGGACGGCTCGGGCGACTGGCAGGACCTGGTCGACGGCGACTACGTACGCCGATACCGGACCGCACTCCGGGACTCCCTCGACGCGCGACCCGTCGCGGACGCGTTCGAATCGTGGCGCTGGTACGTCCGGGATCGGCACGGGGGCGTCGTCGACGGGCTGGCGAGTGATCGCGACCACTCGGCAGGCGACCGCGACGACCCGGCATACAACCACGACGACCCGGCAGGCGATCGCGACAATTCCCGGACCGAAATCGCCCGGTCGCTGTTCGTCGAGACGCTCGCGTTCGACTTCCGACTTCGCTCCGTGCTGGAGGCGCTCGAACGCCAGTTCGACTGTTCGGTGCGGCGACCTCTCGGGGCCGGCTCGTCGATCCCGTACGATCCGGGATTCGAGTCCGTCCACGACTACGTCCGGTCCCGAATCGACGCGTCCGACGACGAGCGTTCGGCCTTCGTCGCCGCCGCCAACGGATTCGCTCGCGGGGCAGACCCGGGCGCCGTCGCCCGACTGCACCGAGCGTCCGTGTCGCTGTCGTTCCGACGGGCGTTCGGCCGCTACGACACCCCGACCGGCATCGCCGAACTCGCCGTCGAGGAGGCGCTCGGTCCATTCCTCGACGGTGCGAGCGGCGACCAAACCTCACTCCCGACCGTCCTCGACCCGGGCTGCGGCGCCGGAGCGTTCCTCGCGGCCGCGACGCGCGCGATGATCCCAGGATCCGATCCTGGCTCCGATTCCGAGTCCGCTCCTCCTTTCGATCCTGCTCCCGATTCCGCTACCGATCGCGACCCTACCGACCGAGTCCGATCGATCCTCGACGCCGTCCGCGGGTTCGACGTCTCGCCGACGGCCGTGCGCGCGTCGCGTCTCGCGGTCGTCCTCGCGGTCCGGCCCCTCCTCGCCGAGATCGCCGCTAAGGGGGGCGCCAACGGCACCAACGATACCCCCACCTTCGCGCCGCGGGTCGTCCTGGGCGACGCCGTCGACGCCACAGCGGCGGACCCGCCGCTCGACGGCCGCCGGGCCGACGCGCTCCTCGCGAATCCGCCGTGGCTGACCTGGGACGGCCTCACAGAGCGGACGAAGTCCCGCTGGCGGGACGGCCCGATCGCCGACGCGGCGCTCGACCTGTTCGACCGCGAGGGGGCCGACGCACGACTCGGCTACGCGAACGACGACCTTTCGGTCCCGTATGCCTGGGCGTGTCTGGACCGGCTCCTCCGGGACGGCGGGCGCGCTGCGGTGGTGTTGAAGCGCGACGTCCTCACGGGCGTCGCGGGCGCCCGCGCTCGACGGTCCACGCTGGGCGAACGGGACCTCGCGCACGAACGGATCCACGATTTCGGCCCGCTCTGTCCCTTCCCGGACGTCGACGCCGGCACGGCGCTGTTCTCGCTCAGCGTGGGCGATCGGGCGGCTGATCAGATAGCCGGAGAGGCGGATGGAGACGGAACCGAAGCCGGTTCGGACGAAATCGGTGGCGACGGTGGCGTCCCGACGACGGAGTGGCGCGTCCGAAGCGACGACCCCGACGCGACTCCCTCGGCGGACGACGGCCGCGACCGATTTCGGTCCCTGGCGACGATGCAGGCGTCGCTCGACCGCTCGACGACCCGGCTCGTCCCAGCGGCGCCCGACGACCCCACGTCGCCGTGGATCCGCGCCGACGCGGAGCGGCGAGCCCTCGGCGACAGCGCCTACCGGATCCGCCACGGCGTGAAGGACGACGCGAAGTCCGTCTACGCCGTCGACCGGGAGACGATCGACCGCCACGACCTCGAACCCGACCACCTCTACCCCTACCTCAAGTCCAAACACGTGGTCAAATACGGTCTGTTCGGCTACGATCGACAGCTGATCCCACAGCGGAAAGCCGGCGAGGACAACGAAGCGGAGCTCCGGAGGCAGACCCCTCAGACGTACGCGTACCTCGACGCACACCGCGACCGTCTGACCGATCGCGGCTCGACGTGGTTCGACGACGGCCCGTTCTACTCGCTTTTCGGCCTCGGGCCGTACACGTGGGCGGACTACAAGGTCGTCTGGTGCCGGCTCGGGTTCAAGCCGCACTTCGCCGTCGTTTCGACCGTGACTGATCCGTTCCTCGGTGAGAAGCCCGTCGTCCCGGGCGATCACTGTATGTTCGTCGGGACCGACGACGAACGCGAGGCGCTCTATCTCTGCGGTCTGCTCAACTCCGCCCCCTATCAGCGGTGCCTCCGCGACGTCGCCTCCGGCGGGAAGTCCAGCCTCTCGAAGTCGACGGTCGAACGGCTCGCGCTGCCGGCGTGGTCGGGAGACCCAACACAGCGACGACTGGCGGAGCTGACTCGAACCGCCCACGACATCGTCCCCGAACACGTCGACTGCTCGAAGCGAGCCTACAACCGCAAGACGATCCCGGAGCTCGCGTCGGTCCAGGCGGAGATCGACCGCACCGCGGAGGAATTCCTGCCCGCGCGCACCGCACACGGCTCGGACGAGACCGACCGACGGAACCGGGCCGTCCGCGACCCCGATGAGTAACCCTTAAGTCCGACAGCGGCGCTACCTTGAGGTGCCCGCTCTTAGCTCAGCCTGGTAGAGCAGCCGACTGTAGATCGGCTTGCCCCCCGTTCAAATCGGGGAGAGCGGACTCGATTTTCTGTCGAATCCGAATCGACACCGACGGTCTCGCCGACCGCAGAGCGGTCTCCGACACCTCGCCCAGGGGCGACGAATATCGAACGTAGTACCAAGCGACGGATCTGTCGGTATCGGCCGTCTGACTCGGGCCAGCGGCGCTCTCATAAAAACATAAATATCATTTATGATAATAAACGCCTAAAGCTATCACCTCTCCCCCGACGAAAGTCACAGTATAGCACACGCTCCCACAGACGGCGCCGACCGGCCCGACGGCCCAGCGGCCGCTCCGGAGGGGGCGTCGACGAACGAACCGCGACCCCGCTTTCGAGCGGCGGTCTTCGTCCTCGCGGACGGGGACACCTGCGCCGAGATCGCCGACTCGATGCCCGACCGGCTCCCCGTCGAGACGTTCACGACGTCCGCGTCGTTCGAGGCGGAGCTCTCGGAGAAGGTGGCCGTGGCGGTGTTGTCCCTGGCCGTCCCCGAATCGCGGCTCTCGAAGCTCGTCCCGCGGATCATCGCGACGTCGCCGTCCGCTCGGATCTGCCTCTCGGCGTCGAGCGGTGCGGAACTCGACGCCAGCGACGTCCCGCACGACGAGACCATCGTGCGGCCCGTCGACCGCGAGTCGTTCACCGACCTGATCACGCGGCTGTACGTCCGCGCGTACTACGTCGTCACGATGGAGCGATACTTCAAGATCGCCGTCTCGATCCGGCACTGCGAATTCCGGCATCGGAGTGCGGACGCGCCCGACGACGAGACGATCGAGCGCCTGGATCGCCTCAAACGGGTGCGGGACCGCACGGAGCGGTACCTCTCGTACTTCCGGGACTACCTCGATCAGGACGACATCAGGGCGATCAAGAGCCGTCCGGACCGGCTCGACGACCTGGTGCGGTCATCGAAACGGGGGCCGGACCCCTCGGACGTCGGGCTCCCCGAGACGTGTCCGGGCTGCGGTCTCGACTGGACGGCGTGGCACGGCCCGGGCCTCCGCGACGGCTACCAGCGACTGGGGGCCGACACCTGGGAGTGTACCAAGTGCGGCCACGTCGTCGCCGACACCGACGCGCAGGGCTACTACGTGAACTGAGTCCGGAACGGCTTATTACCGAGCGACGCACACGGGGAGACGATGCCGACAGCCTACGTCACGGCCCCGCGGGCGGCGGCCGAGGACCTCGCGTCGTTCCTCGTCGACGAGCGCCTGGCGGCTTGCGTGAACGTCGTCGACTGCCGATCGACCTACTGCTGGGACGGCGACGTCCACGAGGCCGACCCGGAAGCGATCCTCCTCGCGAAGACGACGGCCGAGCGCTACCCCGACCTGAAGGCGGCCCTCGAAGCCGAACACCCGAACGACGTGCCGTGTATCGAGCGCTTCGACGAGGCCGACGTGCTCGATTCCTTCGCGGGGTGGATCGACAGCGAGGTCGCGTGACCGGAGTCGAACACTCCCAGAATGAAACGATACGTAGCCCCCAATACCGGCTAGTAGGCCTCATATATCGGCTTATGCGCCGCGGGCGTCTGTTTCTAACCGATGTCCGATCGCGACCGCCCGGCCCGCGTCGTCGTTCGGCGGCCGATGAACGACCACGGGACGATGACCGTCGAACTGTGTGAGACGAACGAGACCCGTCACGTCTGCGAGTACGCGACGCCCGAACTCGAACGCCGGCTCGGCTCCCTCCCGGCCGAGGCGGTCCTCCCGTTGGCGATGGCTCGCGTCGGCGTCCGGTCGAACGTGTGGCGCGCCGTGGCGATCCCCGACCGGGGCGCCGCCGACGCGGCCGCCGTCGAATCCGATCGACGGCTCAGACAGCCGCCGTAGCCGGAGCACCACGTCCCGCGGTGATCCGATCGGACGTTTTTCTACGGTCCGCGCGGAGGGAGCGGTATGTCGAATGACCCGATCGCGTTCCCATACGAGACGGAGCACGAAGTCCGATTCCGCGACCTCGACGCCGTCGGCCACGTGAACAACGTCGTGTACGCGACCTACTGCGAGCAGTGCCGCGTCCGATTTCTCGAAGCGGTCCTCGGCGAGCGCGCCGCCGACCTCGGCGTCGTCGTCGCGCACCTGGAGCTCGACTATCGCACGCCGATCGAAGGGACGGGCACCGTCGCCGTCGCGATGGAGCCCGGCGACGTCGGCGACTCCTCGTTCGAGTTGACCTACGAACTCACCTACGAGGGCGAGGTCGTCGCCACCGGCTCGTCGGTCCAGGTCGTCGTCGATCCCGAGACCGGCGCGTCGGCGCCGCTACCGGACCGCTGGCGAGCGGTGCTCGACGCCGAGGCCTGAGCGCTCGCCTCACTCGCCCACGACGGCGTAGACGCGCCCGGTCCCGTCGGCGAGGAAGACCGCGCCGTGGCCGAGCGCCGGCGGCGCGTCGGCCCACCGCCCGAGCGAGAGCCGCCACCGGACGTCGCCCGTCGCCGCGTCGAAGGCCGACAGCGTTCCGGCGTGATCCCCGGCGTACACCGTCGCCGTGCCCGCCTCGCCGGTCCCGCCAGTTCCGTCGGCCTCGGTAGCGACCGCTGGGGAGGCGTGAACGGCTCCCGCGGCCGGCGCGCGCCACGCCACGGAGCCGCCCTCCCGAGCGAGCGCGACCACCTCGCCCGCTGTCGTCCCGACGAAGACGTGCCCCCCGGCGACCGCGACCCCGCCGTAGATCGCCCCGTCGAGCGACTGCGACCACCGGCGGTCGCCGTCGAAACCGACGGCCGTCACCGTCCCGGACTCGTCGGCGACGTAGACGCTCTTGTCTGCGACCGCCGGCCCCGCGCGGACGTCGTCGTCGAGTGAGACGTCCCAGGCGACGTCGGTATCAGCGGTCGATCCGCTTCTCCCGTCTGTCACGACCTCCAGCGCGACGAGTCGACCCGCGCGCGTGGCGGCGAACAGCCGGTCCTCGACCACGGCGGGCGCGCTGGGGACAAGAGAGCCGAGTCCGCGCCGCAGACGGAGACTGCCGGTCCGCGCGTCCACGGCCGCGACGCCCTCGCTCGTCCCGACGTAGCCCCAGCCGTCCGCGTAGGTGATCGCCGAGCGCGGCTCGACCTCGGGCGTCGATTCCCACAGCGACTCGGGCTCCGGAAAATCGATGTGGGGAGTCGGCGTGATCGTGGGCTCTCCGGGACCAGGGGTCGCCGTGGGGGTCGCCGTCGGCGGGAGGTCCGTTCCCGGCGCGTCGCCGTAGTCGATCGTTCGCACGCGGGCGAACGAGCCTTCGGTCCCGCCCGCGAGGAGCGTCTCGCGCGAGCCGTCGGCGCCGCCGAGGAACGCCGGCGTGAGGCCGGTCCCGTCGATGCCCCCGACGACGCCGAGTTCCAGCCCGTCGACCGCCAGCAGGTCGTACGTCCCGCCGTCGCGGCTCCCGCCAGCGACGGTCCGCGGCCCGATGACTGGACCGGGCACCGTCTCGGGCTGGAACGGCAGAGTCCACCGCTGTTCGCCCGAGTCGGCGTCGACCGCCACGACCGTTCCGTACCGGTCGCCCGCGTACGCCGTGCCGTCCTCGACGCGGACGTCGAACTGCACCGCCCCGTCGGTCGGCGCCCGCCACCGGACGGCGCCGTCGTCGCGTCCGACGGCGACGAGTCCCTCGGTCCCGCCGAAAAGCGCCGCCTCGTCGGTCAACGCGGGGTTCGTGCCGACCTCCAGGTCGGGGCCGTCGCCCTCGCCGGTGCGCCACGCGACCGAGCCGTCGCGGGTGAGTTTCGCGGGGCCCTCGCCGAGCACGACGACGTAGACCCCGTCGGCCGCGGCGGTCGGGCCGCGGGTCACCCAGTCGCCGACGGTCTCGCGCCAGTGCTCCCGCCCGGACCCCGCCTCGACGGCGTGGACGGCGCCCCTGTGCGTCCCCGCGAACACGACGCCGTCGTGGACGCCGGGCGGGGCCGTCGGGTGCCCTTCGAGGGACTCCGTCCAGCGCACCGTCCCGCTCTCGACGTCGACGGCGACGAGGACGCCCGCGTCCCCCGAGCCCCCGCCGTCGTCGGCGTCCCACCGCCGTGCCGCGACGTAGGCGACGCCGTCGGCCACGACGGGCGGGAACGCGCGGCTCGGTTCGCCGGCCTGCCACAACTGTTCGCCGGAGGCGAGGTCGACCGCGACGACGCCCCCGGAGAAGGTGCCGACGAGCGCGCGACCGCCGTCGAGGGTCGGCGCGTAGAGGATCCCGCCGGGGACGTCGATCGTCCGTCGCAGTTCACCCGTGTCCGCGTCGAGGACGGTGAGGCGCTCGCGCGCGGGGACGACGACGCGTCCGTCCGCCGCGCTCGGCGGGAAACGCCCCGCCTCGACTGTGGTGCGCCAGCGGACGATTCCGTCCCCGTCCACGGCGGCGACTCGCCCGTCCTCGGCGACCGCGTAGACGGCGGCTTCGGAGTCGTCCCCGTCGCCGGTCTCGAACGACGCCGTCGGCCCGCTCGGACCGGGGACGCCCACCGCCGCGCCGACGGTGCCCGCCGCAGTAGTCTCCCAGCGCACGCTCGGGTCGCTCGTCGGCGCCGTCGACTCCGCCGCGCCGGTGTTGGCGGCGTCCGCGCGGGCCTGGGGCCACGGTCCCACGAGCGTCGGCGCCGGGCCGAGGTCGGCGTCCGTCCCCGATGACGGCGATTCGGTCGATCCCGCCGTCCCGGAATCGGTCTCCGGCGACGACGTTCCCGGCAGTCCACACCCCGCGAGCGGGAGGCTGATTCCGACGCTCGCGAGCGCGGCGACGAGGGACCGACGCGTCGTCGCGGCGGTGGGGTCGTCCGGCTCGCGAGCGTCGGACACGGTAGCGTCCGAATCCGACGGTGGAGGGCTGTGCATACCCTCCCTGACCGACCGAGGGATAAGTGCTTTCGGCGGGCCGCCGCGGTGCGGTGATCGGTCCGAGGACGGCCCGCGGACCGCTTCCGAGACAGGGAGCGACACCGGGGGCGAAATTATTTGACGCTCGTCGCAATCAGTATACGTATGGAACGAACCGGGCCCGGAGCCCTCCTCCACTCCTTGTACCGCCGGTACGTCGGACCGGTCCGAGACAGCCGCGACGTCTACGCCGGGTTCGGCCTCTTCTTCACCGGCGTCGGGCTCGTGGTCGTCTCGATCGCCGTCTTCCTCTGGAGCACGACCGTCTCGCCCAGCGGGACGTTCAAGTTCGTCCTCCGGGAGTTTGCGGTGACCGCCGGCGCCGCGGGACTACCCGTCGTGCTCTTCGGTGTCACCGTCCTGCTCCCCGTATCGCGCCGGATCGACGCCGCCGCCGGACTCGGCGTCGTCGCGTGCCTGATCGCGGCGGTCCGCTTCACCCAGATCTACCCGCAGGCGTGGTACACGTACAGCAGCACCGTCGTCGGCATCTACGCGCTCGGCGCGGTCGTCGTCGTCGCGACCGCCGGCACGGCGCTGTCCGGCTACCACGTCGAGCGGGCGACCGTCCGGACCGAGGCCGAACTCTCCGGCGCCTCGACGTCCGGCGAGTCGGACGCCACGGACGACGAGCCCGAGGTCACCGACGAACAGGTCCGCCGAGACATCGAAGACGCGATGGAGGGCGCCGAAATCAACTGGGGCGGCGTCGAGCGCGACAGCGGCCGGACGCTGACGCTCACCGACTCCTCGCTCGACGACGCCGACAGCGTCGGCCTCGGCAACGCCTCGGCGAAGGAGTCCCGCGGCGGCAGCGTCGACGACGCGGTTGCGGGCCTCCAGAGCCTCCGCGGCGGCCAGAAGAAGACGGCCACGAGCGACTCCGGCACGTCCGATCAGGTGAACGCGCTGGCGGAGTTGCGGGCCCAACAGCGCGAACGCGAGGAGGCGGCCGCTGACGACGACGCCGAAGGCGTGTTCGACCGCCTCCGCTCGCTCTTCTCGTGAGGCCGACCGTCGGCTGACGGCACTCCGCCGAGCCCGGTCGCCGAGCGAGATATGACAACAATCTACACAGTGCAATTTTTGTGGTATCCTACCAAGGAATACCTATGGCCAAAGGCCTGGACGTCGGTACGATGAACATCCTGTCATCGAGCCCTGACGGTGACGGGACGAAGTTCGTACAGCAGCGCAACTCCTTCGTGGAGATCGAGTACAGCGATATGGCCGAACAGATGCTCTCGCGGAGCGAGGTCCTCCACATCCGGAAGGACGACAAGGTGTACGTCGTCGGCGACGACGCCCTCAACTTCGCGAACATCTTCAACAAGGAGACCCGCCGGCCGATGCAGCGCGGCATCCTCTCCAGCGAGGAGGCCTCCGCCATCCCGATGATCAAGCTCATCACCGAGCAGGTCGTCGGCGAGCCGAGCACCGACGGGGAGAATCTGTTCTTCTCGTCGCCGGCGGACCCGATCGACTCGGAGCTCTCGACGCTTTACCACCAGAAGACCCTGGAGTCGATGCTGTCGGACATGGGCTACGAGCCCGAGCCGATCAACGAGGGGATGGCCGTGATCTACAGCGAGCTCGCAGACCACAATTTCACCGGCCTCGGGGTCTCCTTCGGCGCCGGGATGACGAACGTCTGCCTGGCGTACTACGCGGTGCCGGTGATGAAGTTCTCGATCGCCCGCGGCGGCGACTGGATCGACCAGCAGGCCAGCCAAGCGACCGGGACGCCCGTCGACAAGGTGACCTCGATCAAGGAGGACGACTTCGCGCTCGACTTCCAGACCGACGTCGGCGGCGTCGAGGGCGCGCTGTCGATCTACTACGAGAACCTCCTGGACTACGTCGTCGAGAAGCTCTCGGCGGAAGTCGACGAGGAAGACGTCGAAGAGGACCTCGACGTCCCCGTCGTCGTGACCGGCGGCACGTCGAGCCCCGACGGCTTCGAGGAGCTATTCGAGCGCCACCTCGAAGACGTCCAGATCCCGTTCTCGATCAGCGACGTCAGGAGCGTCGACGATCCGCTCTACAGCGTCGCCCGCGGGGCGCTCGTCGCCGCCCGCTCGGAGGAAGAGTCCGATGGCGCGGCGGCCGCCGCGAGCGCGCCCGAACCGGAAGAAGACTAGCCCTCACCGCGGTCCCCGGTCCCCGATCCGCTACCACCGGCGCTGTGAAACATGCCGGTCCCCGCCTTTTCGACGTCGCCGACGCCCCCGATCAGTCGACGGACTCCGACCTCACTCCTCAGCGTCGCGCTCGTCGTGACCTGTCGAATCAGTCGGAGTCGAATCGCTATCGGACTCGGTTGCCGATTCCGACTCCCCATCTGAGTCCGCTTGGGGTTGTACGTACGAATCCGCGTCGGACTCCGCCTCAGACTCTGACTCTGACTCAGCCTCGGCGTCGTATTCTGTCTCTGCCTTCACTTCCGAGTCGGCATCCGACTCTGCTTCTGCTTCCGTGACCGTCTCCTCTTCTGCTTCAGCGTCCGCGGACTCGTCAGATTCCTCGGATTCACTGGCCGTTGCTTCGATCGCGCCATCCTCGTCGTCCCGTGTTGACTTCTCTGCGAGCGACTGGCGGAATCGATCGATCGCCTCGTCCCAGCTCTCTTCGGCGTCCGGGTTCGGCTCGAACTCGGATGTGACGTCGGCGAACCGACAGCGTTCGCAGTACGTCGCCTCGCCGTCACCCCCGGCGATCGCGATCGTCGACAGCGGCCGGCCGCAGCGGGGACAGTCCATACCCGACCGTTCACGCCCCCGGTAGTTCAATATATCCGACGTTATTCCAGCAGCGCCTTCGTCTTCCGGTGGCGCCCGCGGAACATCGGCTCGAAGCCGACCACCGCGAGCGGCGACGCCGACCGCCCGAGCTGGCCGCCCGGCAGTTCGTACTCGACCTCGTCTTCGACGATGGTCTCGTCGCCGTCGGCGACGAAGCGGTGCGTGTGGATCCACGTCGCGAACGGCCCGCCGCGCATCTCGTCGCGGAAGGTCGCGCTGTCCTCGTCGGACTCCCGCGCGACGATGACGGACGTCCAGCGTTGGCGCGGCCCGAGACCCAGGGGCCGCATCGACATCTCGATCTCCGAGCCCGCCTCCAGAACGTCGGGATCCGGCTCGCCGTCGGGGCCGGTGACGGATTCGATCCGGAGGTTCATCCACTCCGGCGTCAGCGCCTCGAGTCCCGAGACGCGCGAGTGGAACTCCCAGACCTCGGAGAGCGGCGCCGACACCCGAGTCAATCGCGAGTAGGTGGCCATACGGGAGCGAGGCGCCGACGGAGTAAAAGCGCCGTGGCGGAATGGCGGATCCGACGTCCGCGGGGCGGGTCCGCGTCGGCCGCCGCTTACAGCGTGAAGCGAGTCACGTTCGTCCCCGCGGCGGTCAGGTCCTCGTCGCTCGCAGCCGCGACGATGATCTGGTTCTCGCCGTGTTCGATGTCGAGCGACGCCTCGAAGCCGCCGTCTTCTGGCCGACGGAGGGTGATCTCCGACGGCGTCTTCACCGCGACGACCGCGGCGTCGGTCTGTCCGGACACGACGATCTCGTCGCCCTTGAAGCGGGTGCTCACGTGGAGGGAGGGGGCCGGCTCCCGGTCGGTCTCGACGTAGCGATCCCGGAGGACCGACGGCGTCTCGATCGGCTCGCCGGCGTCGATCCCGTGGGCCAGGCGGACGTACTGCGCCATCGACCACGCCAGCGGGGTCGCCGCGCCGGTGCCCTCGCCGAACGCCCAGTTGTACTCGGTGCTGTGCTCGCGGTCCCAGACCTGCTCGGAGAGCATCCGCCCGGAGTTGGCGAAGCCCGCCATCGTCTCCAGGAGGTTCTGCGGCTCCAGCGCCTCCTCGTCCGGGTCGTGCAGGAGTTCGTACTCCCCGCGCTCGCCGGTGAAGATGGGCCAGAGCCGCCCTTTGCCCTTCGCCTCGATCGACCACGGCGCGCCCTCCTCGTCGACGGCGCGCTCGCCGTAGCCGTCGCCGTTGTAGCGGTAGAACGCCGGCCCGTGCGGCGTGTCGACGCGGATGGTGTCGTCGACCTCCTGGACGGAGTTCACGATCGTCTCGTCGTCGGGGGGCTTGATCCCCAGCCGCGTCAGTTCGAGGAAGCCGGCGTCGATGATCTCCCGCTCGTCGAGCGTCGGGCCGTTGTTCGCCAGCGTCCGGAGGTGTCCCGCGTCGGGGTCGCCGTCGCGGGTGATGCGGACGAAGTACGGCGTGTTCTCGTGCCGCTTGGTGCCGGTCTCGGTCGCGGTCCACTCCTCGACGCGGTCGGCCCAGTCGTCGGCGAGCGCCTGCCAGATGAGCGCGTCGGCGTCGTGGCCCTCCTCGCGGGCGATGGCGGCCGAACACCCGAGTCCGGCGATCTCGGCGGCGATCGACGACGGCGAGTAGCCCGCCTCCTCCTCCCAGCGCTCCTGGGCGGTCGGCGGGCCGTTCCGCGCCACGTAGTCGGCCGAGCGCTTGACGTTCTCGTAGTCGTATCCGGCGGCGTCGAAGTCGACGCCGTGCTGGCGGAGCATCCACGCCATCACCGCCGGGAACGAGATGTTGTCCATCTGCTCGCCGCCCCAGCGCGTCCGCCCGTTCAGGTAGGTGTTCTGCGGGATGAAGCCGCGGTCGTCCTGCTGGTAGCGGTAGATGTACTCTAAGGCCAGCCGGCCGGTCTCGACGTCGCCGACCGCCTCGAAGGCGGTGAACACCTGATAGAGGTCCCGCGACCACACGAAGTTGTAGCCGTAGCCCTTCGCCTCCTCTGCGCTCACGGCCTCGCCCCACGGCACCGACGGGGAGGCGATCCCGGCACCGAGGAACGTCTTGTCCTCGACGGCGCGGAGGCTCATCAGACAGGCCTTGTACTGATTCGCGAGCGTCTCGTCGTGGGCGACCGAGTCGGGCAGGTCCTTATCGGCGAGGAACGCCCGCCAGGAGTCGACGTAGCCCTCGCGGACCGTCTCGTAGTCGCGGCTCAGCGCCCCCGCGGCCTCCCCGAGCGCCGCGGCGGTGTCGGCGTCCTCGGCGAACCCGAGCGCGAGGTGGTTCGCGACCTCCTCGCCGGTGCCGATGCGACCCACGAGGACGACGTTCTCGTCGTCGACGCTGTCTTCGGGCTCCGGGGCGATGCCGTCCGAGAAGAGCTCCGCGAGGTAGTCCGATCCCGCGACGCCGACGGTGGCCCACTCGAAGCGGCCGGCGGCGGCCATCGCCGCGGCGACGCTGTACTCGTCGCCGTCCTCGTCGATGAGGAGCGGCTCGGCGTCGCCGGCCGGGTCGTAGGCGCTGGCGTCGCGCGCGACGAGGTTGTAGCCGGTCTCGCCGCCGAGGCGGATCCCGCGGTCCGTGGTGCCGGTGTTGACGAGTGCCGTGTCCGCGGCGGCGTACAGTTCGTACTCGTTTCCGTCGTCGGCCTCGAAGTCGACGTCGACGAGCAGGGCGTCGTGTTCGGGGTCGGCGACGTACTCCGCGGTGAGCCTCCAGCGGTGGCCGCGGCCGTCGCCGGTCTCCTCGATCACGTGCCTGAAGAGGAGGGCGTCGTCGTCTGCGACCTCCACGCGCCGCTCGATGGTGTCGGCCTCGTCGTCCCGCCGGGTCTCGTTGTGCGTTCGCGCGGTGTACGACGACCCGTCGGCGCCGACGACGAGCAGGTCGAACGTCCGGAGGTTCATCAGGTCGACCCGCGGGAAGCGGACCTCCGTCAGCGACCCCTCGGTGAGCGTGAACCAGATCCGCGAGGGGTCCGCCTCGGTGTGGTCGGCGACGGTTCCGACGCCGTACTTCTCGCCGGTGGTCCAGCGCGGCCGACTCCCCGGCCCCGAGGGCGCGGGCTTCGGCGCGGGGAGCGCGTCGTGTCGCTCCAGCAGTCCGGTCGCCCGCAGGCGCGTCGCGTGGGACCACGCCAGCGGCGTCGCGCAGTCGTGGGTCCCGTCGTCGAAGACCTGCTCGGAGAGGTAGCCGGCCCCGGTGGCGAACGGTCCGTCGGGCTGTAAGAGCTCGTAGAGTCCGGTCGCCTCGTCGAGGAACTCCGCCGCGGCGTCCGCCCGCCCGTGGGATTCGAGGAGCTCGGCGAACTCCGCGGCGGCGGTCGCCCCCCAGGCGGTCGAGACGGACCAGACCTTCTCGTCGTCCTGGTCGGCGCTCCGCCAGTAGTCGCCCTCGAACCGGATCAGCCCGGCCGCGTCGCCCTCGTCGGACTCGCGGTAGAGGTCCGTGAACGCGGCGCTGAGGTGGGTCTCCAGCCGCGACAGCTTCGACTCGGGGAGCTCGGGCAGTCGGTCGACGTCGTCGTAGGCGGCGAACGCTTCCACGAGCGCGAACGAGCCGGAGTCGATCCTGGCGTCGAGCCCGCCGTCGTCGCCGTCCCGCAGTCGGAGCGCGTAGATCTCGTAGGACTCGTCCCAGAGCAGGTCCAGGCCGTCGAAGACGGCCTCGGCCTGCGCGCCGGCGTGCTTGGCGAGGTCGTCGTCGACCGGGGCGGCCGCGACCGTGGCGTAGGCCTGGAGGAACGTGGCCGCGGTGTGGACGAACCGCCCGACCATGTTCTCCCAGGCGTTCTGACACGACTCCGGGAGCCCGTCATCGGCGAGGCTGTCGTCGAGGGCGTCGACGCCGTCTTCGATCGCCCCGAGGACGCGCGATCGGAGCCCCTCCGAGAGGTCGCCTCCGCGCTCTGTGAGGAGCGTCGCCAGGTAGGTGACGACGCTCGCCGTCTGGTCGGCCTGGTACTCCGGCGAGTCGGAGTCCTCGACGCGGGCGTTGGCCCATCCGGGCGCGAGCGAGCCGTCGATCGCCCACGCGCGGTGCGGCCACGAGCCGTCCTCAAGCTGCGTGTCGCAGAAGAACCGCGCGATGGCCGTGAGCCGGGCGTCCACCCCGAGGTCGAACTGCGCGTCGCTCCGCAGGAGGTGTCGCGCGACCTCGGCCTCGTCGCGGAACCACGTGTAGCCGTAGCCGCCGGTGTGCGTGTAGAACGGATCGAACTCGGGACCGGCGACGTGCGCCCCCGACGGCGCCGTCAGGAGCGACAGCGCGCGGAGGTCCGAGCGGACCGAGCGCGACCGGGGAACGCCCTCGGGGACGAACACCTCCGCGCGCTCGCGGGCGGCCTCGCGGATGTCGTCCGCGGTCGCGTGTTCGAGCGCGCAGTGCCGCAGGTCGCGGAGGGCGTCCTCGCGCTCGACCTCGTCGTGATCGGACAGCTGGGTGACGAGCGTCGTCTGGACGCCGCGGTCCTCGGGTTCGAGCGGGGCGGAGACGACGATGTCGCCGCTGAGGTGGGTGTCCTCGTAGCGTTCGAGGACGGCCTCCCGGGGGAACTCGAAGGCCTCCTCGGAGAGGATCTCCTCGAACCGCTCGGGGATCTGGCCGCGGACGTCGTCGATGCCGGTCGAGGCCGTGACGTAGTCGTGCTCGCGGCGGTGATACACCTCGACGGCGGTGGTGTCTTTCGGCCCGGCGGACTCGTGGATGAGTCTGCCGACCCGCGTCTCCCGACCCTCGGGCGCGAGGGTCAGGAAGGCCGTCAGGTGTGCGTCCGGCGGGATCGCCCCACGGAGTTCCACGTGGGTCACGTGCGCCCGGCCGAGCGTCAGGTCGTACTGGTGTACCGTGTACGAGCCGGCGTTGTACTCGGTCTCGACGAGGCTCGTCTCGCGGTAGTAGTGCTGACGGACGCGCTCTAGGTCGTCGAACCACCGGATCTCGCCGTCCGCCTCGATGGCGAACCGGGAGCGGTCGATGCCGTACAGTCCCGAAAGCGCCGACGAGTAGTCTCGGAGGGCTCCGTCATCACCGACGTGGACGAGGCGGTCGCCGTGCCCGGAAAACGCGCCGTCGCTCGTGGACACCTCTCCCGGAAAGTGTCCGTCACGGCCGCGCTTGTACTCGTTCAGCACGGTTCGAAGTCTCATACACACCGACCAGTGGGCCCGCGACATAAGTATTGACGGAACTGGGTCGACCGCTTGGCCCGGACCTGAAAAACGGACGAAAGATTATCGGGGCAAAAGCAAAGTTACGATACGTCGTTACGATCCCTATGGAACATCCAGGGCCTCCCCGGTTCGTCGCGGTCGGCGACGCTGTCGAGCTCGCGCCGCGCGACCCCGACCCGGCGGCGACCTACGAGTGGCGGATCCGCGCCGCCCCGCTGAACAGCACCGTCGAACTCGACCCCGATTCGGCCGTCGTGGAGTTCGTCCCCGACGCCCCGGGGACCTACGAGATCGAACTCGACGCCCCGGACCGGACGCACCGGCTCACCATTCGTGCGTTTCCGGGCGAACTGGCGCCGACGGCGCGCGCCGGCGGCGCGAGCGGCGCCAGCGGGATCAGCGGTTTCCAGAGCGGATCGGCGCGCTCGCCCGGCGGGAGCGGCGGCGTCTCCGGGTCGGGATCCGGCACCCACTCCGAAGGCGGTGGCGGCGGCCGCCCCCGCGTCCAACTGCACGGCGCCGTCGAGGGGAGCGACCTCGTCGTCCGCGCCGACCCGCAGCCGCACCCCGACAGCGACACCGACCGCGACGACGTCGTGGTCGAGTTCCTCGTCGACGACCGCGACGACGTCGACGAGAGCGACGTCGCGGTCGACGGCTGGGAGCTCCGCATCCCCACCAGCGCGGTCGGCGACCGCGTCCGCGTCCACGCCGTCGCGGTCGCGGATTCCTACAGCGTCCCCGACACCATCGAGTTCGCCCGCGAGGCCGTCCCCGACGGCGGCGACGGTCGCGTGGTGACGATCGGCTCCGAGGGGTCAGGGACAGAGGCAGGGACGGAGGCAGGGAGCGCCGACGCCGACCGGACAGCGGACCGGGACCGCACCCCCGACGGTGGCCGCGCGGGCGACGACTCCCGGGACGACCCCGAGACGGAGGCCTTCGAGATCGTCCGCCCGAACGACCCGCCGGCGTGGGCGACGGAGGTCACGCTCTATGAGATCTACGTCAGAGGGTTCGCCGGCCCGCCCGAGGAACAGGACGCCGACACCGTCTTCGACGCGCTCGCGGAGCGGCTCGACTACCTCGACGACCTGGGCGTCGACTGCCTGTGGCTCACGCCCGTCCTCCAGAACGACCACGCGCCCCACGGCTACAACATCACGGACTTCTTCTCGATCGCCGAGGACCTCGGCGACCGCGAGGACTACGAGCGGTTCGTCGAGGCCGCCCACGACCGCGGGATGAAGGTGCTCTTCGACCTCGTGATGAACCACTCCGCGCGTGACCACCCGTTCTTCCAGGACGCGTACGGGAACCCCGACTCGGAGTACTACGACTGGTACGACTGGCAGGACAGCGGCGAGCCCGAGACCTACTTCGAGTGGGAGTACATCGCGAACTGGAACTTCTCGAACTTGAAGGTTCGAAGACACTTGCTCGACGCCGTCGACACGTGGTCCGAGATCGCCGACGGCTTCCGCTGCGATATGGCGTGGGCCGTCCCCGACTCCTTCTGGCGGGAGCTCCGGGACCGCGTGAAGGCCCGCGACCGCGACTTCCTCCTCCTCGACGAGACCATCCCGTACATCGCGGACTTCCACGACGGGATGTTCGACATGCACTTCGACACCACGCTGTACTTCACGCTGCGGCAGGTCGGCCGCGGCGACGAGCCGGCGGATGCGATCCTCGACGCGATCGACCAGCGCGCGGCGGTCGGCTTCCCGCCGCACGCGGCGTTTATGCTCTACATCGAGAACCACGACGAGACCCGGTACGTCGTCGAGTGCGGCGACGACGCCGCCCTGGCGGCCGCGGGCGCGCTCGTCACGCTGCCGGGCGTCCCGATGCTCTACGGCGGCCAGGAACTCGGCCAGCGCGGCCGCCGCGACGCCCTGGCCTGGGACCAGGCCCGCGAGGAGTTCCGCGAGCACTACGACCGCCTGCTCGACGTCCGCGAGGCGGTCGACCCACTCGGCTACGCGGGCGACCTCCGCCGGATCGACTACGACGCCGACACCGACCGCGCGGTCGCGTTCGAGCGCTCGCTCGACGGCGAGGCGTACGTCTGCGTCCTCAACTTCGGCGAGTCGACGGCGACGGTCACGCTCGACGGGCTGGAGGTGGATCCCACGGACGTCGTCTCCGGCGCGTCGCTGGCGACCGCCGAGGGCCTGGCGGTCGACGACGTCGCGGTCTTCCCGGTGGTATGACGCCGCCGTCCCACGGACCAGAAGACGCCCCCGCGGACGAGCCGCGACTGCTCGACGGGGCGACCGACGACCTGCTCGCGTGGCACCGCGACGTCGTCGCGCGACGCGACGACGACTTCGAGGCGGCCAAGCCCCTGGTCCGTCGACTCGGCGCACACGTGACCGACGACGGGCACGCCCGCGTGGGCTTCTGGACGCCCGACGTCGTCGAGGCCGGCGTCCCGGCCGAGGACGTCTATCTCGAAGTGCTCACGCCGCCGGCGGACCTCGATCCGGGGGTGACCGACGCGCGCGAGGTCGCGTTCGACCGGGCCCTCGTCCCGCTGGAACGCGAAGGCGAGTACCACTGGGGCGTCGTCGCGGGGATGCGCGCGGGGACCCGCGAGACGGTCGGCTCGCTGTACCGGCTGACCTACGAGACCGACGACGGGTGGGAGACCGTCCCCGACCCGCTAGCGTACTCGGTCCCGTTCGGGGCCTTCGCGCCCGCGGAGTTCTACGACCGCGGCTCGCTGGCGGAGACCCGCGCCGACCGCGAGTACTTCGAGGCGCTCGGGACCGACGCCGAGGGCGTGGAGACGACGCCCGACGACGGCCTCCCCCGCGTCGACCCCGCGACGAGTATGCTGGAGATCCACCCCGGGACCGCGACCGGACGGGGATCGCTCGCCGGGCTCGCGGACCGCTACGCCGCCATCGGCGAGAAGCGCCGCGCGGGCGAGGACCTCGAACCCTGGGAGCGGAACTTCGTCGGCTACGACGCGATCCAGCTGATGCCGGTCGAACCCCTCACCGAGAGCCGGACGGGCCACGACTTCTGGTCGGAGACCGACCGCGGCGACGGCGAACTCACCGCCAGGGTGTCCCGGCCGAACCAGATCAATTGGGGCTACGACATCGTCGTCTCTGCGTTCTCGGCGCCGAACCCGGCGATCCTGGAGACGGGGCGACCCGACGAGCTCGTAGACCTCATCGCCGCGTGCCACACGCTCCCCGAGCCGATCAAGGTCGTCTTCGACGTCGCGCTCGGGCACGCCGACAACCGCGGGGCGGAACTCCTCTCGGACCGGTACGTCCTGGGTCCGGGGATGTACGGCAAACACCTCGACTACACCGAACCGACCGTCCGGGCGGCCGTCCTCGAACTCCAGCGGCGGAAGATGGACTTCGGCGCCGACGGCATCCGCGTCGACGGCGCCCAGGACTTCACGAGCTACGACCCCGAGACCGGGGAGATGTACCACGACGACGACTTCCTCGCGGAGATGGACGCCGTCGTCCAGGAGGTCGCCGGGACCGAGTACCGTCCGTGGATGATCTTCGAGGACGGGCGGCCCTGGCCGCGCGAGGACTGGGAGCTGGCGTCCTCCTACCGGACGCTGATCGAGCAGCACCCCCACTCGTTCCAGTGGTCGCCGGTCACCTTCGCCCACAACACCCCGGCGCTCCTGACGTTCTGGGCGACGAAGTGGTGGCGGGTCCGCGAGGTCGCCGACTTCGGCGGCCACTGGATCACCGGGGTCGCCAACCACGACACCGTCCGCCGCGGGACCCAACTGGATCCCGACCCCGACTTCACCCGCTCCCCGGTGAACCCCTACCTGGGCGAGACGCTCCCCGAGTCGCTCGACGCGGCGTACGACAACGCCGCCGCGACGATGCTGTTCCACGCCTTCCTGCCGGGCGTCCCGATGGACTTCCTCAACGCGAACATGCGCGCGCCGTGGGGCTTCGTCCGCGACACCGACGACGACTGGAACGTCAAGGTCGTCGCCGAGGAGGTCAACGTCCTCAACTGGCAGGTGCGCGAGCGCGACTTCGCCGACGACCGGTTCTTCCGGCGCGTGAAGGGACTCGGGTTCGACTCCCTCGAGCAACTGCGCTCGTTTATGACCGGGCTGGCGGCGGCGGTCGACGTCACCGACTACGACCTCGACGCGATGGCGGCGATGCTGTCGCCCCTCGAGCACCCTCTCGGAGACCTCTCGCCGGCCGACCTCGTCGCCTACGGCGACGCCTGGATGGCCGACGTCGCCGAGTTCGCGAACCTCGCACACTGGCAGGAGGCCCAGGACGACGCGCGGACCGCGTTCCGGCAGGCGACCCGCGACTTCCGGAGGGCCCGAGAGTGGCTCCGCGCGGACCTCCGCGACGACGAGTACTTCGCCTACCGTCATCCCACGGAGGGGACGGTCCTGTACTACGGTTACCGGCGCGCTCCGCCCGAGGCCGACGTCGACGAGGAACTCCTCTTCGCGGGCAATATGGAGGGTGTGGAAGTCGACGTCTCGCCGGCCGATCTGGCGGCCGACGCACGTGGGGACGCCAACGCGCCGCCGATACCGTCGGCGGGCTGGGAGCCGGCACTCGTCCCGCCGGGCGTCGACGCCGACGGCGCCGGGGAACCCGTCGCGCTCGACAACGCGGAAGCGATCGTGTGGCGGCGGACGCCTGGCCGGTGAAACTTTCGGCCGAAACCCACAGATACGAGTTACCTCGGTCCGTAGTTTCCGGCAGTGACCGAATCGTACGTCTGTCCCCACTGCGGGCGCGTCGAAGACCGCTCGTACCGGGTCCGTTTTGTCATCTTCACGTGCCCGGACTGCGGAGAGAACGGTCGGTTCCTCAACGAGTCCCTCGTCGATCGCCTCGACGAGGTCCCCGAGGCGGAGCGCCCGGAGCGGTGGAGCGAGATGCCCCTCGACGAGCGCCTGCGGTACGCCGTCGAGGAGGGGCTCTTGGACGTGACGTTCTCCGGACCGATGTGAGACGCGTCGGGAGCGGCGTCGTATCGGTTTCGACTACGCCGGTGTGCCGACCGAACTGTTTCCCACGGCGCTGGCGCTCGTCTCCACGGCGACCCCGCGGACGTAGTCGCCGTCGGGGCCGACCCACGTGCCCTCGCGGCCGCACTCGGTCGTCAGGCGACAGACCCGCGTCTCGGGCGGCCAGACGGCCCGGACCGAGTCGCCCCGGGCGTCGAGGGTCACCTCCTGGCGGTACGTGACGCTCGACCCGCCGACGCCGACGAACGTCACCGCGAGGTCGACCTCGGCGCGGCCATCCGCCAGCGGCACGTCGCCGAACCGCGACCCGCCGGCGTACGGGAGGTTCGTCACCCGCGCGGTCTCGGGACCGATCGTCCACTCGACGGTCACCGACTCGTTCGCGGTCGCGTTTGCCGGCACCGCGTAGCGCGCGTAGCCCTCCGGCGTCTCGATCCGGACGCTCGCGCTCGTCGCCTGGGCGGGGACGCCGACGGCGGTGCGCGCCCGCACTCGCTCGGCCTCGATGACCCGAAGCCGCGTGAGTTCGGGGTTCACCGGCGTCGCCGCGCCGGTCCACGTGCCGCGGTAGGTGAAGCGGTACGGCGTCCGGTCGGTGGCGTTCAGCACCCGGAGGTCGCGGTCGGGGCCGCCGTCGGTGGCGTAGACGACGTCGCCGTCGTAACCCGGATCGTAGCGGAGGTACTGGAAGGGGTGGGCCTGCCAGTCGCCGTAGGGGTCCGGCGTGAACACGAGCGCGTCGTCGAATGACCGGTCCTCGAAGGGCTCGTAGGTGGTCGCGAGGTTCTCTGTCCTGAGTTCGTTCGCCGCCAGCGGGTCCTCGACGACCGCGCGCTCGGCCGACGCCACGACCGGCGCGGCGGCGACGAGCGCCACGAGGACGACCAGCCGCGCGCGGCGACGCGTCGTGACCGCCGAGAGGACGTCGCCGGCGCCGCGAACGAGGCAGGCGACGCCCGCGGCGGTGAAGACCGCCACCGGCACCAGGGCGTCGAAGTGGTAGAACGGCCCGAGCAGGTCGATGAGTCCGTTCCGGAGGCCGTTGTGCGTCCCCCAGAAGTACGCCTCGCCGAGGAACACCGCGGGGACGACCCCGGCGAGCACCGCGCGGACCTCGCCGTCGGTCATCCCCGCCGCGGGCCGGAAACGGGCGCCGAGGTCGACGCCGCGGGCCCGCCAGGCCGCCCCCGCGACGCCGACGAGCGCGAGTGCGGTCCCGAGGCTCCCCGCGGCGACCCACTCGGTGAAGAAGTACTCCGTGATCGTCACGGTGGTCTCGTAGGCCAACTCCGGCGTGTAGTTGCGCTCGTAGTTGAGGATCTCGTGCGGGCCGAACCCGATACCGTCGTTCGGCGCGAACGCCGCGTACGGGAACACGAGGGGGTCGCCGGTCACCACCGCGTTGTAGGCGAGCGTGACGCCGACGAGCGCCGCGCCGGGGAACGCGACGGCGAGCGAGCGCCCGAGGACGTCGCGGAAGCCGTCGGTCCACCCCGCCCGCCGCCACGCGACCGCAAGCGACAGCACGGTGTGCGCGATGAACGGGAGCGCGAAGAGGACGGCCGTGTACGGCCGGCAGAAGAACGCCAGCCCGATCGCGGTGCCGGCGGCGGCGCCCCAGCGTCGGCTCCCGGACCGCGCGGACTTGACGTAGGCGACCGCGAACGCGACGTTCAGCATCGTCGCGGGCGCGTATGAGAGGAACGTCGCCGAGGTCATCAGAAAGAGCGGCGCGGCCGCGAGCGCGGGGACGGCGACGAGCCCGACGCGGCGGTCGAACGCCGCCGCACCGAGCCAGTAGACGCCCGCGGCCGTGCCGGTCGCGACGAGCCCCAGCGCGAGGTTCCAGTCGCCGAGCAGCCGCCCGACGGCGAAGACCGCGGGCGCGACCGGCGAGTACTTGCTGTACATCCGAACCCCGCTCTCGGTGCCGTCGACGACGAAGAACCACGGGCGGACGGCCTCCCAGGGGATGTCGCCGGGCCGGAGGAACAGCTTTCCTTCGAGGAGCATCGCCGCCTGGTAGAGGTAGACGCCCTCGTCGTCGTTGACCGAGAGGTACGGGAAGAGATCGACCGCGAGGTAGTAAATCAGGAGGCCGACGCCGACGGCGAGCGCCGCGGCGACGACCCGCTCGGGGTGGGCCCGCGCGCTCTCGATAATTCGTCCGAGGCGGTCGCGGACGCGGTCTGTGGCCCCTCGGAACACGGGTCAGCCGCTGTACCGCTCGCCGTCGGCGGGGCGTTGTTCGCGCGGGAACCACGCGAGTTCGTGGTCGGCGTCGAGTTCGAGGGCGACGGGGCCCTCGTCGGGGACGTCCTCGTCGTGGTTGTGCATACACTGGATCGACTCGCCGGTCTCCAATTGCACCTCGTAGAGGAACGTCGGCCCCAGGTACCGGCGGCCGACGACCTCGCCGCAGGCCTCGTCTTCGACCTCGGCCCGGCGGACGCTGACGTCGTCGGGGCGGACCAGGAGGTCGATCTTCGTGTGGTCGTACTCGGCGGCGAGGCCGTGGATCTGCTCGCGGGGGACGGTCCCGAGGTCGGTCTCGACGCTGTCGCCGGAGACGTAGCCCGGGACGAAGCTCGCATAGCCCAGGAAGGCGGCGACGAAGCGGGACTCGGGGTGCTGGAAGACGCCCTCGGGGTCGCCGATCTGCTCGATCTCGCCGTCGTTCATCACCGCGACCCGATCCGAGATCGACAGCGCCTCCTCCTGGTCGTGGGTGACAGAGACCGCGGTCACGCCGGCCTGTTTGATGATGTCGCGGACCTCCTCGCGCATCTCGACGCGGAGGTCGACGTCGAGGTTCGAGAAGGGCTCGTCGAGGAGCAGGATCTCGGGCTCGGGCGCGAGCGAACGCGCGAGCGCGACGCGCTGCTGCTGGCCGCCGGAGAGCTGGTCCGGGTAGCTGTCGCCCTGTCCCGCGAGGTCGACGAGGTCGAGCAGTTCGTCGACCCGCTCTCGGACCTCGTCGTCGGGGCGGTCCTTCAGCCCGAAGGCGACGTTCTCGCGGGCGGTCAGGTGCGGGAAGAGCGCGAAGTCCTGGAACACGACGCCGACGCCGCGCTCTTCGGGCGGGACGAACGGCGTCCCCGAAACCGCGCGCCCGTTGAGCCGGACGTCGCCGCCGTCGGGGCGTTCGAGCCCCGCGATCATCCGCAGCGTGGTCGTCTTTCCGCAGCCCGACGGCCCAAGCAGCGTGAGGATCTCGCCCTCGTGGACCGACAGCGAGAGCCCCTCGACGACGGTCTCGGTCCCGTAGGACTTCTCCAGTCCGTCGAGTTCGAGGACGGCGTCGCCGCGGTCGCTCTGGTCTGTCCCCGAGCGCCGTGTCGTCGGGGCGACGGTACCGTCTGCGCCGCCGGCCGCGTCGGCGTCGCTTCCGACGCCGGTCCGACGGTCCGATTCTACGCCAGCCTGTGTGCTATTTGACATCATATCCCTCCTGTCTGAGAATCACGAGCATCGAGAGCCCCGAGACGAAGAGCAAGACCAGGGCCGGTATCGCCGCCTGTCCGAAGTACCCCGACTCATACGCTGTCCAGATATGCGTGACCAAGGTGGTAAAACCCGACGGTCGCAGCAGCAGCGTCGCCGGCAGCTCCTTCATCGTCGTCAGGAAGACGAGGGCGGCCCCGCCGAACAGCCCCGGCGCGACGAGCGGCAGCGTCACGTACCGGAACGCGCCCGCGGACGTCTGGCCGAGGGTTCGCGCGGCCTCCGGCAGTTCGGGGTCGACCGTGAGGAACGACGCCCGGAGCGAGCCGACCGACTGCGGCAGGAAGCGGATCACGTACGCGAACACGAGGAGGTAGAGCGTCTGGTAGATCGGCGTCGCGTACTGGCTCCCGAAATACACGAGCGCGAGGCCGAGCACGACGCCGGGGACCGCGTAGCCGACGTAGCTGATCCGCTCGAACGCGGCCGGCAGGAAGCCGTCGTAGCGCGCCGAGAGGTACGCGACGGGCAGTCCGGCGACGACCGCGACGGCCGCGGCCGCGGTGGCGACGACGACGGAGTTCGCCACGTAGGACCACTGGAACGCCAGCGACTGATTCACCGTCGCCGAGGACGTTCCGAGCCACGAGAGCAGGATGGCGACGGGCACCGCCAGCGCCAGCCCCGCGATCAGGGCCGCAAAGCCCATCGCCGGGTATCGCCAGGCGCCGAGCGAAACCGTCGCGCGCGACCGCCCGCCGGCCGTGGTCCGCTCCTCGCCGCGGACGCGCGCTTCGAGCCAGAGGATGAAGAGCGTCACCGCGACGAGCTGGAGCGACAGCAGGGTCGCGGTGTCGCGGCCGAACGTCCCGAACTCGACGAAGATGACGCGCGTGAACACGTCGTAGCGCATGATCGACGGCGTCCCGAAGTCCGCGAGGACGTAGAGCGCCGAGAGCAGCGCCCCCGCCGCGACCGCCGGGCGGATCTGCGGGACCGTCACCCGCCGGAACGCCTCCCAGCGGTCGTGCTCCAGCGTCCGGGCCGCATCGATCAGGGTCGTGTCCATCGACTTCAGCGACGCCCGCGCGGTGATGTAGACGTACGGGTACGTGTAGAGCGTGAGGATCAGCACGGTCCCTTCGAGCCCGTATATCTCGGGGATCTTCTCGATCCCGTACGGCGCCAGGAGCCGCTGGAAGCCGCCCTGGGGGCCGAACGCGGAGACGAACGCGAAGGCGCCGACGTAGCTCGGAATGACCAGGGGAAGCGAGACGACGACCGTCCAGAAGCGCCGGAACGGGATGTCGGTCCGGACCGTCAGGTACGCCAGCGGGACGCCGATGAGGACGCACGCCGTCGTCGTGAGCGCGACGAGGACGGCGCTGTTGACGAACACCTGGAGGGTGGTCGGCCGAGCGAGGAGCGAGAGTGCCTCCGCGTAGCCGACCGAAAGCGCGGTACGGACCAGCCACAGCACGGGCAGCACGACCGCGGCGGCGACCGCGGCGGCGGCGACCGAGACTCCGAGGGGGAGCGGGCTCTCCTCGTCGGCGCCGTCGTCGGTCGTCTCGTGCTCCGTGGCCATCGTGTGTGTCCGTCCCGGTTGCTCAGAGGACGCCGGTCTCCCGCAGGAGATCGATCGTGGCCTCGAGGTCCGAGAGTTGCGAGAGGTCTAGATCCTCCGGTGGGTTCAACTCGTCGATCGCCGGCAGGCGGCCGATCGGCTCGATCTCGGGGACGAGCGGGTACTCGAAGGTGGTCCGCGCGAAGTAGTCCTGGGCCTCCGCCGAGAGGAGGTGCCGGACGAAGTTCGAGGCGAGCGTGGCGTCTCCGGCCGTGTCGAGCACACAGGCGCCCGCGACGTTGAAGACCGCACCGGCGTCGTTCTGAGTGAACGCCGTCCGGAGGGGGGCCGAGAGCCCGCGCCGCGCCAGCACGCGCTGGATGTAGTAGTGGTTCGTCAGGCCCGCGGAGATCTCGCCGTCGGCGACCGCGCGGGCGACCTGGAACTCGTCGCCATACTGGCTCACGCCGAGTTCCTGCATCCCGTTGAGCCACTGCCGCGTCGCTTGTTCGCCCTCCAGGATCCGCATCGCGGTGACGAACGCCTGGAACGAGGAGTAGGTCGGCGCCCACCCGAGCTCGTTCTCGAAGGCCGCTGTCTCGGGGAACTGCATGATCTTCTCGGGTATCTCCTCGGCGGTGAACGTGTTCGTGTTGTACGGGACTGAGCGGGCCCGTCCCGAGGTCCCGACCCACATCCCGTCCGGGGAGCGGAAGTTCGACGGCACGAACTCGAGGACCTCCTGGGGGAGCTTCTGCGTCCGCCCCCGGTCCGCGAGCGCGCCGAGCGCCCCGGCGTTGACTGAGTAGAAGACGTCGGCGGGACTGTTCTGTCCTTCGGTGGCGATCTGGTTCACCAACTCGGCCGCGGAGTTGTACAGCGGCCGGATCGTGAAGTCCGGATAGAGGTCCTCGATGAACGAGATGAGCTCGCCGACGAGCGCCTGCCCGCGGCCGGAGTACAGCGTCAGTTCGCCTTCGAGGTCCGGCATCTCCTGCATCGAGACCCCGCCCGAGATGTCGCGCTGGCCGAACGGCGAGCGGCCGGATCCGATCTGCTCGGGCGCGTCGCCGTCGACGCCGCCGGCTTCGGTCTCGGTGCTCGTTTCCGTCCCCTCGCCCGGGGTGTTACAGCCTGCCACGCCGACGATTCCCGCGGCGGCGGCCGCCTGCAGGAACCGCCGCCGGTTCGGCCGCCGAGAGAAGTCCTGTGATTCGTCCATATCCGATTTAGGCTAACCTAAAACGTATATACCTTCCGGTTCGGAGAGAGGCGGCGACGCCCGGTACCGTCGCTCGCCGGTATCGCGTCGGAGAAGTCGAGCCGACCGGCGGATCAGTCGTCGGCGACGACGGCGTCGCGGGGCGGATCCGCGGGCGACTCGGCCAGTTCGGTGAGGCAGTCGAGCCAGTCGAGCCAGTACTCGCCGCAGTGGTTCAGGAACGCGCCGTTGTTCCAGTCGCCGAAGTCGCTCGTCGCCAGCGCCGTCGCCATCGCGTCGGCGGCCGCGCGCCAGGAGTCGGCGTCGTCGCCGACGGCGTCGACGACCTCCCAGACGTGCTCGTTGAGCTCCAGGCCGGGGACCTCGTTGTTGAGGTCGTCGAACGTCGGCCGCGGCGCCTTGTTGTGTTCACAGAGGGGATAGCCGTTGACGACGTCCTTGTCGAGGAGGTCGGCGGCGCGCTTGAGGAACACGCCCGACCAGATGTCGTCGAAGCGGCCGACGTCCCACTCGTTGTCGTCCATCGGGAGCTGGTAGAACGCCGGCACGACCTCGCGCTCGAACGCGAGGTTCATCGAGCAGACGGTGAGGTACTGGCCGGGTTCGGCGACGAAGTCGCCCTCGAAGTCGTCCTTTTCGGTCCGGGTCTGGGCCTGTCCCTGCAGGTCGCCGTCCATCAGGATCCGGACCGCGTCGAGGTCCGGCACGTTCGTCCACAGCCCCTGCGAGGCGACGACGTCCGTGAGCTCCTGTCGGTCGGTCTCGACGTCCTCGTCCATCGCGGAGTAGGGGTACCCGCGGGGGTAGAGGCCGTGCTCGTCGGCGTTCTGGTAGAGGACGTTCACCCAGCGCTCGTCCGAGCGGACGGACTCGACCTCGTCGGTGCGGTCGAGGTTGGCCATGTGGCGGCCGAAGAAGTCCCACTCGTCGTGCGGGAGCGTGTCGTCGTCGATGAAGACGCCGCGCTCGAACCGCGGGTGGGCCCACATGTACAGGAGGCCGAAGCTGGTCTGGGCGTGGGAGGCCGCCGGGATCAGGTGGGAGAACGCCGAGAGCCCCTGGGACTCGAACCACGCCTCGCGGCGCGAGCCGTCGTAGACCGCGCCGTCGACGCCCTCCTCGTCTAGCATCCGCTCCATCGCGTCGGTGTCGCAGAAGTCCTCCGTCACGAGGAGCACGAACAGCCGGTCGAGGTCGAAACCGTGCTCGCGGGCGTTGTCGAAGTAGGCCCGCATACACTCGTACTCACGGATCGTCGGCACGATCACACAGACGTCCTGTTTCATTGCTCCACGATATTTAGGGCGGCCTAAAGTATCTGTCGTTCGAGGTCGCCCCCGTCGGCGCGGATCGCATCGCTCTTCCCCGAGGCGGGCAGTCTCCGAGACGTGCCCCGATCCGAGCCGGCCGCTGATCTCGCCGTCGGCCTCCGTGCCGGTGTGTTGCTCACCCTCGCGGCCGTGACCGCGTGGCTCTCGGGTGCGCCCGCGGTCTTCCCGAGCCTCGGTCCCTCGGCCTTCGTCCTCTCGACGGACCGCTCGGGCCTCTCGGCGCGCACCGTGTTGGGCGGACACGCGATCGGCGTCGTCGCCGGCGTCGTCGCCTACCTCGCGGTCACGGCGGCGGTGCCGGTGCCCGCCTCGCCGCTGACGTTCGATCCGCCGTGGCTGGCCGCGAGCGGCATCCTGGCGGTGGCGCTCACCAGCGCGGGGATGCGCGCCGCCACCCTCGTCCACCCGCCCGCCTGCGCGACGACGCTCATCGCGGGGCTCGGGCTCCTGGAGCCGGCGACGGCGCTCGCGGTCGTCCTCCCGGCCGTCGCGTCGCTGCTCGCGGTCGACAGACTGCTGGGCGCGCGGCTCCGGGGCTGAGGGCTGACACGAGGCCGGACCGACTGCCGCGGACGGCCGAAAGACAGTGGGTGCTCGAATCCCTCTCTCCGCCGAGCGACGATGTCCGCGCCCGACCCCCAGACGCTCCGCTCGCGCTCCCGGGAGACGTCGGTTCCGACCCTCCCATCGGGCGAGACGGGCACCGTCGTCTGGCACCGCGAGCACCTCCGCGTCGGCGACCAGCCGGCGGTCGCGGCCGCGGCCGACGCCGACCACCTGCTGCCGCTGTTCGTGTTCGACCCGGCGTTCTACGGGAGTGACGGGCTCGCCTGCGACGCGCGGCTCCGGTTCCTCCACGACTCGCTGAACGACCTGGACCGCCAGTACCGCGACCTGACGGACGGTCGCCTGTCCTACGCCGTCGGCGACCCGCTCTCGGTCCTCGAGGGATTCCGAGAGGCCGGCTGGGACGTCGTCGCCGCGGCGGCACCGTCGGGTCGGTACGGCGCGGAGCGCGATGCCCGCGCCCGCCAGGAACTCGGCGTGCGATTCGTCGACGGCGACGGCCTCGTCCGCGACGCCGAGCTGCCGCGTGCGGAGTGGCAGGACCGGGCGTCGGCGTGGTTCGGGGCCGACCGCCACGAGTGGGAGCCGTCGTCGGTGACCGTCCGGCGCTTCGAGACGGGGATCGACCCCGAATCTATCGAACGTGCCTACGACGTCCGACCCGGGAAATCGCGGGTGCCGCGCGGCGGGACCGAGCGGGCCCGCGAGCTGCTGCGGTCGTTCGTCGACCGGATCGGCGACTACCCGGGTAACATCTCCTCGCCGGTCGACGCCCGCGACGGCACCAGCGGCCTGTCGCCGTACCTCGCCTTCGGCTGCCTGTCGGTCCGGCAGGTGTACCAGCACGTCGACGCGAACGCCCCGGACGGGCGCGGGAAGGAGCTGTTCGTCTCGCGGCTCTACTGGAACAAGCACTACGAGCAGAAACTCGAGGACTGGCCCGGCTGGACCGACCGCGCGGTCAATCCCGTGCTCCGCGGCTTTAACGCCGACGAGCGAGACTCCGACCTGATCGACGCCTGGAAGCGCGGCCGCACCGGCTACCCGATGGTCGACGCCTCGATGCGGTGCCTGCGGGAGACCGGCTGGCTCAACTTCCGGATGCGGGCGCTCTGCGCGTCGTTCTACTTCCATATCCTCCAGCAGCCCTGGCGGGTCGGCGCGGACTGGTACTACCACCACCTGATCGACGCCGCGGCCTCGATCAACTACACGCAGTGGCAGTGCCAGTGCGGGCTCGTCGGCCGGCCGACGCTGCGGCTGTACAACCCCCGGAAGCAGGTCCGCGATCAGGACCCCGAGGGGGAGTTCGTCCGCGAGTGGGTGCCCGAACTGACGGACCTCCCGAACCAGCACCTCGACAGACCCGAGCGGACCCCGCTCGCCGTCCAGGCCGAGTGCGGCGTCCGGATCGGCGAGGACTACCCTCGCCCCGTCGTCGAGTTCGAGCGCGCCCGCGAGCGGTTCCGCGATCGCCTGAGCGCCGTCCGCGCGGAGGCGGCCGACGCGCTCGCTCGGCCGGACGTGGCGGACCGCGCGTCGCTCTCCGGCGGCCGCTCGGCGGCGGAAGCGATCGCCCGCAACCACGGCACCGACGCGGGTGGGGAAGACGTCGATGAGGGAACGCAGGCCAGCCTGGACGCGTTCGGCGACTCCGCGTTCCGCCCCGACTAGGACTCCGAGAGCGCGTCCAGCAGGTGGACCGCCTCGTCCTTCGCGAGCGGGTCGTTGGCGTTGCCGCAGTGCGGCGACTGCACGCAGGCGGGACAGCCGTCCGCGCAGTCGCAGTCGGCGATCATCTCGCCGGTGCGGGCGAGCAGCCCCTCGATCTCGTCGTAGCCGCTCTCTGTCAGGCCGACGCCGCCCGGGTAGCCGTCGTAGACGAAGATGGTCGACTGGCCCGTGTGCGGGTGGTGCGGCGTCGACAGGCCGCCGATGTCGCCGCGGTCACAGAGAAACGAGAGGGGAAACAGCGAGATCATCCCGTGTTCGGCGGCGTGGATGCCGCCGTTGAAGCCGTACTCGCCGCCCATCTCGCGCATCTCGACCTCGACGTCCCGCGGCACCGTGACGTACAGCGCCTTCGTCCGCAGGGTGGTCTCCGGGAGGTCCAGCGCCTGCGTGCCGATCGCCTCGCCGCGGCGCGGGTCCCGGCGCTCGAAGCCGGTGATCCGCTTGCGCATCGTCACCTCGGCGAAGCGGACCTCGGTGTCCGGCCGGGCCGAAAGCGACTTCTCCCGCAGATCTTCCTCGACCGTGATCGTCTTGTCGTGGAGGACGCGGGTGTAGTAGTCGGCCCAGGTGCGCTGGAGCGTGGCGACGTCGCGGTCGAGGTCCAGTTCGGCGACCTCGTAGGTGGTCCCCTGGTGGTGGTAGATCGCGCCCTCGTGGGCGTCGCGCAGGGCGTCCGAGAACGACAGCGACGCGATCACCTCACCCGAGCGCGAATCTACGAGGTCGATCTCCCGGCGCTCGATCGTCCGCAGACTCATCTCGTGTTGGGGGCTCCCGTCGCCGTCGTGGAGCCAGCGGATCCCCCGATCGGTCTCCCGCCGATCGAGCCGGCCCGACTCGGTGAGGTCGGCGACGACCTCGGAGAACCCCTCGCCGAAGTGCGCGTCGTCGTCGACCCGGAGCCAGTTCTCGGCGGCCGCGCAGGCGACGTGGTCGGGGAGCAGTTCCTCGTTTCCGGGGTCACAGACCGCGCGCTCCGGTTCGCCGTCCCAGAACTCCTCGGGGTGCGAGAGGAGATACTGGTCCAGTTGGTCCTCGCCGCCGACCAGGATCACGAGCGCGTCGTCGTCGCCGCGCCCCGCGCGGCCGGCCTGCTGGAACGCGGACATGCGGGTGCCGGGGTAGCCGTCGATGAGGACCGCGTCGAGTTCGCCGACGTCGACGCCGAGCTCCAAGGCATTGGTCGACCAGACGCCCCGAACGGAGCCGTCGTGGAGGCCCGACTCGATCTCCCGCCGCCGCTCGTTCCGCAGCGTCGACTGGTAGGCCGTCACCGACGTCGCCGCGTCGTGGTGGCCGCGCTCGCGGAGGTCCGACGCGCTCTCTTTGGCGTACCGCTCGGCGGCCTGCCGCGCCCGGGTGAACGCGAGCGTCTGGAAGCCCTCGGCGACGAGGTCGACGAAGAGGTGCTTCGTCTCGACGTGGCTCGACCGGCGGCGGCCGCTGCCGCCGGTGTCCGCTGCCGCGCCGCCCTCGTCGCCGTCGTCGGCCCCGTACTCCGGCGGATTCCACAGCAGCCAGTGCTTCGGTCCCGTCGCGCTCGTGTCCTCGTCGACGAGGCGGAAGGCGTCCGCCTCGCGCCCCGTCACCCGCGCGGCGTGCTCGATCGGATTGCCGATCGTCGCCGAACAGCAGACGTACTGGGGGTCGCTGCCGAAGCGCTCGCAGATCCGATTGAGCCGCCGGAGCACCAGGGCGACGTGGCTCCCGAAGACGCCGCGGTAGCCGTGGACCTCGTCGATCACGACCGTCTCCAGCGACTCGAAGAACCACTCCCAGAGCCGGTGGGCGTGCGGGAGCAGGCCGTAGTGGAGCATATCCGGGTTCGAGAGGAGCACCGTGGGCCCGCGGTCTCGGATCTCCCGCTTTTCGGACTTCGACTGCCGGCCGGTGTACTGCGCGACCGAGACGCGACTGCCGAACCCGAGGCCGTGGGCCAACTCCGAGAGCGTCGCCTCCTGGTCGGCGACGAGGGCGTTCTGCGGGCCGAGGTAGAGCGTCCGGCCGCCGTGGTCCATCGCGCGCTCGAACGCCGGCACGGTGTAGGCGAGGCTCTTCCCGCTCGCGGTGGGCGTCGCGAGGACGACGTCGTCGCCGTCGCGGACGGCCTCGATCGCGGCCGCCTGGTGGGCGTAGAGGCGGTCGATGCCGGCCTCCGAGAGCGCACCTGCCAGCCGGGGTTCGAGGTCGACGTCGGCGTACGTCGGGTCCCGGCCCTCGATCCGGCGGTGATCGCGGATCTGATCTATGTAGTGCGGTCGCTCGCGGAGGTCCTCGACGAGGTCGGCGACGGTCGGGCGGTCGTCCACGGTTGAGTCCCGTCCCATTGTCGGGGCGACGGCGACCTGATCGTTACGGTCCGAGCGATCGCCTCCGGAACCGCGGACCCGCCGACACCGTCCCGCCAGCACGGTTTAGGCCGCGCGGCCCCAAAGTCGGATATGGCCGACTACGACGCGGTGCTGATCTACGACGGGGAGTGCCCGTACTGCTCGATCGCGGCGCGGGCGCTCCGCCGACTCGACGGCGTCGGCGCGATCTCGTGGTACGACGAGGCCGCTCAGTCGTTTCTGGAGACCCAGTTCGGCGAGACGCCGTTCGCGATGTTCCTCGTCGACCGGCGCCGCGGGCGGGTCTACGCCGGCCGTTCGGCGGCCGAGAAGCTGGCCGACCGCGCCGGCACGCCCGGCATCGTGGGCTCGCTCGTCCGGGAGAACTACGACCGGATCGCGAAGGCCGTCGGGCTCGCCAGCGGACGCGGCCGCGACCCCGACGACTACCACGAGATCTACCGACTCGACGCCGAGGCCGAAGAGCTGTTCGACCGCCTCGTCGACGCGGCCGCCGAACGGCCCGAAGCCCTCGCGTAGATGAGCGACTCGGAGATCCACGTCCTCGATCCGGCCGCCATCGAGGCCGACCGCGACCCCCTCGGAGTCGGCGCCGGCGACGCGCCGCCGGGGACGTACGCGCTCGTGTACTCGCTCCGGAAGGCGGCGACGCTCCCCGTCGGCGCGCTCGGCCGGGCCGCGTTCCCGGCCGGCGCCTACGCGTACGTCGGGAGCGCCTTCGGCTCGAACGGGCTGGGCCGGATCGACCGCCACCGACGCGTCGCCGCCGGCGACCACGACGTCACCCACTGGCACGTCGACTACCTCGGCGCCCACCCGGAGACGTCGCTGACGTCGGTGCTGGCCGCCCCCGACGCCGACGTGGAGTGCGCGCTCGCGTCCGAACTGCTGGGGACCGACTCGGCGCGAGCGCCGCCGCTGGCCGGCTTCGGCGCGTCGGACTGTGACTGTCCGGCCCACCTGGTCGCGGGAGCGGACGGAGACGGGCTCCGCTCGGCGGTGCGGTCGGCGTTCGAGGCCGTCTCGGAGTAATCAGACGAACGCCGCACCGGTCCGGGCAAGGCCGGTGCGGGTTCGCGGGTGGCTCGCGGCGTACTCACCGGAGCCGCACGCACGGCGTGTGTCGTACTGCGAGGCCACGATATGCCGGTTGTCAGAGGCACCCCGGCAGAAGACACATTCGCCGTCCGACTACTTATACTCACCCACTCGTTCGACAGAATCGGACGAGCGTCGAAAAACCGTCCGCGCCGGGGCTGGTCACGCTCGCCGTCCAGCGCCCGCTACTCGAACATCCCGGTCGACATGTACCGCTCGCCGCTGTCCCAGAAGACCGTGATCACGAGCGGTCCGTCGTCGGGCGCGGCGTCGTCTGCTTCGTCGTCCGCCTCGGGCTCGATGATGTACCCCGGCTCTGCGTCCCGCGCCGTCGCGTCGGGGTCGGCGAGCCGCTCGGCGACGCGCTCGGCGGCGAGGTTCGAGGCCCCCGAGGACTGGCCGACGAAGATCCCCTCCTCGCGGGCGAGGCGGCGACACTCGGCCTCGGCCTCGTCGATGGTGACCGTCTCGACGCCGTCGAGCAGGTCCGTGTCGAGGTTCGGGCTGACGAAGCCCGGGCCCATTCCCTGGAAGTCGTCGATGCCGGGCTCGCCGCCCGAGAGGACGGCGTTGTCGGCGGGCTCGACCGCGACGATCTCCATCGCGGGGAACGCCTCGCGGAGGCGACGGCCGATGCCGGTGATCGTCCCGCCGGTGCCGACGCCCGCGACGAGCGCGTCGACGGTGCGGCCGCCGATCTGGTCGAGGATCTCCTCGGCGGTCGTGAGGTAGTGTGCGCGCGGGTTCGCGTCGTTTTCGAACTGCCGGAGCTGGAACATCCCCTCGGCCTCCAGTTCGTCGGCGCGGTCTTTCGCATCGGAGATGTCGCCCTCGACGAGTTCGATGTCGGCGCCGTAGGCCTTCATGATCCCCCGGCGCTCCGGCGACTTCGAGGACGGCATCACGACCGTGAGGTCGTAGCCCTTCACGGCGGCGACGACCGCGAGGCCGATCCCGGTGTTGCCGCTCGTGGGCTCGACGAGCGCGTTGCCGGGGGATATCTCGCCCTCGCGCTCGGCGCGCTCGATCATCGCGAGCGCCGGGCGGTCCTTCGCCGATCCCCCGGGGTTCTTCGATTCGATCTTCGCGGCGACCGTCGCGCCCGGCGGGGAGTCGACGCGGACGAGCGGCGACCCGATCGTCTCCAGCACGTTGTCCTTCATGTCCCACCGTTCGGCGGTGGGGCACAAGACGATGACGACGCCGGACGCGGCGTGCCGGTACCGACGACGCGCGCCAGGGACGCGCGAGCGGCGGCGAGACGGAGCGACGCGGACCCGACCGCGAGGTTTACGCCGCCGGCCCGCGTACGGACGCGTATGTCCGAATCCGAGACCGAGGCCGGCACGCTGGAGACGATGCGACCGAACCCCGCCTGGAGCGCCGACGCCCACGAGGACGCCGTCGAGGCGCTCTCCGAGGAGGGGCTCGTGTTCCGCGTCTGGGGCGGCGACTGGTGCGGCGACTGCCGCGGCCAGCTCCCCGACTTCGGGGCCGCGCTCGACGCGGCGGGCGTCCCCGACGAGCGCGTCCACCACTACCCCGTCGAGAAGGAAGACGACGGGAGCAAGACCGGGCCGCTCGTCGAGGAGTACGGGATCGAACTGATCCCCACGGTCGTCGTCGAACGCGACGGCGAGGAGGTCGCCCGCTACGTCGAGGACGAAGACCAGCCCATCGCGGCCTATCTCGCGGCGCGGCTGTAACCCCGCCGCTCGGCCGTTCGATCGCCCGTCGACTCGTGCTTTTTTGTGCGTTCCGTTCCGTAGTCGACACGAATGGTCCCATCGGACCCGGACGGCATCCTGCTCGATTACTCGCAGGACAAGGTCGTGCTCTTGGACGAGTCGGGGACGTTCACGTACGCCAACGACGCCGTCGAGCCCATCCTCGGATTCGCGCCCGAGGAACTCGTGGGCGAGAACGCTTTCGAGTACATCCACCCCGAGGACCGCGAGGCGGTCCGGACGGCGTTCGAGCGGACGATCGAGAGCGACGCGTTCACCGAGGCGAGCGTCGAGTACCGCCACCGGACGAAGGACGGCTCGTGGGTCTGGCTCGAAAGCCGGATGTCGAACCTCACCGACTCGGTGCTCGACGGCTACGTCGTGAGCTCCCGCGACGTCACGGACCGCGTGCGGGCCGAAGAGGAGCGCCAGCGGACCGCAGAGCGGCTCGAAGAGATCGCCGCCGCCTCCGGCGACGTGCTGTGGATGTTCGACGCCGACTGGTCGGAGGTGCTCTTTGTCAACCCCGCCTACGAGGAGATCTACGGCCGGCCGGTCGAGGAACTGGAGTCGGACCCCGAGTCGTTCTTGGAGACGGTCCATCCCGACGACGTGTCGCAGGTGCGAGACGCGATGGAGCGTCTCAACGCGGGGATGTCGGTCGATATGGAGTACCGCGTCGACGCCGAGGAGGGCCAGGACCGCTGGGTGTGGATCCAGGCCGAGCCGATAATCGAGGACGGCGAGGTCGTCCGGATCACGGGCTTCACGCGCGACATCACCGACCGGCGCCGCCGCGAGCGACAGCTCTACGTGATGGACAATCTGCTCAGGCACAACCTCCGCAACGACCTCAATCTCATCCTCGGGATGGCAGAGCTCATCGAAGACGACGTCCCGGAGGCCGAAGCGCGGACGGCGGTGATCCGGCGGACCGGCGAGGCCCTGCTCGAAAGTGCCGAGAAGGGCCGCGAGATCATCGACCTCCTCACGAAGCGGGGGCAGCGGGAGCGCCTGGACCTCGGGAACGTCGTCGCGGACGCGCGCGACACCGTCCACGAGCGGTTCGACCGGCCGATCGTCGAGACCGGCTCGATCGAGCCCTGCACCGTCCGAGCCCGCGCCGAACTCCGCCTCTGTGTCGTCGAACTCCTGGAGAACGCGATCCGCCACAGCGACAGCGAGACCCCGTTTGTCCGCGTCTCCGTCCGCTGTGCGGACGACGGAGACGAGGCCGTACTCACCGTCGAAGACGACAGCGCGCCGATCCCGTCGATCGAGGCCGACGTCCTCGAAGGGAACCACGAGATGAACGACGTCTACCACAGCAGCGGGCTCGGCTTCTGGCTCCTCTACTGGTGCGTCGAGCTCTCCGGCGGGTCCGTGAGCGTCGAGTCCGACCCCGAGAGCGGCAACACCATCACGGTCAGGCTCCCGCTGGACGAGGGGTAGTCGGCGCGTGAGCGGCGGAACGTCGGGGCGCCGCGTCGGATCCGCCGGCTACGACCCGTCGGAGTCAGTGTTGGCGTCGACGTCCGAAGCCTGTCCCGCGTCATCGAACCACCCGAACGCCTCCGCGAGGTCGTGCGCGGGCGGCGAGCAGACTCGGTCCTCGCAGACGTAGACGGTCGGCTCGCCGTCGCGCTCGGTCCGACCCTTCCAGATCGGCGGCGCGGCGTCGGGGCCGAGGAGGTCCAGCCACTCGGCGAGTCCGTCGTCGGTCGCGGGCCGCGGCGCCACGATCCCGTCCGGGAGGTACGTGGACGCGAGCGACGACCGGAACGCTTCCGGGAGCCCGGCGGAGGCCTCGCCGACTCCCGAGGCCGCGATCACGACCTCCGTGCCGCCGCGGG
Source organism: Halobellus sp. EA9 (assembly GCF_051195055.1). Lineage (NCBI taxonomy): Archaea > Methanobacteriati > Methanobacteriota > Halobacteria > Halobacteriales > Haloferacaceae > Halobellus > Halobellus sp. EA9. Next base: position 13,566 of record NZ_JBNTJW010000013.1, on the reverse strand, counting down.
CGCGCCTGTCCGCCGCCAGCGCGAGGGAGACGTGTTCCAGCGGGCGCCCGCGGATCGTGTCCCGGTGCGTGTCGACGACGTCGCTCGCGGCGGTCGCAAAGCCCGCCTCGGGCGCGAACGCGTCCAGATCGAAGAGGAGCGACGCCGCGACGCCCGCGCTGGCGGGGGTGGACTGGTCGCGGAGGTCCTGCGGGCGCGTGATGAGCGACTCCCCGTCGGCGGGGGTGAGATAGAACGTCCCGCTGTCGGCGTCGTAGAACGCCTCGACGATCGCCCGCGCGAGGTCGACGGCGAACGCCAGATGGGCGACGTCGCCGGTCGCCTGATACAGGTCGAACGCCCCGCGCGCGAGGAACGCGTAGTCGTCGAGGTAGCCCTGACCCTTCACGTCGCCGTCCTTGTAGCGCCGGGCGAGCCGCTCTTCTCCCCGGTCCCAGAGGTGCTCGCGCACGAAGTCGAGCGCGTCTGCGGCGAGGTCCGCGTAGTGGTCGTCGCCGAGGACGAGCCCGCCGCGCGCGAGGCTGCCGATCGCGAGGCCGTTCCACGCCGCCAGGATCTTCTCGTCGCGCGCCGGGCGGACGCGCTCCGAGCGGGCCTCGAACAGCGCCGCGCGGGCGTCGTCGAGATGCGCGATGATCTCGGACTCCGGGCGGTCGTACTCCGCCGCGAGGTCGGGGATCGAGCGCTGGACCGCGAGGACGGTGGACCCCTCGAAGTTGCCGCCCTCGGTCACGCCGAAGCGCTCCATCGCGATCTCGGCGGTCAGTTCGTCGTCGACCGCGGCTTCGACCTTCGCTGGCGTCCAGACGTAGAATTTGCCCTCCTCGCCCTCGCTCCGGGCGTCGAGCGTGCTGAAGAAGCCGCCCTCGGCCTGGCGGAACTCCCGTTCGAGGAAGTCGAAGGTCTCGCGGGCGATCGTCGCGTACGCGTCTTTGCCCGTGAGTTGGTAGGCCGAGAGGTAGACGCGGGGGATCTCGGCGTTGTCGTAGAGCATCTTCTCGAAGTGCGGCACCGTCCACTCGCGGTCCGTCGCGTAGCGGTGGAAGCCGCCGCCGACGTGGTCGTAGACCCCGCCCGCTGCCATCGCGTCGAGCGTCTCGGTCGCGGCCGAGCGCGCCTCCTCGGTCCCCGAGCGCGCGTAGGCCCGCAGGAGGGCGTCGATCCGCCACGGCTGGGGGAACTTCGGGCCGCCGGAGCCGAAGCCGCCGTGCTCGCGGTCTGTCGCCCGGAGCGCCGACTTCGCGACGCTCCCGAGGACCTCCGCGCCGAACGGCGCCGCGTCGGCGTCGCTGTCGGCCGACTCTCCGCCGACGCCTCCCATTCCGGCGTCGGGAGCGCCCCCCGACGTCGATTTGCCCGTCGTCTCCAACTGATCGCGGAGCGCGTCGGTCCACTGCGACGCGCGGTTTTCGATCTCATCTCGGTCCCGCTCCCAGGCCTGCGCGAACGACTCGCAGACGTCCAGAAAGCCCGGGGCGTTGCCGCGACGGTCCCCCTCCCGCTTCGGGAAGTACGTCCCGACGTAGAACGGCTCGCCCTCGGGGGTGAGCCAGACCGACAGCGGCCAGCCGCCCCCGCCGGTGACCCGCTGACAGATCGTCTGGTAGACCCTATCGAGGTCCGGGCGCTCCTCGCGGTCGACCTTGATTGGCACGAAGTAGTCGTTGAGCACGGCCGCGACCGCCTCGTCCTCGAAGCTCTCTTCGGCCATCACGTGACACCAGTGGCAGGCCGAGTAGCCGACCGAGAGGAAGATCGGGCGGTCCCGCTCCCTCGCGGCCGCGAGCGCCGCCTCGTCCCACGGCTGCCAGTGGACCGGGTTGTCTGCGTGTTGCCGGAGGTACGGGCTCTCCTCCTCGTCGAGCCGGTTCCGAGCCACCGGATCGTCCATACCCGCGGTAGGCGACTGGCAGGGAAAAGCGGTGTGACGTCGGAACCGGTCCGCCTCTTATGCTCGCTCGTCCCACGTCGACAACCACGAACGTGCATACCGAGCGATCGAAAAAGAGCAACCTTTACACTCCTATGCGTACCCCCTCCGGGTATGACAGACTCCGAGACGGTCCTCCTCGTCGGGGGCGGCGGACGCGAGCACGCGATCGCCCGCGCCCTGACGGACGACCCGGCGTGCGAACTGTACGCGGTCGCGGGCAACCGAAACCCCGGCATCGTCGGACTCGCGGCAGGGTTCGAGACGGCCGACGAGCGGGCCGCAGACGAGATCGTCGCCTACGCCGAGGACGTCGGCGCCGACCTGGCGATCATCGGACCCGAGTCGGCCCTGGAGGCGGGCATCGCCGACGCGCTCGACGCCGCGGGCGTCTACACCTTCGGGCCGGGCGCGGAGGCCGCCCGCATCGAGACGGACAAGGCCTTCCAGCGGGAGTTTATGCAGTCCGAGGACATCCCAGGCTGTCCGGACTTCGCCGTCTTCGACGAGATGGAGGCCGCCTGCGACTACATCGACGAGTACGACGGCGACCTCGCGGTCAAGCCCGCGGGCCTCACCGGCGGCAAGGGCGTGAAGGTCATCGGCGATCAGGTCGACGAGGAGGGAGCCAAGACGTACCTCCGGGAGAACCAGTACGACAGAGTCGTCCTCGAAGAGCGCCTCGTCGGCGAGGAGTTCACCGTCCAGGCGTTCGTCGCCAACGGCGAACTCCGGACCACGCCGGCCGTCCAGGACCACAAGCGCGCCTACGAGGGCGACGAGGGCCCGAACACCGGCGGGATGGGCAGTTACAGCGACGCGACGCCCGAACTGCCGTTTATGGACCCGGAGGACTACGAGGCCGCCGTCGACATCCTCGACGCCACGGTCGAGGCCCTGCCCGACTACAAGGGCGTCCTCTACGGGCAGTTCATGCTCGGCGCCGAGGGCCCCCGCGTCGTCGAGTTCAACGCCCGCTTCGGCGACCCCGAGGCGATGAACACGCTGCCGGTCCTGGAGACGTCGTTCCTCGACGTGCTGGTCGCCGCCCGCGACGACGACCCCCTCCCGGACCTCGAATTCGCCGAGCGGGCGACCGTCTGCAAGTACGCCGTCCCCGACGGCTACCCCACCGACCCCGACAGCGGCGCGAAGATCGCGGTCGACGAGGAGACCGTCGGCGACGCGCTCCTCTTCTATGCCAGCGTCGACGCCCGCGAGGACGGCCTCTACACGACGACCTCCCGCTCGTTCGCGGTCGTCGGCGTCGCAGACACCATCGAGGAAGCCGAGAGACAGGCCGAAGACGGCCTCGCGGCCGCCGGCGACGGCCTCCGCATCCGCCACGACGTCGGCAAGGCCGACCTCGTCCAGCGCCGCATCGACCATATGAACGACCTCCGCGGCGAGTAGCGGTTTCATACGGTCCTCGCCGCCTCCGACGAGCGAACCTTTTGTTCGTCGCCCGCCTACCGGCAATCGTGAGCGACGACGCCGACGGGACGGACGGGTCGAGAGCGGGAGACGACCGCGGAGCGGACCGCAGACACGATCGACTGCGGCGCCACCCGACCCCCGGCGTCGGCAACTCCCTCCGGTACTGGACGGACGCGAAGCCGGTCTGGCGGGTCGCGCTCAACTACGTTCTGGTGTGGATCGCCCGCGTCGTCCCGTCGCTCCGCCTCCGCAACTGGGCGCTCCGGCGCCTCGGCGTGACCGTCGGCGAGGGCGTCTCCTGGGGGCTGGAGGCGACGCCGGACGTCTTCTGGCCCGAGCGCATCACTCTCGGTGACCACGCAGTCGTCGGCTACGACTCGGTGCTCCTCTGTCACGAATTCCTCCAGGACGAGTACCGGACCGGGGAGGTCGTCGTCGGCGACCGCGCGATGATCGGCGCGAAGGCGGTGGTCCTCCCCGGGGTCCGGATCGGCGAGGGCGCACAGGTGGGCGCGAACTCCCTCGTGACCGAAGACGTCCCGCCGGGGGCGACCGTCGTGGGCGTGCCCGCGCGGCCGGTCGAACGCGACGGGGACGGTGACGACGGCGAGAGCGAGGACGGGAGCGGTCGGTGACCGGCCGCCGTCGATCTCACTGCACTCGCGTCCTGATCGCGTCGATCCCGTTCCGGTAGACGACCGCGTAGGCCAACGGATACGCCGCGGCGAGCCCGACCCCGAGGTACCGCAGTTGGGTCATCGGATCCGGCGGTGCGAACGTCACCCCGAAGATCGCGATCAGGTGAGCGAGCAAGACTGCGCGGAGCGCCCGCTCGCGGTCCGCCGGCAGAGCGCGCGTCCCGAGACGCCGTCGGAACGCCACATAGACGAGCGACAGCGGCAGCAGGAGTGCGACCAGAAACGCCAGGCCTCTCGGCGAGCCCGCACCTCGCGCCGCCGCGTCGCGGTAGACGAGATAGACGATCAGCGCGCTGGTCGCGACGTAGAACGCGGCGGCGAGAACCGCCAGCAGTCGCACCGCCATCAGTCCCGAATGCGGACCACGCCATCCTCGAAGACGGCGCTGTTGGGGACGACGAACTCCTCGCCGTCGTTTTCGATGTGGGTCACGAAGAGGTTCACCTCCTGGACGATCCCGCGGTTGCCGCCGATCTCGACCTCGTCGCCGATCGCGTAGGGCTGATTCAACAGGAGGTACGAGCCGGCCGCGCCGGACTTAAGCAGGTCCGAGAGCGCGATGCCGGCCAGGAGCACGACGGCGAAGAGATACGCCGCCAGCAGGACGACGAGCGCGAGCGTCGCGACGCCGAGCTGGGAGAGCGCGACGAGCACCGCGATGTAGAAGACGGTCACCTTTGCGATCTGCGGGAACACCCCGATCTGCGGGAGCTTGATCCCCGTCAGGCGCTCGCTGACGACGAGGTGGGCCTTGTCGCCGACGACGACGCCGACGATGAGGATCACGACCGCGATGAACAGCTGCGGGAGGAACTGGACGGTCCGGCTCCAGAAGGTCGCCGCGATCGAGATGTTCGCGAGCGACAGCGACAGGAGGGCCGCGATCCCGATGACGAAGTACCGAACGAGCGAGCCCAGGACCTCCACTGTGGAGGTGTCGAAGTTCCGCGCGGTCCGCTCGAAGGCGGTCCCCTCGATCGCCTCCGGGACGCCCAGGCGGACGAGGATCCGGGTCGTCAGCGCCCCGAGGACGAACGCGACCGTCAGCCCGACGACGATCACGACGAGCGCCGCCCAGATCTCGCGGGGCACGGTCCGGATCACCCGATCGAAGAGCCGCGTGTCGAACTGGAGCACGGTCGGAACCGCTCCGCTCGCGGCCGCGGGCGCCTCGACCCCGGTCATCAGTACTCCTCCGGGTCGATCTCCAGGATTATCTGCCCGCTCTTGAACGCGCGGACCAGGCCGTCCGATTCGGAAAGGACGATCGCCGTGGCGTTGGTGTCGCGGGTGATCGCCGCGGCGGCCATATGCCGCGCGCCGAGGCCCTTCGGGATGTCGACGCCCTCGGCCGCCGGTTCGAGGTAGCGGTAGGCGCTGACGATCTTTCCGGAGTCGGAGATGACGAAGGCGCCGTCCAGCCTGGAAAACTCCTTGAGCATCACGTTCACGATCGGGTCGCCGACGTGGACGTGGGACTTCTCGAAGGGGTTGTAGCTGAGCGGGCGGGACTTGTTCATCACTTTGCCCGCGTCGCCGACGACGAACAGGGCGCCGACGGGCTTGCCCTTCTGGCCCTTCTTGCCCAGTTCGATCGCCACCTCGAAGACGTCGCGGATGACGCCCGGATCGGCCCGGGAGTTCGCGAAGAGGTCGTAGATCCCCGAGCGCATCGACTCGTCGATGCGGACGCGGACCACGCCGTCGGGGTCGCCGTCGAAGACGCGCACGCTGCAGGCGACGTTGTCGCCCTCCTCGACGAGGTCCTGTTCGAGCGCGCCCTCGATGCCGAACCGGATCCGGTCGCGGACGTTGTCGAACTCCAGCGGCAGTTCGACGAACGTCTCGGCCCCGACGGCGTTCTCCGGGGCGACGACCACCAGGTCCACGTCGAGGTCGGCGTCGACGAACCGTTCGTAGTGGGAACTGCTCGGCGAGAACAGGAACGCGCCCTCGACGCCCGACACGACATCCCCCAGGAGGTCCGATAACGCCGTCATTGGTTATGGTAGTCGTCGAGCGCTTATAAAGCGTTGTGGGACGTTTTCGCGGGTGATATCAGTCTGACGGACGTCTGACAGGACGGGGCGAGTCAGTACGACTTCGCGAAGTACGCCGTCTCCTCGGCGTCGTCGTCGCAGATCGCACACGACTCGCCGCCGTGGATCTCCGCGTCCTCGTCGTTCAGCGGGACCATCACGATCTCGGCGGCGATCTGGTCTTTGATCTCGCCCTCGCAGGCCTCGTCGCCGCACCACGGCGCCTTGACGTAGCCGCCGTGCTGGCCGATCGTCCCGAGGATCTCCGCCCTGTCGTCGGCTTCTCGGACGTTCGACTCGAGGTTCTCCTCGGCCGCCGCATAGAGCTTCGCGTAGACCTCGTCGAAGTGCTCCTCGACGGTCTCGACGATGTCCTCGCGGCTCTCTTCTTCGGACTCCCCGTCGGGCCGGTGGACGAGCGTGACGGTTCCGTCGTCGGCCTCGTTGGGGCCGATCTCCATCCGAACGGGGACGCCCTTCAGCTCCCACTCGTTGAACTTGAAGCCCGGATTCCGCTCGTCGCGGTCGTCGAGTTCGACGCGGATGCCGGCGTCTTCGAGGTCCGCGGCGATGTCCTCGGCGTACTCCAGGACGTCGTCTTTGGTGTCGGCCTGCCAGATCGGGACGATCACGATCTGCTCGGGCGCGATCGCGGGCGGCAGGACGAGCCCCTGATCGTCGGAGTGAGTCATAATCAGCGCGCCGAGCGCCCGCCAGGAGAGCCCCCACGAGGTCGTGTGGGCGATCTGCTCGTCCTCGTCCTCGTCGGTGTAGGTGATGTCGAACGCCTCCGCGAAGGAGGTGCCGAGGTAGTGGGAGGTCGCGCCCTGGACCGACTTGCCGTCGGGCATCAGCGCCTCGACCGTCGTGGTCGTGTCGGCGCCGGGGAATTTGTCGTGTTCGGGCTTCGCGCCGCGGAGGACGGGCATCGCGAGCAGGTCCTCGTAGGTCTCCTCGTACTGGTCGAGCCGGCGGGTGGTCTCCTCCCACGCGTCCTCGCGGGTGGCGTGGGCGGTGTGGCCCTCCTGCCAGAGGAACTCCTTCGTCCGGAAGAACGGCTTCGTCTCGGTGGCCTCCCAGCGCACGACCGAGACCCACTGATTCACGCGGAGCGGGAGGTCGCGGTGGCTGCGGACCCACTGGGAGATGTACGGCGTGATGATCGACTCGGAGGTCGGCCGGACCGCAAGCGGCTCCTCTAACTCCTCTTTGCCGGCGCGGTCGACCCACGCGACCTCGGGATCGAAGCCCTCGACGATGTCCTTTTCCTGTTCGAGGTAGCTCTCGGGGATGAACATCGGGAAGTAGGCGTTCTGGACGCCCGTGTCCTTGAACAGGGAGTCCAAGTGGCCCTGGAGGCGCTCCCAGAGTTCGTAGGCGCGGGGCCGCGTGACGATGAAGCCGCTCATCCCCTCGGGCGCGTAGTTCGCCAGGTCGGCCTTCTGGACGACCTCGGCGTACCACTCGCCCGTGTTGTACTCCTTCGACTCGGTGATGCCGAGTTCCTGCTCGTCGCTCATTATGTATTTCGAGCCCCAGGTCGGTCTTAAATCTCCTGAAGCGGCCCCCGCGTGGCCGCTACGGAGGCGACTCACTCCGGTCGCGACGAATCGACCGCAAACGGACTCTCGCCGGCCTGCCAGTCCCACCCCGGCAGCCGCGTCTGGAAGCCCGCGGCGAGCGCGGCGTCGAGGTCGTCGGCGCCCGCCCCGCCGTCGGTGTGCGTCGCTACGTCGGCGTAGTGGAACGTCGCCTGCGCGAGCAGCGACAGCGGGCTCCCGCCCGCGATCGTCGCCGCCAGCTCCCGGCCGAGCACCTCGTCGACGACGAACCCCGGGTAGTCGCCTTCGACGTCCAGCTCCCGTAGAATGGCGACGTAGCCGGCGACGTTGACCGCGACGTCGCCGTCGGCGAAGACCGCCCGGACCTCGTCGCGGTACTGGTCGGACGAGACGGTCCCGACCTCCGTCTCGAACTCCTCGCCGAGTCGCCGCCGCGTCTCGTTGAGCAGGGGGACGACGACGTCGCTCCGGTCGCGCACCCACGCGGCCTCCGCGGCGACCCGGTCTGCGGTGAGCCTCATACGGCCACAGAGGCGACCGCGGGATATCGGCTTTGCGAAGGCTTTTATACGACCGCGGAGGAAGATACTACCAAGCGGGTTCTCCCTGCCTCCTCGAACGAACCGCAGAGACTGCCGGTCACAAGTCGTCTTATGCTCTCTCGTAGGACTTCGTCGTCTCGGATTCACGACCTGCACGCCCGCTCGGTCCGTCGAGGAGGCGGGGGCGCCCCGACCGAACGCCGACGGCCCGCGCCGTCGGTCGGATGGGACCGATCGCGCTCGGTGCGGCCACGCGCCGCCCCGGGTCGGCCGGTCCGAATCGACGGCGCCGCGGCCCCGACGACACGCTCTCAGGTATGAGTTCAGTAGACACGCAACTCGAGGAGTTGAAAGCAGAGATCAAATCGGAACTGCCGGCCGACGTCTCGATCACGGACGTCACCTACGAGGGTCCCGAACTGGTGATCTACACCCGGGACCCCAAGCGCTTCGCCCGGAACGGCGACCTCGTCCGCGACCTCGCCGGCACGCTCCGGAAGCGAATCACCGTCCGTCCGGACCCGACGGCGCTGTCGACGCCCGACCGCGCCCGCGACCGGATTCTCGACGTCATCCCCGAGGAGGCCGGCGTGACGGACCTCGACTTCCACGAGGACACCGGCGAGGTCGTCATCGAGGCCGAAAAGCCCGGGGTCGTCATCGGGAACCACGGCGAGACGCTCCGGCGGATCACCCAGGAGGTCGGCTGGACGCCCGAGGTCGTCCGCACGCCGCCGATCGAGTCCTCGACCGTCTCGAACGTCCGGAGCTTCCTGAAACAGGAGCGCGAGGACCGCCGGGACATCCTCGAACGGGTGGGCCGGCAGATCCACCGCGAGACCCTCGCCGACGAGGAGTGGGTCCGGATCACCTCGCTGGGCTGCTGCCGGGAGGTCGGCCGCGCCTCGTTCATCCTCTCGACGGCCGACACGCGGATCCTCGTCGACTGCGGCGACAAGCCCGGCTCCGACGACTACCCCTACCTCCAGGTGCCCGAGGCGCTCGGGGCGGGCGCGAACTCCATCGACGCGGTGGTGCTCACCCACGCCCACCTCGATCACTCGGCGCTGATTCCCCTCCTGTTCAAGTACGGGTACGACGGGCCGATCTACACGACCGAGCCGACCCGCGACCTGATGGGGCTCCTCACGCTCGATTACCTCGACGTCGCGGCCAAGGAGGGCCGGACGCCGCCCTACGACTCCGAGATGGTCCGGGAGGCGATCAAACATACCATCCCCCTCGACTACGGCGACGTGACCGACATCGCGCCGGACGTCAAGCTCACGTTCCACAACGCGGGCCACATCCTCGGATCCGCGGTCACGCACTTCCACATCGGCGACGGCCTCTACAACGTCGCCTTCTCGGGCGACATCCACTACGAGGACACCCGCCTGTTCGACGGCGCCGTCAACGACTTCCCGCGCGTGGAGACGCTGGTCCTCGAATCCACCTACGGCGGCCGCAACGACTACCAGACCGACCAGGAGGACGCCGAGCGGAAACTGATCGAGGCGATCAACGAGACCCACGACCGCGGCGGGACGGTCGTGATCCCGGCGTTCGCGGTCGGGCGCTCCCAGGAGCTGATGCTCGTCCTCGAAGAGGCGATGCGCGAGGGGAAGATCCCGAGTATGCCCGTCCACCTCGACGGGATGATCTGGGAGGCCACGGCGATCCACACGACGTACCCCGAGTACCTCCGCGACGACCTCAGCGATCGGATCCTCCACGAGGACGAGAACCCCTTCCTGGCCGACGAGTTCAACCACATCGACGGCGGCGACGACGAGCGACGGGACGTCGCCGACGGCGACCCCGCGATCGTCCTCTCGACGTCGGGGATGGTCACCGGCGGGCCGATTATGTCCTGGCTCGAACAGCTCGGCTCGGATCCGGACTCCACGCTCGTCTTCGTCGGCTACCAGGCCCAGGGCACCCTCGGCCACCGGATCCAGAACGGCCGCCGGGAGGTCCCGATCGACGGCGACCGGGTCGGCCGCTCGGAGACGATGACCTTAGAGATGGACGTCGAGACCGTCGACGGCTTCTCCGGCCACGCCGACCGCCAGGGCCTGGAGAACTTCGTGAAGACGATGAACCCCCGTCCCGAGAAGGTCCTCTGTGTCCACGGCGACGAGCGCTCGGTCCAGGACCTCTCGTCGGGGCTGTACCACGACCACCACCTGCGGACGTTCGCCCCGAAGAACCTCGAGACGTTCCGGTTCCGGTAGCAGATTTCGGAATGCCGAACTCGCCGAGCCCCGGGACCGCCGATCCCGTTCCCGGCGAGCGTCATCAGACCGACTACCGTATCCTCGGCCGGGTCCGGCCTCCTATATACTCCTATAGAGCGGTTTTGGGACAGGCGTAAGGGCTCGGGGTCGGTATCGCCACCCGGGAACGTACCGTGTCAGCCGCCACACCGAAACTGGAGACCGAGTCGCTCTCGTTTGCCGTCGACGGCGATCCCATCGTCCGCGACGTGGACCTCGCGATCGCCGCCGGTGAGACCCTCACCATCGTCGGTCCCTCGGGCGCCGGGAAGTCGACGCTGCTCCGCCTGCTCGACCGCCTCGACGAACCGACCGGGGGGACGGTGTACCTCGACGGCACCGACTATCGAACGATCCCGCCGACAGACCTCCGGTCGCGGGTCGGGATGGTCCCGCAGGATCCGGCGCTCCGCGACGGGACGGTCCGCGAGAACGTCACCGTCGGGCCGCGGCTCCGGGGCGAGGCGATCGAGCCCGGCCGCCCGGAGGCCCTGCTCGAAAACGTGGATCTGGGCGGCTACGGCGACCGCGACGTCGCGGATCTCTCCGGGGGCGAGCGCCAGCGCGTCGCCATCGCCCGCACGCTGATCGTCGATCCCGAGGTGCTGTTGCTCGACGAGCCGACGGCCAGTCTCGATCCAGAGGCGAAAGCGCAGATCGAGGCGTTGCTGGCAGATCTGTTGGCCGACGCCGAACGGACGGTCGTCTTCGTGACCCACGACGAGGCCCAGGTGGAGCGGATCGCCGACCGCGTCGTGCGGTTCGTCGACGGGCGGATCGCGGCCACCGGGCGGCCCGAGGAGGTGTCGCTCTGATGCTCCCAGCGCAACTCGCGGACCCGACGGTGGTGCGGGGGCTCCTGCAGGTCGCGGCCGCCTCGTCGCTGGCGGCGGTGGTGCTGGGGCTCTCGTACGTCAGGAACCTCGACCTGGAGCGGGAACTCGGCGGGGCGTTCGTCCGCGGCTTCGTGCAGGTGCTGGCGATGGGCGCCCTGATCGGCGTCCTGTTTTCGATCCCGCTGTCGTTCTCGGCCGTGGTTCTGGCCGGGATGATCGCCTACGCCGCGTGGGAGTCGCGCAAGCGCGGCGACGGCGTCCCGCGGGCGTTCCGGGTGTCGCTGACGGCGATCGCGCTCGGGGCCTCGGTGGTGATCGTGACGATGGTCGCCGCGGGAGCGATCGAGTCGACCGTCCGGAACCTCGTCCCCGTGGGCGGGATGATCATCGCGAACGCGATGAAGACGAACTCGCTCGCGCTGGATCGGTTCAAGAGCGAGATCGAGTCCAACCGGGCCGAGATCGAGGCGCTGCTGGCGATCGGCGTTCCCCCGCGGGCCGCCGCGTCCGAGCACGTGACCGAGTCCGTTCGCGCGTCGCTGATCCCGGTGGTCGACGCGATGCGGACGCTCGGTCTGGTGTACATCCCCGGGATGATGGCCGGGATGATCCTCGGCGGGGCGAACCCGATCTACGCGGCGGAGTACCAGTTCGTCATTATGGCGATGATCTTCGCGGCGGGCGGGCTGACGAGTATGACAGCGAGCCTGCTCGTGGGCCGATACGCGTTCACCGAGGCGGCCCAGCTCCGACGGTTCGAGGAGTCCTCGCCGACGGTGGTGTCGGCGTTGCGTTCGATGCGCCGGTGACGGGTCCGTCCCCTGGCCGCTCCCGGATCGCGCCCGCGGGCGACACTGGGACCGGACTGCGACGGCTCGCGTCAGATCGCCCCTCACACGGCGAACACTCTTGTCGGTGTCGGTCTACCAGTGCATATGCGAATCGCGCTCATCGCCCACGACGAGAAGAAGCCCGAGATCGTCGAGTTCGTGCAGAACCGCATCGAGGACCTCCAACGGATGGACCTGATGGCGACTGGAACGACCGGCAAGCGAATCCGGGAGGCGACGGGACTCGACGTCGAGCGAAAGCAGTCCGGCCCGATCGGCGGCGATATGCAGATCGGCGCCGAGATCGCCGACGGGAACTGCGACGGCGTGATCTTCCTGCGGGATCCGCTGACAGCACAGCCCCACGAGCCCGGCATCACCGCGCTCCTGCGGATCTGCGACGTCCACGACGTGCCGCTGGCGACGAACCTCGCGAGCGCCGGCGCCGTCCTCGACGAGCTCGTCCGCACGATGGACTGACCCCTAATCTCACGCGTGAGAATCGCGCAGTGAGACTTAATCCGGGAAGCGCGCAAGGCCCCGTATGCGCACTCCTCGGACCCCTGATACGCTCCGCCGCGCCGTCGCCGTCTTCGCGGCTCTGGCGGTGTGTGCCTCGCTCGCGCTCGCCGGCCTCCCCGCGGTCGCCGCACAGTCCGGCGGCGACGGCGGTGCCGGGGCGGGCGATTCCGACCGCTGCTTCCCGCCGGGCGGGCACGACCTCTCGGTCGGCTCCGGCGACCCGCACATCAACGTCACCGTCCACACCTCGCTCTTCACGTCGGCGCCGCCGAGCGCGCTCGGCCTGTCGGCCCGCGGCGTCGCGCTCGACGCCGACATCGTGCGGCTCCGGACCGGCGTGCTGTTCGAGGCGAACCAGGAGAACGTCTCCGTCGGCCAGATCTGGGACTCGTTCGTCGTCGTCTTCGACTACCGGCTCTCGCTGCCGATGTTCTCCGACGCGTTCGACGACTCGACGTACGAGCCCTCCGAGGGGCCGGTCTCGGGCGTCGAGACGCGGGGCTGTTAGAATCAGCCGGACGCGGGGGTCAGTCGCCGGCGACCTCGGCGGGATCGACGACCGACTCCGCCATCTCGTCGACGCCGACGCGGTCGCACAGGTCGTAGAGCGGGCACGCCTCGGGGCCGTCGAGACACGCGGGCTTGCGGGCCGAGCAGTACTCGCGGCCGAACTGGATCATCGCGGTGTGGCCGAATCCGCATTTCTCGCCGGGGACGTCGGCTTCGAGGTGCTCGCGGACGGTCTCGTGGTCGGCGTCCGCGGGCGCGAGCCCCATCCGGCGCGCGATCCGGTGGACGTGGGTGTCCACCGGAACGCTGTTGGGTAAGCGATTGTTGGTGAAGTCATAGAGCGGTTTCGAGGATGATTTTGAGTGCTTCTTCGCCGGGTTT
>NZ_JBNTJW010000012.1:0-107554 GCF_051195055.1 Halobellus sp. EA9 | reverse complement strand
GAGGATCAGCAATGCATCGAAGATGCAGATTCAAGCTCTACTGGAGGAGTCAGAACGGTCTCGATGTGATCGACTGACATTCGGGACACCGCGTTTCGTCGGAAAAGGCGGTGAGAGACTGCTGGCTCATCGCCCACCTCCGTCGGCGACGAGTGCCGTCACCTCGGGGTCGCTCACCGACTCGACGACCCGCTCGAAGTCCGCCTTCGGCACTCGCCAGACTTTCGCTTCGGCATCGAAGCGAGCGGTGGGCAGCTCCGAGAAGAACCGCAAGAAGGTCTTGAACGAGTCGGTATCCATATTGCCTGTGCTACTGAATTGGACCGTGGGAGCCGTCCCATCGCCGTGCGCAGCATCGTGGCACTGACGGCACAGGAGGGCGAGGTTGGACAGCCTGTTCGACCCTCCTTGGCCGCGCGGAACGATGTGATGCACGTCGAGCGTCACGTCGGGGCCCGATGCACCACAGTTGACACACTGACTTCGATCCCGTTCGTGGACGGCCTCCCGTGTTTCATCCTTCATTTCGATCTCCTTGCCGCCGCAGACGACAGTGATGCCTCTGGCTGATCTGGATTCTCAGGGCATCCGAGCGGGCTGAGACACCCGCTCTGCCTTCGACGACAGTATCCAGTTTGGACCGATGGTTAATAAACGTCCAGCTCGCCTATATGCTCATATTAGTTAAAAAGAGGGATAAAGCTCACACATAAATTGTGAACTTTTATATCTAAGATTCGTTGTGAGAGTATGTCAGTCAGTTGGTCCACACTACGGAGGTATGAAGTAAGTGATAGGGTGACGATATTGATCAAGTACAAGCCGTTTGATCTCGAACGAGATTTCGTCGGTGAACAACGAATAGAAGTAGTCGATAATCAGATCGGTCAGGCTCATTCTACAAAGGATCGCTATATTGCACGAGCAATTCGCATCCTAATAGAGTGCTACGATATTAAACCTCGTCAAGAATATAGTGATAGTGTTCCGCTTGAACTTGCTCTTGAGGGTAATCCTTCTATCGCGATCTATCTTTGTGGAGCACGGGATTACGGGATCTCGGACGTAGCAGAGATAATGGATATCTCAGAAGACACGGTCGAGAAGTACATTATGCGGCACGACTCGTCCCCATATTGGTCTTCTAGACCAGATTATGAAGCCAAATTTGAGGTTGAGTAATTCGTCGGTCAGGTAGCTCCGTGCGTCGATGACGCGGGCGTACTCCTGACCGACGGGTATCCCCCAACACCGAGATACTCCTACTCCACGCCCTCTATCCCGAGGGCGCGGACCCTGAAGCGCGTCGTCCGCGCCGCGGATCCGACGGCGTCACGTCGACCCCGTCGACTGACGCCGAGGACTCCGCAAGCGGCGACCGCTTCACACTCTCCTTCCCTCCGTATGATCCATTGAGGCGGGGACAAGATTGAAGTTCGAACCGTGAGACGTTAGGGCCGACCGCACGACGGCGTCTCCCCGACGGTGCGAGACGACAGGTGTTATGGGCTAATCCGCCTGTCGCTACCGATTCCGAGGGTGCGAGGTGACGAACACGACGGATTACGGCATCGACGGTTCCGCCGACGGTGTTATGCCGTGCGATAGAAAGCGAATCCGTCGCGTCACGCTACCTGAACGTCCTCGCCTCGGGGAGCGACGGCCGACGGGCGATGCTCGCGCGCGTCGCCGACACCGACGCCTACGGCGAGACCGCGGTCGCGCTCCGGAAGGCGCTCAACACCGCCGCGATGACCGGCAACGTCGACGAGGGGCTCCGCCGGGTCGCGCGCGACACCCCCGCCCAGGACTCCCTCACGCCGTTCCTCCTGAAGTTCCGCGAACACGCCGAACAGGGCCCCGACGCGCTCTCGGAGTACCTGGCGATGGAGAGCCGGATGCTCCGCCACCAGCAGGACCGCGACCGCAGCCGCGCGCAGGGCTTCCTCGAACTGCTGGCCGAGCTCTTCGTCGTCCTCCTGGTCCTCCCGGCGCTGCTCGTGATCGTCCTCACGGTGATGAGCGTCGTCTCGCCGTCGCTGTCGTCCGCGGTCGGAACGCCGCTCGGCCCCGTCACGGTCCGCGCGCTGGCGGTCTACGGGAGCGCGGCGTTCATCGTCCTGGTCGGCCTCGGGACCGCCGGCCTCGTCGCGCGGCTCCGCCCGCCGGACCAGCAGGTCGACTACGACCAGCCGGCGACGACGCTCGGCGTCCTCCGGACCGCGACGATGAACCCCGCGAGCGCCGTCGTCGCGTTCGCGCCGCTCGGCGTCGCGGCCTGCGTCGCGTCGCTCTTCCTCGGCGTCGACGCCGTCGTCTCGCTGCTCGTGGGCTACGTCGGCTTCGCGATCCCGGTCGGCCTCGTCGCCGTCCGCCGCTCCCGGCTCGACGACGGCAAGGACCACGAACTGAAGGACTTCGTCCACGCGATCTCCGGCCACGTCAACCTCGGCCGGCCTTTCTCCGAGGCGGTCGAACACGTCGCCCGCGACGTCGATCTCGGACCGCTGAACCCCGACGTCGCCGACCTCTCGCTCAACCTCCACCTCACGACGCCGACCGACCGGACCGAGACCGACCTCCGGACCGCCGCGCTGGACCGCTTCGTCGACCGCGTCGGCACGCCGATGGCCGAGCAGACCGTCGGGCTCGTGATCGGCGCGCTCGACGCCGGCAGCGACACGGGCGTCATCTTCGAGACGCTCCAGGGCGAGGTCGGCCGGCTGTACCACGAGAAGCGCGCGCTCCGCTCGGCGATGCTCGTCTACGTCGCCGTCGGCTGGACGACCGCCCTGCTCGTGATCGGGATCAGCGTCGCCACGAGCGCGACCGTCTTCGCGGGCTTCGACCGGCTGGCCTCGATGTCGTCGCTCTCGGGCGTCGCGGTCGACCCCGCCGGCGTCGACCTCGCGCGGGACCAGTACCGCGTGTACGTGGCGACGCAGGCGACGATGCTCGCCTCGGGGTGGTTCGCGGGCGTCGCCAGCCGCGGGCGGTACGAGGCGCTCCTCCACTCGGGCTGCCTGGTCGCGGTCTGTCACCTGGTCTTCGCGGGGGCGGGGTTGGTGTGACTGGCCTCGTCCGGCGGGGGCCCGGCACCGACCCCGACCCCGACCGGGCCCAGACGGCCGTCGTCGGCGTCGCGATCCTCCTCGGGCTCACCGTCCTCGCCGTCGCCGGCCTGTCGGCCACCGCGGGCTCGATCGTCGAGGACGGCGCCGCGTCGGCGACGGCGACCCGGGTCGCGGACGATCTCGAAACCGCGCTCGGGCCGGCGTCCGGCGCGCGGACGACGACGCTCGCGCTCGATTCCGGGTCCATGCGCGTCGTGAACCGCTCGGTGTGGGTCCTCGGCGAGGGCGGAGTCGTCTGGGCCGGCCACGCCGGGGCGATCGTCTACGCCGACGGTGGCCACCGCGTCACGGGCTTCGCCGGGGCTGTCGTCCACCGCGACGACCGCGGGCGCCGCCTCCTCGCGCCGAGTCGGCTCGCGCCCGCGGACGACGCGCTGTATCTCGGCGTCCCGGTGCTGAACGCCAGCGGCGCCGACGGCGTCGCCACCGGCGGCCACGGGCTCGACGTGGCGCTCCGGACCGACGCGCGGGCTCGCCGGATCGACCTGCCGCCCGGGCGCTACCGCGTCGGCTTCGAGACCGAGACCCCGGCCGCGTGGGAGCGCCACCTCCGCGAGCGCGGAGCGACGACGACCCGCCGCGACGTCGACGGCGACGGCGTCCCGAGCGTCGTCGCCGCGTTCGACGGGCCGCGGCGGGTCCACCTGATCGTCCACGACGTCCGGCTCCGGGTGGCGGTGGGCCGATGAGCCGGCGGAGTTGCGGGTCGGGGGCGCGGTCGGTGACACCAGCGCAGTGCCGCGGTTCCGGACTCGATCGCGGGCTCTCGCCGGTCGTCGGCAAGACGCTCGAACTCGGGGTCGGCGTGCTGTTCGTCGCGCTCCTGACGGCGACGTTCTTCGGCGGGCTCGTCCCGGAGTACCGCACCGCCGTCGGCGCCGAACTGGGCGAGCGGGCGACCGTGGCGGCCGCCGAGCGGGTCGAGGCCGCCGTTCCCGGGGACCGCCCGGTCGGCGTCGATCGGCGCGTGACCGTTCGGCTCCCGCCGACGATCCGTGGCGATCCGTACCGAGTCGTCGCCGTCGCCGCGGACGGCGGGCCCGCGCTCCGGCTCGTCCATCCCGACCCCGCGGTCGGCGGGCGCGTCCGGCTCGCCGTTCGGGCCGACGCGTCGGTCTCCGGCTCGTGGACCAGCACGTCGCCCTCCCAGGTTCTGGTCTCGACGACCGACCGCGCGGAGGGGGTGGTCTCGGTGCGTCTCGTCGACGCCGAATCGGACCGATCGGGGGACGCGCCGTGACGGACCGCGCGCAGGCGAACCTGATCGGCTTCGCCGTGGCGGTGATCGTCGTCGTGACGGTCACCGTCGGCGGCGCGGGGCTCGCGACCGACGCCCTTGCCGACGCCGAGCGCGAGCCGGCCGCCGTCCACGCCGCGGAGCGCCTGGCCGACTCCCTCGTTGCCGGCGACAGCGCGCACACTCGGGGTCCGAACGTCCTCGACGCGGCGGCCACCGCGAACCTCACGCTCGCCGACGTCGACGCCGCGGCTCCGCCCGTGCGCGGCCGCCCGGTTCGGATCTCGCTCGGCGGCGACGTGCTCCTGGCCCGAGGCGCGTTCGGGGATCGGCACTCCGCTGGCGACGAGCCGGTGCGGATCGTTCGTCGCGTCCGAGTCGAACACGACGCGGCCCGCACCGAGCGGCTCGACCTCCGGACCGAGCGATCGGTCACGCTCGACGACCACGGCGGAAACGCCGCGGTGACGATCGACCCGGTCCCGGGCCAGTCCGTCACGACGGTCCGCGCCGGCGGGCGCGTCGTCCTCCACGACCGGTCCGGACTCGACGGCGAATACGCGGTCCGGCTCCCGTCGACGCGGCCGCTCGCGGTTCGGTTCGAGGTCCGCGGCTCCGGCCTCGGGAGGGCGGGCACGGCGACCGTCGCCTGGGCGGCGCCGACCGGCCGGGACGAACGGCTGGTGGTGGTCGTCGGTGTCTGAGTCCACCGACCGCGGGCAGCTCGCGACCTCGCTCGTCGAGGCCGTGGTCGGCGCGCTGCTGGTGCTGGCGGTCGTCGCCGGGTTCCTCTGGGCTCCCGTCGACGACGGCCGGGCCGACGCCGAGCCGGACCGCCTCGCGGCCGACGCGCTGGCCGTGCTGCACGCCGAGGCGCCCGCGGGATCGGGTCGCAGTCGGCTGACGGCGGCCTGCCGGTCGCCGGCGTCGTTCGCGACCGAGCGCGCTCCCCTGCGGGCCCGCCTGGAAGCGGTGCTTCCCCCCGGGGCGTTCGGACGCGTCGCGACGCCGCACGGATCGGTCGGACCGCCGATCCCGACTACCGTCGTCGAATCCGGCCGGGCGAGGCTCGACGTCGGGCCGTGTGCGGTCGCCCTCCGGGTGTGGTTCCCGTGATGCGTTCGCCACTCCCCGGGCGCGCCGACGACCGCGGCCAGATCGTCCTCGTCTCGGCGGCGGTCGTCGCGGTCGCGCTCCTCGCGATGACGGTCGCGTACGCGCAGCTGGGCTACGACGGCGACCGGGACGCGGCGGCCGACGTCAAGGTGGCGTCGCTCGGGGAGATCGATCGCAGCCTCGCGGGCTCCGTTCGGACGGCCGCGACTGCGGTGACTGCGCGAAACGACGCCGCCGACCGCTGGCGGGACCGCCGCGTCGTCGCCGCGGAGATCAGCGCGGCAGTCGAGTCCGACGTCGCTCGACTCGAACGGGCGCACGCGGCTGAGAGCCGGTCGCTGACGGTGACGTTCGACGACGCGGCGGCGGCTCGCTGGGCCCGCGGGGAGTGCCCCGGTGGTCGCGGACGCGACTTCGGCCCCTGCCGAGCGATCGGGGGCATCGTCGTCCAGGAGCGCGCCGGGACGGCGACGCCCGTCGCGGCCGCGTTCCGCGTCCGAGTCGTCTCTCCGGTCGAGTCGACGCGCGCGACGCTCCTGGTCCGGGTGTGAGGCCGGGCCTCTCCGAGTCACATTCCCGAAACGTAGTTGGGGAGTTGACATTATTCGCTCTTAAGGCCGCCGGACCCGGCGATGTCGACCGATCTCCGGATTCTTCACCGGACTGGTGGTTTGATGTATGATGATCACCTCGGAACGAAACGTCGAAGACACGTATGGCGTGGTACCTCTCCCCAATCTCGGCCCTCGGTTTCGCCGCCGTCGGCGTCCACGCGGCGCTCGTCGCCGTCGGGTGGCGACACCGTGAGTCGCGGTGCGGCCCCGAGATCGCGGCGCTCCACGTCCTCGTCGGCCTCTCGGCGCTGGCGTACGCGATCCAGATCGGCTTCGGATCGGTCGCGATGCAGCGGCGCTGGTGGCAGGTGGCGTTCGCGCTGTCGACCGGCGTCCCGATCCTGTGGCTCGTCGTCGTCGTCCAGTACGTCAGCCGCTCGCAGTGGCTGACGGCCCGGCGCGCGGCGCTGCTCGCGCTCGAACCGCTCGCCGTCCTCGTCGCGACGGCGACGAATCCGATGCACCACCTGGTCTGGACGCTCCCGTCCGGATCGACCGTCGTCGACTCGACCGTCCAGGTCGCGTTCGGGCCGCTCTACTATCTCCACGTCGTCTTCGCCTACACCGCGGTCGCGATCGGAATGGGACTGATTCTTCTGGTCGGGATTCGGATGTCGCTGCTCTACTGGAAACAGGTCGCCGTCCTCGCGGTCGCGCCGCTGCCGCCGTTCCTCTCACACGTCGCGTTCCTGCTCGGTATGAGCCCGATTCCGGGCGTCGATCTGACGTCGTTCACCTTCGCGATCACCGGCGTTCTCGTGGTGCTCGGGCTGTATCACTTCGATCTGCTCGAACGGGTCCCGGTCGCCCGCCGCCGGGCCTTCGAGGCGATGGGCGACGGGCTCGTCGTCCTCGACTCCGACCGCGTCGTCGTCGAGGTCGACGACACCGCCCGCCGGGTCCTCGATCCGTCGCCCGACCCCGGCGACCACGTCAGCGACGTGTTCCCCGAGCACGCCTTCGAGGATCTCAAGGGAACGACGGTCACGGACGGGCGAAGCCGCGCGTACGACATCCGCCTCTCGGAGCTCTCCGACGAGCGGGGCGACGAGGTGGGGTACGCGCTGGCGCTCCGCGACGTCACCGGGCGGCACCGCTACGAACAGCGCCTCGAAGTCGCGAACCGGATCCTACGCCACAACCTCCGCAACGATATGAACGTCGTGCGCGGCTACGCCGACATCGTCGCCTCCGGGACGGCCGACGACGCCGAGCGCGCGGCCGAGTCCATCCTCAGCCGGACGGACGATCTCCTGACCGTCAGCGACAAGGCCCGGAAGGTCTCCGAGCTCAAAGAAACCCACTCGGAGACGCCGACGGTCCACGACGTGACCGAGGTCGTCGCCAGCGCCGTCCGCCGCGCCGCGCGGGGCTACCCCGACGTCGAGTTCGCCTTCGACGGCGACGCCCACGCCCGCGCGGCGCTCACCGATGCCAACTCGATCGGAACCGCGACCGAGGAGCTGATCGAGCTCCTCGTCACCGAGTCCGACTCCGAGGGGCTCCGCGTCCGGGTCAGCGTCGAGCGCGAGGCGACGGCCGACTCGGAGCCGTCGATCGCGGTCCGCTTCGCATCGAGCGGCGACGGCATCCCCGAAGTGGAGCGGCGGGCGCTCGATGCGGGCTCGGAGACGCCGCTCCAACACGCCGAGGGACTCGGCCTGTGGCTCGCGTACTGGTGCGTCATCGAGAACGGCGGCGAGCTCCGGTTCGCCGACGGATCCGGCGGGTCCGCGGGCGACCGCGACGCCCCCGTCGACGGCGATTCGCCCGGCGACGGCGTCGACAGCCCCGCCGAGGGCACCGCCGCCGCAACCGACTTCCGAACGATCGTGACGCTCCGGTTCTCCGAGCCCGACGAGTGAGTGCGCCCCGCCGACGCCGCTGGCGACTCTCTTTACCGAGGCGCGTCCGATACGCCACCAACACGTGGACGCATCGATCGCCCGCCGGCTCGCCGTGGCCCTCCTCGCCGTCGCCGCACTCGCCGCGACGGCGGCGACGATCGACACCACCGTCACCGGCGGGACCGGCGGCGGCCTCGGCGGCGCGTCCGGCGGCGCTCCCGCTGGCGCCCCGGCGCCGCTGATCGACGTTCCGAGCGGAGAGAGCGCCGCCGTCCTGGGCTCCGTCTGCGTCCCGTTCCTGGCTCGGCCGCCCGTCGTCGCGCTCCTCTTCGCGCTCCTCGCGGCGGGCCACTACGCGGTCTACCGTCGATCCGAGTCGCTCGCGACCGTCGTCGCGACCGCCGTGGGGGTCGGGTTCCCGCTCGCACTGCTGTGGGCGGTCCTGGTCTCGTGTCGGCTTCCGACGCTGTCGATCGACGTCGGCTTCGAGTTCGGTCTCGGCGCCGACGGTTTGGGGATCGTTCCGTTCCCCGTCGGGAGCGGCGGGTTCGGCCTCGGCGGGGAGGGAAGCGGCACGGTCGCGACGCCGTCTGCGCTCTTCGGCCTCGCGCTGTTCGTCGCGCTCGCGCTCGCCGTCGTCCTGCTTTTGGCCTCGACGGGGGACGAACTCGCGGGCGACGACGACCCCGCCGACGGGGATTCCGAGGCGACCCCGCCGGACGTCAGGCGGGTCGGCGAGGCCGCCGGCGACGCGGCCGACCGCCTCGAAGCCGAGGCCGACGTCGGGAACGAGGTGTACCGCGCGTGGGTCTCGCCGTCGAGGGTCATCTGTCGCTCCCCCATCGCCTCCAGGAGCGCGGCCTGGGTCTTCGGCGGCGCGCGGTTGATCTCGTCGGCGAGGACGACGTTCGCGAAGATCGGCCCCTCGCTGAACTCGAAGGTCCCCTCGCGCTCGTCGAAGACGTTCGTCCCGGTCACGTCCGCGGGGAGGAGGTCGGGCGTGAACTGCACGCGCGAGAAGGAGAGCCCGAGCGCCGTCGCGACGCTGCGGGCGGTGAGGGTCTTGCCGGTCCCGGGGACGTCCTCCAGGAGGACGTGCCCGCGAGCGAGGACGCCGAGCAGGACGCGTTCGAGGAAGCGCTCGTCGGCGATGACGGCTTTCGAGACCTCCGCGCGGACCGACTCGCAGGCGGCGGTCGCGTCGTCGAGATCCATACCGGCGTCTGGTGCGGCACGCGCCTATGGGGTCGCCTCCGGTCGCCCCGTCGCGCACGCGGACTCGACCAAATCGAAACCGATTAAACGCGTCACCGCCCTACTGGTGAGTGGAGCCGAGGTAGCCTAGCCTGGCCAAGGCGGTAGATTCGAAATCTACTGTCCATTCGGACTCGTGAGTTCAAATCTCACCCTCGGCGCTTCTCCGCGATACCACCCACAAGCGGCGCGTTTAGGCGCCGCGATACGCGTTTGTCGCGCAGTAGCGACCACGTGAGATTTGAATCAGGGAGGAGCCCCGCTCCGATCGTGGTTCAACTCTCACCCTCGGCGCTTCTCCCGAATCAACTCCGAAGCGGCGCGTTTAGGCGCCGCGATACGCGTCCGTCGCGCCGCTCCGTTTCGTTCCCGTGAGGTAAAAATTTCCGGGCCCGTATATGTCGGGGCCGTTCGTACCCCCGACCGAGGTGATTCGATGTCGGGAGTCCCGGGGGTCCGCGTGGCGGCCGAGGCCGCGATCCTCTCGTGTGGCCTCGTACTCGCCTCTCTGGCGTACCGCGCGTACAGGAACACGGAGTCCGCCGCGCTCGGACTCGTGACCGTCGGCTTCTGCCTCGTGAGTCTCGGCGCGGTCGCGGGCGTGGCGCTCCCGTTCGTCGCACCCGTGGAGATCGCTCTCGGACTGACGGTACAGAACGTCCTCACCGCGGTCGGCCTCGCGGTGCTCGTCTACTCGCTACGTGTCTCGAAAACGGGCATCGACACGGGATCGGGACCGGTCTGATCCCGTCTTCCGTTATGTGGCGCTCGTCGCCGTGTCCTGCGTGGCGGTTCCGTCCGTCGGCGTGAGCACCTTGTAGATGGCCCACACCAGCAGGATCAGCAGCGCCGCCACCACCAGACCGGTGCGGAGCTGCGGGTCGACCATCGGCGTGGCGACCACCTCGCCGGCGTCGTTCGTCACCGGCGCCGCGCCGTACGGCGGGCCGTCGAGGATCTCGACGACGCCGAGCACGACGACGCTGACGAACATCAGGCCGGTGCTCACGAGCATCACGATTCTGTCGATCGGGTTCAGGTCTTTGAGTGTCATCTCCTGTCACCTCCTCAGCCGAGTAGGTATCTGAGCCGCGGGTGTTGTTTGACGAACGCGGTCTTCTCGATGATGGCGTCGAGCCCGTAGTAGCGGCCGGCGGCGAACACGATCATCGTCGCGAACAGCAGCAGTCCCATCAGGTCGCCGTTCACGAGCCCGTGGCCGAACGCGGCGTTGCCGGTCCAGAACAGCGTCATGAAGAAGACGCCGCCGAACGCCGCGAGCCGAGTGAGGACGCCGAACAGGAGCCCGAGGCCGATCAGCGTCTCGAACAGCGGCACGCCGGCCTTCACGAGCCAGGCGGCGTCGGTGGCCAGGAAGGTCGCGAGGGGCCCGACGACCGTGTTGCTCATTCCCTTCAGGTACGCCGGCGCGTACGTGAAGTTCAGCCCGTCGGTGATGAGCTTCGTCACGCCCGCGTGGAAGAACCACCAGCCGGTGATCACCCGAAGGAACGCGATCCAGTACTGGCCCCAGCCGCCGGACAGTGTCAGGGCCGTCTCCTCCCCGAGTAAGTTACCCTCGAACTGGTATGACATACGTCTCACCTCTACATTCGTTCGTTGTGGTTCCGCGGGGAAAAGCGAATGAAGCGATTTTCATCCGCCGGGAATTGCACAGCCGTCGGACATAATAGAAAATAACCGGAAATACGATATCAGAGGACTCTCCGCGAACCACCGCCGCCGACGCCGCGCTGTCGCCTCCGCGTCACTCTCTCGGCGGCGACGCCGTCGTCCAGTTTCACTTTCACTCCGCTAGGCTGACTTACATACCGATTCCCGCCGAACTGCGAGTATGCACGCGACGGCGATCGAAGAGCCGACGACCGAGCGCGCCCAGCGAACGCGGCGGATCGACGTGACCGACGTCGAGACGGCCCGCGTCACCGAGTACGCCGCGACCAGGGAGGACGTCCGGTTCGAGCGGCGCGGCGGCTGGACCTACCTCGTCGAAGAGCGGTAGGGCGTCGCGCGCGGTCGCGAATCGATCGGAATCCATCGTCACGACCGCGCGTCGCCGTCGAGCGCCGCCTGTTCGCTCCCAGAGTCCGGAGCGACGTCGCTCGACGCGCCGCTGTCGGAGCCGACGCCCCACGACCGGCGGCCGATTAGGTACGCGTCCGCGTCCGAGCGGTCGTCGGGGTTCGCCGTCCGGATCCACACCGTCGACTCGCCCTGCGCGGAGAGGCCGGCGGCCCACGCCTCAGCGTCCGCGCGCCCGTCGAAGCGGTGACGGCTCCCCGCCTGCTGGATCAGCCGCCCGACCGCGCCGTTCGTCCGGCGCGCCGAGGGCTTCACGTCGACGACGTACTCGCTCACACCCGGAGCCACGGGGCGCAGTCACTTCACCGTGCGGTCCGTTGAGAAGGCGGCGCGACGCGGCGCCGACGCTCAGTCGTCGGCCAGCGTCGCGTCTTCCGGCTCGGCCTCCGCCCCGTCCTCGTCGGCGTCGGTGGCGAGCAGGCGGTCGAGCGCCTCGACCATCGCCTCGACGCTGCAGCGGGTGATGTCCGAGTCGGAGGTCGCGACCGTCACCGTCCGATCGCCCTTCGACATCTCCACCTCCACGGTGACGACGGCGTCGGTGCCGCCGGTGATCGCGTCGACGTGGTAGGATTCGAGCTGCGCGTCGGCCTCGGAGCCGAGCGCGGCCCGGACGGCCTCGACGGCGGCGTCGACCGGGCCGCTCCCGGTGCCGGAGGCGACGCGCTCTTCGGTGCCGACCCGGAGTCGGACCGAGGCGGTCGGCGTCCCGCCGCCCGAAGCGGCCGTGAGGTCCAGGAGCTCGACGTGGCGGTCGCGCTCCCGGCCCTGGACGTCCTCGGCGATCGCCAGGAGGTCGGCGTCGGTGACGCGCTTGTCGCGGTCGCCGAGGCGCTTCACGCGCTCGACGACGTCCGCGAGCTCTTCCTCGCTCACGTCGACGCCGTGCTCGTCGAGCGCCGCGCGGACGCCCGCGCGGCCGGCGTGTTTGCCCAGGACGAGCCGCCGTTCGCGACCCACCATTTCTGGGGGATACGGCTCGTACATCGTGTCGTCCTTGAGCGTGCCGTCGGTGTGGATGCCGCTCTCGTGGGTGAAGGCGTTCTCGCCCACGACCGCCTTGTTCGGCGGGAGCGGCACGCCCGTCGCGTGGGAGACCTGCTGGGCGAGGTCGTACACCTGTTCTAAGTCCATCGTCTCGACGCCGTAGCCGTGCGCCAGGGCGATGGCGACCTCTTCGAGGGCGACGTTGCCCGCGCGCTCGCCGATGCCGTTGATCGTGCCGTGGACGAGGTCCGCGCCGGCCGCGAGGCTGGCCCAGACGTTCGTCATCCCCAGCCCGAGGTCGTCGTGGGTGTGGGTCGACACGGGACCGAGGTCGGCTAGCCGGGAGACGTACTCGTAGGTCGTCTCCGGCGTGGCGTGGCCCACGGTGTCGGCGTAACACGACCGGTCCGCGCCGGCGTCGAGCGCCTCGGCCATCAGGCGTTCGAGGAAGTCCAGGTCGGCGCGGGAGCCGTCCTCGCCGATGACCTCGACCCAGAGGTCGTGGTCCTTGGCGTAGGCGACCAGTTCGCCCGTGTTCTCGACCACCTCGTCGTGGGTGGTGCCGACCTTCCGCTCGACGTGCTTGTCGCTGGCGGGGACGACGATGGTGACGCCGTCGACCCCGCAGTCGAGCGCGAGGTCGATGTCGTTCTGCACGCCGCGCGCGAAGCTCGTCACCGTCGCGTCGAGGTCGAGCGCGGTCACCTGGCGGATGGTCTCGCGCTCGCCCTCGCCGGTGCAGGCGCTACCGGCCTCGATGTACTCGATGCCGGCCCGGTCGAGCGACCGCGCGATGTCGGCCTTCTCGTCCGGCGTGAGCGAGACACCCGGGGCTTGTTCGCCGTCTCGGAGCGTCGTGTCTAGCAGCTGTACGGAGTCGTCAGAATCCACGGTGGATGCGAGGGGGTTGTCGGGGTTACCCCCGAATAAATCGACCACGAGTCATGTGCTCACACTAACTGTGATCGTCCAGCTACTTAAACTGCGCCTTCTCGACGAGCGGCTCGACGCGCGCCGTGCCGCGGTTCCCTCGCACCCCTCACTCCTCGACGAGCCGGACGGTGTCTCCGGTCTCGACGCCGTCCGCGGCGCCCGCGGGGAGTTCGACTACGGTGTCGGCGGTGGCGGCCCCGAGGCCGCGCCACGCCCGGAGGCGCTTTTTCTTCACGACCTCGTCGCCGACGAGCCACAGCGCGTCGAGGTCGAACGGGACGAAGACCATATGGAGGTCGCGGCTGTCGGCCTCGTCGAACTCGAAGACCATCGCGTAGTCGTCGGGGATCGACTGCCGGAACATCAGCCCGCGGGCCCGCGAGAGGAACGTGTAGGCCACCTCGACGTCGCTGGCGAGCGTCGCCCGCTCCCCGCCGCTTCGGTGTTCGAGTCGCACAGGCTCCGGTCTGCGGCCGGCCGGATAAATCGCTCGGCTGTCGGAGCCGCCCGACCGCCGCGCCACCGGCGGATTCAACTCCCCAGCGGCCACAGCCTGGCGTATGCGGGAGACGCCCACGGGCACGCCGGTCGGCGTCGACGACCCCTACGACCACGCCGGCGTCTGCGACCACCTCACCGACGACGGCCGGTGCCGCTTCGCGCTGACGCGCGCCGGCGACGACCCCGAGTTCGCGGCCGCCCGCCGCCGCGCGGACTACGACTGCGTCGCGGCCGCCGACGCCGAGTTCCGCGACTGCCCGCACTACCGCTCGACCACCGACGGCCGCGAGTGCGTCCGCTGCGGCCTGGAAGCCGTCCGGATCGCTCACGACGACTCCCGCCCGCTGCTGGAGGAACACCACCTCTCGTACGGGAGCGCGACCGGCGGAGGGGACGCCGACGAACCGAGCCACGAGATCACGGTCGCGCTCTGCCGGTGGTGCCACGCGAAGATCCACCAGTCGTTCGCGCGCCTCGACGACGACGCCGCGCCGGACCCCGAAGCGATCGCCGCCCGGGAGGAGCGCCGCGCGAAGGAGCAGTCGGAGTTCGGCTTCTCGACCGCGCGCGAGCGCTTGGACGGCGAGGACGGAGGGTAACTACGGGAGCACGACAACCTGCATCAGGGAACGAGCACGACCGGCACGTCCCGCTCCCCCAGGATCCTTGCCGGAGTGCTCCCCGAGAACGCGGCGTCGTCGAAGGACTCGTCCTCGTATCCCATCACGACCGTGTCGACGCTCTCGGACCCGACGATGTCGAGGATCTCCTCCCGAAGCGCCGCCATCGATTCGACGTCGGTCACCGAGTGTTGGCGTATCTCCGCGTCGACGCCCCGTTCAGCCGCCATCGAGCGGATCTCGGCCACGCCGAGGTTCTCCTCGAGGCTGATCGTCTCCGCCGAGAGTTCGACCGCCGTGACCCGGAGGTCGTCGCGGCCGCCGAACACGTCGAACGTGTACCGGACGGCCCGCTCGCTCGCCGGGGAGACGCCGAACGCGCTCTGTGGGACGCGGCTCTCGACCGGTACGATGTCGAACGGTAACAGCAAGTGCATACGGGCTGGTAACGGCCGTGTGCCTGTTAGATCTTAGCACGGTTCTCGGATCGTGGGAGCGGTGTCTTTCTTGCCTCGGCCGCTTCGGGCGCAGACCGGGCGCTTTTTGGCTCCCTTCGGTGTATAGCCCCCAACTGATGACAAGCATCGTCGTCATCGACAACCACGGTCAGTTCACGCACCTCGAGCGCCGCGCGCTCCGGGACCTCGGCGTCGACGTCGAGCTCGTCGACAACACCACCCCGCCGGGAGAGATCGACGCCGACGGGATCGTCCTCTCGGGCGGCCCGGATATGGACCGCATCGGCAACTGCCCCGAGTACCTCGACCTCGACGTCCCGGTCTTCGGCATCTGCCTGGGGATGCAGATCCTCGCGGCCGAGCTGGGCGGCGAGGTCGGCTCCGGCGACTACGGCGGCTACGCCGACGTCGACGTCGACATCCTCGACGGCGGCGACCCCCTCGTGGGCTCGCTCGCGCCCCGGACGCGCGTGTGGGCCAGCCACGCCGACGAGGTGAAAGAGGTCCCCGAGGGCTTCGCTCACACCGCGACCTCCGACGTCTGCGACGTCGAGGCGATGAGCGACCCCGACCGCGACCTCTACGGCGTCCAGTGGCACCCCGAGGTCGCCCACACCGAGCGCGGCGAGGAAGTCTTCCGCAACTTCGTCTCGATCTGCGAGTAGCGCGAGCGGCCGCCGCCCGATCGGCCGAACCGACTCTCCAGCCCCCCAAATCCTGTATGACATCCACACAAAGCGACCTCGCCGGCCTCTCGCGGTTCATCTTCCGCGCCCCCAGTTGGTACACCAGCCTCGCCTTCGCGCTCCTGATCGCCGCCGTCGCGGGCGTGGCCGCCTTCGACTCCGGCGCCTACGCCCGCACCTGGCGCGGCCTGTTCTTCTTCGGGCGCGACGCCTGGGAGGGCATCTTCTTCATCGGCATCCCGACGGTCGTCGCCGCCTTCGGCACGACGGGGCTCGACCGCTTCGTCGGCGGCAAGCTCACGCACAACCGCTCGTCGCTCCTGGCGCTGATCTCGGAGATCATCGTCGTCGCCATCGTCACGCTCGCGGCGATCGTCTCGGTCTTCACCGGGCTCGGACAGCGCTTCGTCTTCGACGCCCTGGTCGTCGCGCTCGCGTCGGTGTTCGCCTTCCGTCTCCTGGTCGTGATGGCGGTCTCGCGCTCGTCGCTGCTTGTCGCGACCGTCCCCGCGAGCCTCCAGACCGCGGCCGCGGCGGTGCTGTTGTTCATCTACAGCGGCACGCTCCGCTACCTCTCGGTCGGCGGGCCGATCCTCGACGTCTACCTGATGCCGTACCTCGCGCGCTCGGCCGACGCGCCCGCGGAGCTCTCTGTCATCTCCGCGGAGCACTTCCTCCTCCTGGGCGTCACCTGCGCCCTCTACGCGCTGGCGGTCTACGCCTTCGTCGTCGCGGTCGACCGCCCCTGGCGGCGCAGCATGGGCGTCTCGATGCTGGACTTCCTCCGGGGCTTCGTCGGCCACGTCGCCGAGGGCTCGCGCGAACTGGAGGAGTTCTTCCAGCAGCTGGGCGAGCAGGCGATCGTGCCCGTCTCGGTGCTCTCGTTCCGGACGGTCGCCGACGGGGGGAGCGACGTCGACGGGACGGACGACGCCGACGAGACCGCGACCGACGGCGGCGCTCGCGAGAAAGCGCGCTTCGTCCTCCCGATGATCCACCCCGGCCCGATGGGCGAGATCGGCGGCGGGAACTTCCCCGAGCGCGTCGCGTCCGACTGCTCGGCGCTCGTCTTCCCGCCGCACGCGACCGCCGGCCACGACTTCAACCTCGTGACAGAGCGCGAGGTCGACACGATCCTCGACGCCGCCCGCGAGGCCGCAGACCGCGTCACCTACGCGCCCGAGGCCTCCCCGAGCGTCCGCGTCCAGTCCGGCGAGGCCTCGATGCTCGGCCAGGCCTTCGGCGACGACGCGCTCTTGGTGTCGACGTACGCGCCCGGCTACGCCGACGACGTCGAGTACGGCGTCGGTCTCTCCGCGGCCGCCGAGGCCCGCACCAGCGGCCTCGACGACGTGCTGCTCGTCGACGCGCACAACTCCAACGACGGGCTCTCGGGCCCGGACCTGGGCCACGTCACGCCCGGCTCACAGCGCGCCTTCGATATGATCGGCGCGGCTGGCATCTCCGGCCAGCGCCTCGCGACGGCCGAGCGGGGCGACCTCGAACTCGGCGTCGCCTGGGACGAGACGCCCTGGGAGCCGATGGACGGAATCGGCCCGCTGGGCGTCCGCGTCGCGGTCACGGCGGTCGGCGGGGCCGAGACGGCCTACGTCCTCGTCGACGGCAACAATATGGAGCCGGGGCTCCGCGGCGAGCTCGTCGACGCCTTAGTCGAGGACGGCCCGGTCGACGCGGCCGAGGTGATGACGACTGACACCCACATCGTCAACACCGTCGAGGCCGACAATCAGGTCGGCGCGGCCATCGACTGGGACGAACTCCGCGGGCTGATCTGTGATTTGGCGGACGAAGCGCGCGCCGACCTGGAGCCCGTCGAGGCCGGCGTCGCGGTCGAGCGCGCGGAGGTGACGGTCTTCGGCAACGACCGCACCGAGACGCTGGCCAGCCACGCCAACGCCGTCGTCGCGATGGGCGGCGCCTTCGCCCTGTCGGTGATCCTCGCGGCCGTGGCCGTCAGCGTGCTGATCTTCCTGTTCGCATAAGAGCCGCGTCGCCGTCGGTCGCCGCGTTCGGCTACGCCGCGAGCCGTTACGAGTCGCTCTCGCCGAACAGCTCGTCGACGGCCTCTCGGGCCGCTAACGCGGCCTCGTCGGCGACCGCTTCGGCGTTCTCGTCGGCGTCGTCGGGGGCGTTGACGTACACGTCGACGTCGAGGACGCCCTCCTCGAACGTCACGGTCACGTCGAAGTCGGTGAGCTCCGACTGCTTGTAGTGGGCGAGAATCACGCCCTCGGCGGCCTCGGCCGCCGTCTGGACGACCTCCTCGTCGGTCGGCATCGGCTTACGCGCCGCCGGCGCCGCCCGGACCCATCGGGCCGCCGCCCGCGCCGCCTGCGCCGCCCTGGAGCATCTGCTGGAGCTCCTGCTGGAGGTCCTCGAACTGCTCTTGGACGCGCTCTTCCTGCTTCGTCAGCTGTTCGACGCGGATCTCGAGGCTGTCGACCTTGTCTTCGAGTTCGTCGTAGGCCTCGTCGTACTCGGTCTCGACGAGCAGCTCGCCGACCTCGCGGTACATCGTGGTGTCGTCGTCGATGTCTTCGAGCGCGTCGAGCGCCGTCTGGGACTCGTTGAGCGTCGACTCCGCCTGCTCCTTCTGGGCGGCCACCTTCTGGGCCGTCTCCTGTAGGTCCTGCAGTTCTTCGAGCTTCTCCTGTGCTTCCGGCGGCAGATTGCCCTGCATACCCGGGGCGACGGGACGCTGACTGAAAAAGGCCCGTATTCTCCGCTCGGCCGGTCTACGGCGGTTACGACCGCTCGCCCGCGGTCTCGTCTGTCGATCCGCCCGCCGCGTCGGCGTCCGCAGCGACGCCCTCGGCGACGTCGACGAGGCGGACCCAGGTGTTGAGCCCGGCGCGCAGCGCGACCAGGTCGGCGGCCGCGACGTCGACGCTGACGACGGCCCCCTCCCGGCTCACGTCGGCCCGCGAGCGGTCGTCGGCGATCTCGCCGACCTCGACGCCGACGCTCTCGGCCACGGTGCGGGCGCGCCGCTCGTCGTCGTAGACGAAATCGACCGCGGCCGCGTGTTCGGCCCCCCGCTCGGGAGCCTCACGGTTCGACATCGACGGGAGAGAAACCCTATTCGACCGGGACTTCCTTCACGTCCGGCGCGCGCTCCTTCAGGAGGACGCGGTGCCCGCAGTAGGGACAGCGGACGCCGCCGTACTCGTCCAGTTCGACGTCGCGCTTGCACCGGGAACACTTGTAGCTCATCGTTGGATGCGTGGGGATGTGGGGTGTTGTGCCTTTCGCGATTCCGGATCGGTCACTCTTCGTCGCCGGAGAGGGCGGCGCGGATCGAGCGGCGGACCTGCTTGCCGCCGGGGGTCTGCGGACGGTAGGTGCCGCCGGTGAAGACCTCGCCGGTCTCCTCGTTCTTCCAGATGCCGGGTTCGAGACGGGTGACGTCGTCGTCGTCGACCGTCGCGCTCCGCATCTCCGCTTCGATCTCCTTCACGCGCCGGCGGGCGACCCGCCCGTAGCGCGCGCCAAAGCGACCGGCGCTGCCGGTCTTTCGCGCCTTCTTTTCGGCCATAGTACCGCGTCCTACCTCCGGCGTCGGCATAAACCCTGCGAGACGTGGCCGCCGCCCCGCCGCTCCCGGGCACCGCTCATTACCCTCGTTCGTACCCCCGCTCGTCCCCGTGCTCGCTTGGCTCGCGCGGCCCGCTTCCGCCTCTTCGTCACACGGTTCCGCCTCTTCGTCACACGGTTTCGAGCAGGTAGTCGAACGCGTCCGACCCGGGGTGGAAGTGGGCGAAGGTCCCGAGGGTCCGGTACTCGGTGAGCCCGTCGTTGGCGCCGTCGACGCCGGCCCCCCGGACCATCTCGAAGGCGAACCGCGCGTCCGACGCGGCCGTCGCCGAGGAGAAGTGGTACTCGTGGCCGCGGCGCGTCTCGCCCGCCGGCGCGATGAGCGTGTCCCGCGTGGCCCGCACGCCGACGTGATCCAGGCCCACGAGGCGGTCGCGCATCCGCGTCTCCACGGGGAGGACGCCCGCCATCTCGTACTCGCCGTCGTCGGTCGACAGCGACTCGCCGAGGACCATCGTCCCGCCGCACTCCCCGAAGACGGCCAGCCCCTCGGCGGCGTGCGCGCGGAGTTCGTCCAGCGTCGGCGACGCTGCCAGCGCCGCGGCGTGGCGCTCGGGGTACCCCCCGGGGAGGTAGACGGCGTCGCAGTCGGGGATCGGATCGCCCGCGAGCGGCGAGAACTGCTCGACGACGCCGCGCCCGCGGAGCCGATCGCGCGTGCTCGGGTAGACGAACCGGAACGCGTCGTCGGCCGCGACCGCGATCCGGGCGCCCGTCTCGTCGGCCGCGCGGAGCGAGGGCGTCGTATCGAGATTGGGTGGCCGAGCGACGTCGACGAGCCGGTCGGTTCGGATCCCCCGCGCCGCGGCGTCGAGCGTCTCCTCGCGGATCGGCGACTCGTCGCCGAGGTCCGCTCCGAGGTGTCGGCTCGGGAGCTCCAGGCCGTCCAGCGGCGGGGTCCGTCCCACGTACCGCAGGCCGGCGACCGCGTCGCGGATGCCGCGCTCGTGTCGGCCGCCGCGTGCCCGCGCCGCGAGCAGGCCGACGACGTCGACGTCGTAGTCCGCGCGGTCGGCGTACTGCTGGAAGCCCAGCGCCGTGGCGGCGACGCTTTCGATCCCCGCCGACGCGTCGACGACGAGGATCACCGGGAGGTCCAGCGCCGCGGCGACGGCGGCGGTGCTCACGTCGCTGTCGTAGAGCCCCATCGTCCCCTCGACGACGCAGACGTCGCCGTCGTCGGCGCCGCGGGCGTATGCCCGCCGGACGCCAGTCTCCCCGGCGAGCCAGGGGTCGAGCGTCCGCGAGGGGCGGCCGAGGACGGTGGCGTGGTGGCTGGGGTCGACGAAGTCCGGGCCGGCCTTGGCGGCGACCGGCGTCTTCCCCTCGCGTTCGAGCGCGCGACAGACCGCGAGCGTCGCGACGGTCTTTCCCACTCCGGAGGCCGTCCCCGCGAGGACCACCCCGGGCAGGTCGGAGGGGACCGCGTCGGTCGGCATCACCCGACCTCCGCCGCGCGGTCTGTTAAGTCAACCGCCCTCGCTATCGACGTTGATACTCTCGACGGCCGCGCGCCGGTCGGTCACGGTGCCGTACTCGGCGGCCGCGACCGACTTCGGGGGATCCTCGCTATCGTATCGCGACTCCAGCGCCGCGAGCAGCGCGTCCCGGACGCAGGCCCGCGCCGCCGACCCGACCGCGGTCGCGCTCCCGGAGAAGGCCGCCCGCTCGCCGGCGGGATCGCAGGCGGCGAGCACGGCGTCCGAGGTCGTCCCCGGAACGCCCGTGCGCGGGAGCAGCGTCGCCGCCTTCGCCTCGGCCGCGACCGCGACGAGGTTCGCGAGCGCGCCGGGCGCGAGCGAGCGCGTCGTCCCGATCACCACGTTGACAGTGCCGATCTGGCGTTCGTCGTCGCGATCGTCGCGGTCGTCGCGGTCGGCGTCGAGCGTTTCCGCTCGGCCGTCGTCGCCGACGCCACTCTCGTCGGGAACCGGCAACGCGGCGGGGTTGCTCAACCCGGCCGTGACGACCGCCTCCGCCGGTCCCAGCCGCGCCCGGTGCGCGTGGCGCATCGAGACGCCGGTGAGGAGCGCGGGCGCGGCGTCGAGGGGCGCGTCCGACGCCCCCGCAAAGCCCGCCGCTCGCCGCCGCCGCGCGACGTAGCTCGCGACGTCGACGTCGTCCCAGCCCTCGGGGACCGAGACGAGATACGCGGCGTCCGCCCGCGACTCGCCGCCGTCGTGACCGGTCGAGAGCCACCGCGTGCCGGGTCGTCGCAGGCGACAGACCTCCCCGCGGACCGTCGCCTCGAAGATTGGATCGGACTCGGCCGCGTCGTCGCGCCCGCTCATCGCCCGTCGAGCAGCGCGTCGAGCAGCCGGTCGTTCTCGTGCGGTCGGCGGACCGCCACCCGAATGTGGGAGTCCAGCCGGGCGAACGTCCGCGCGTCCCGGACCGCGACGCCGCCCTCGCGCGCCCGTTCGAGTGTCCGGTCCACCGACGCGTCGCCGACGCCGAGAAGCAGGAACGGCGCGTCCGAAGGGGAGACGTCGTACTCGGTCGACAGCGCCGCTCGGAGCCGCGCCCGCTCGCTCGCGACCCGCTCGCGCGTGCGCTCGACGAACGCGGTCTGTCGGAGGCAGTGCGCGCCGACTTCGGCCGCCGGGGTCGAGAGCCCCCACACCGGGCGCGCGGCGCGGAGCCGACTCCCCAGTTCGCCGGTCGCGACGGCGAAGCCCGCGCGGATCCCCGGCAGGCCGAACATCTTGGTGAGCGAGCGGGCGACGATCGCTCCGTCCCGGCCCGCGAGGCTCGCCGCGTCGGTGAAGTCCAGGAACGCCTCGTCGACGACGAGGGGCGTCCCCGCCGCGCGGCAGTCGGCCAGGAACGACCGGAGCGCGTCGGGATCGGGGAGTTCGCCGGTCGGATTGTTCGGCGTACAGACCACGGCCGCCTCGACGTCCCGGGGATCCGTTTCGAGCAGCTCGTCGTGGGCGACGCCGACCGGCTCGCCGCCCTGGAGCCTGATCTCGCGGGCGTACTCGCCGAAGCTCGGTTCGGGCACGGCGACGCGGTCGCCCGGACCGACGGTGACGCCGAACGCCAGCCGGAGCGCCGCGAGGCCGCCGGCCGTCGGGACGATCTGTTCGGCGTCACAGTCGACGTAGCCGGCCGCGGCCGCGCGGTAGTCGGGGCGGTCGTCGGCGTACCGCGTCGCGTCCGCGAGCGCGGCCTCGTAGACGTCGCTGACGCCTTCGGGCCGGCTCGGATTCGTATTCGCGCTGAAGTCGAGGAGGTCCGCGTCGTCGCTCCCGCCGTGGGGCACGCGGTCGACGTCGGCGACGGCGTCGGGGTCCATCGCCGTCAGTCGCCCCGCTCCCGCTTTCGCTCCCGGTCTGTCACTCGGTCGAGCACGTCGAGGGTCGCGTCGATCACCGCGTCGAGCCGTCCGGCCTCGTCGGCCAGCGCGAGCGCGCCGCCCATCGCGGCGCCCTCCTTGCCGACGCCGTCGGCGAAGGCCGACAGCGGCCCCGCCTCGGGGGCGTCGAAGCCGGGGTCCGAGACGGTCAGGTCGAGATCGAGCGCCGCGGCGGCCGATTCGAGCCCGGGGACGTCGCCCGCGAGGTACGACGTCGTCGCGAGCGTCGCGGGCCGCGGGACGCCCGCGTGGCGGACCAGGGCGGCGACCGCGAGCAGCTGGGTCCCGCCACCGAGCACGACCTCGGTCCCGGATTCGAGCGCGCCCGCGACGAGCCCGGACGCGACCGCGAGCACCGGGTCGCCGACGAAGCGGACCGCGAGCTCGGGCGTGTGGGCGGCCTGGCCGGGCTCGATCTCCGAGGAGGCGAAGGCCTCCTCGACGACCTCCCGTTTCAGGTCGAGCGGGTTCTCCGGCAGCGACGACGAGGTCTCGATGCCGTCCTCGCCGAGCGCGCGCAGGACGGCCATCGCCGTGGTCGTCCCGCCGGGGATGGTCTCGCCGACGACGACGCGCTCGTCGGGGAGCGCGCGGCCGAACTCCCGGCCCGCGGTGAAGGCGCCGGGCGCGGTCTGGACGGGGTCGGCCTCGCGGATGTCGCGGCCGGGCTTTGCGCCGACCGAGACCGTCGGGGCGCCGGTCGGGCGCGCGAGGCCGCCGTCGACGACCGTGACGTCGAAGTCCAGGAGCTCGCGGACCGCCCGGGTCACGACCGCGGGCGTCGGACAGCCCGTCGGACTCACCGGGACGGCCGGCGCCCGGACGACGTCGCCGAAGGTCAGGAGCTCGGCGTCCGCGCCGGGGGTGTGCAAGAGCGCCTCCCGCGAGGCGCCGGCCGCGCTGATGCCGTCGATCCGTCCCGTCTCTGTCGTCCCCGCGACGAGGATCACGCGGGGAGCGTCGCTCCCGCTCATCCGCACAGCGCCTCCGCGAGGGCTCGGTCTCGGGGTCGGTTCACGTTGACCGCCAGGCGCGCGTCGTACGTCAACGCCACGGTGTCGCCGTCGCCGGCGACGACGTTCAGCCCCGTCGGCGCGACTTCTCGACTCCGGTGCTCGAACGTCGTGTCCGCCGACGCGCCCAGTCGACGCTTCAGCGCCGCCGGGACACAGACCGTGAGCGAGGTGGGCTCGGCGTCCGCGTTCGCCTCTGTTCCGTCTGCCGTTCTCGCTCTCGCGAGCGCGTCGTCGACGTGCTCGGCCGAGAGCAGCGGCAGGTCCGCGGGGACGGTGAGCGCCGGCCGTCCGACGGCGTCCAGCGCCGTCCCGAGGTCGGCCACGTACCCCTCGCCCGGCGTCTCGACGGTCGAAAGCGACAGGTCCGCGGCGTGGGCCGCCGTCTCGGGCGCCTGCGGCGAGACGACGGCGTGGACGGTCCCGGCGAGGCCGCTCTCCCGGAGCGCCTCGGCGACGCGTTCGAGCATCGATCGGCCGCAGACCTCGACGAGGGGCTTTTCGGTCTCGACGCCGCTGGCGTCTCGGCCGCTCCCGTCGCGAAGCCGCGTCCCGCGGCCGCCGCACATCACAAGAGCGTCCACGCGATCACCCCCGCGTGGACGCCCGCGACCCGACCGAGCTCGTTCGCCGCGCCGAGGACGTCGCCGCTGATCCCGCCGAGCGCGCCGGCCGCCCAGGCGCCGACGAGCCACGCGGTCCCGACGGGCGCGAGGACCGCCGCGGCGGCGCTCGCGTGGCCGACGCCCAGCCCGGACGCGACGGCGATGACCGGCGCGAGGACGAGCGCGACCGGAAGTAAGGCTGTCGGCGTCGCGTGCTCGGTGAGGGCCGAGCCGAGCCCCTCGTGTGCGGGCTCGCGGGCACAGACGAGGAGCGCCATCCCGGCCTTCGCACCGACCTCGACCGCGAACGCCAGCGCGAACGCGACGCGCGGGCGCGTCCCCGCGAGGCCGAGCGCGCCGAGGCCGAGCGCGACCACCGCGAGCGAGACGGCGAGCGCGCCGCCGACCCCCGTCTGCGAGTCCTTCAGCACCTCGCGCCGGCGCGCGCGGTCGGCCCCGCCGTGGACCGCGGCCGCGTCGCCCAGGTCCGCGAGGCCGTCGGCGTGGGTCACGCCCGTGAGGAGCACGAGCGTCACGAGGTACAGCGCCGCGGCGCTCGGCACCGGAATCGGAAGGAAAAGCGGGAGCGCCGCGAGCGCGCCGACGAGGTATCCGGCGAGCGGGATCGCCGCGGGCGTCCGCCGGAAGGCCTCCCAGGACGCCTCGTCGCCGCCGACGGGGAGGCGCGTCAGGAAGCCGACCGCCCCGCGGAGCGCGCTCAGAACCACGCGACCACCCCCGCGAGCGCGGCGGCGAGGAGGCCGGCGCGGCGCGTCACCCGCACGGCGCGCGTCGCCGTCGAGATGTCGGGGAGCGGAGCCGACATCTCGACGCTGTCCACCGTTTCCGTACTGTCTGACGCGTCTGACAGGGCGGCGTTTCCCGTTCCCGATCCCGGGTCGAGGTCGTACGCGCCGGGCTTTTCGAGCCGCACCGAGAGCGCGGCCGCCATCGTCGCCATCGGCCAGCCCGAGTTCGGCGAGGCGGGCCGGCGGGCGAGGCGCCGAACCGAGGCGCGAAACGGCAGCAACGGCGCCCCGGCCGCGACGGCGATCAGCAGCGCCGACGCGCGGGCGGGGAGCCACATCACGAGGTCGTCCAGGCGCGCGGGCGCCCAGCCGACCGGCTTCGAGCGGTACCCGAGCATCGAATCCAGCGTGTTGACGCCCTTGACCCACGCGGCCGCGCCCGCGGCGAGCGGGAGTGCGAGCGTACGGAGGTCCGCGCCCGCGGCGGGGCCAGCGCCAGCGAGCGCGCTCGCGCCGGCCGCGACGACCGCGAACGCGGCGAGCGGCGCGACCAGCCCGTCGGCGAGGTTCTCGGCCAGGCTCTCGACGGCCGCCGAGCGGACGTGCGCCGCGTCCAGCGCGGCGGCGTCGCGGCCGGCCAGCGCCCGGAGGGCGGTCCGCGCCTCGTCGAGGTCGGCGTCGCTCGCGTCGATCACCTCGCGGGCGCTCGCGAGCAACAGGCGGAGGCTCGTCGTCGAGAAGAGCACGCCGCCGGCCAGCGCGGCGCCGAGCCACGGACCGACCGCGGCGCCGGTCGCGACGACGCCGACGGCGACGCCCGCGAATCCGAGCGGGAGCGCCAGCGCGGCCAGCGCGCCGACGAGTCGCGGGGAGAGCGCGGCATCTGCCGACGGCTTGGCCCCGCGATCGACCAGTCCGACGACGCGGCCGAGGAGCGCGACCGGGTGGATCCGGGCCGGCGGCTCGCCGACCGCGGCGTCGAGCCCGGCGGCCAGCGCGACCGCGACCGTCGCCGTCACCAGCACGAGCGCGCCCCCCGTGGGTCGTCGCTCCCCTCACCGTCGACTGACGCGAGAGCGTCCCCCGCTTTCAGCCGCGTCGCCAGCGTTTCCAGGTCGACGTCGCCGACGTCGACGAACCCCCCGCCGAGGGCTTCGATGCCGCCGTCGGTCGCGGGGTCGTCGCCGATGTGGACCACCTCCGCGGCGTCGGTCTGGAGGCGCTCGGCGACCGTCTCGAACGCTCCCGCGTGCGGCTTGCGCCACCCGCAGCCGACGCTCGTCACCACGGCGTCGAACGCCGCCCGGTCGAGGTCGGAGCGGATCAGCGTCCGCGAGACGAGCTCCGGCACCGAGCAGTTCGAGAGCAGGCCGACGGGACCGCGCTCGCCCGCCGCTCGCACCGCGTCGACGGCGCCCGGACGCGTGGTCACGGCCGGGTCGAACGCGGCGACGACGGCCCGTCTGACGGCGTTGGCGGGGGCGTCGACGTCGCAGGTGCGGAGGGCGGCGGCGACGTGTGCGGGAAGCGGGACTTCGGCCCCGTCGGGAGCGTCGACGTGCGGCTCGGCGTAGCGATCCCGCCAGTCCTCGGGGACGGACACCCCGCGATCGCGGAGTTCGGTCGCCACCGCCGCGGCGGGGTCGTCGGGGCGGTCGACCGCGACGAGGGTGCCGAAGAGATCGAACGTGACTGCCACTACGCTTGGATCGGTGAAAGCAGACTTGAATTTGCCGGAGGCGCGGGCCCGAATAGGGCGACAGACATCCGTCAGACACGAGGGAAGATTGAAATACTGGGTCGCGTATGTTGAACCGATGAGTAAGATCACGTTCCGCGCCGACGACGACCTCGTCGAGCGGCTGGAGGCGCTGGAGACCTCCAAGAGCGAGGCGATGCGCGAGGCCCTGCGCACGTACCTCGACGGCGCGGACCGTGACGAGAGCCCGGCCGCGTCTGACAGCGTCGACGACGTGATCCGCGAGCGCGTCGACGAGCTCGTGACAGAGCGCCTCGACGATCTGGTCGGACGCACCCGGCCGCGCCCCGCGCGCGACCTCAACGTCAACGTGACCGTCGACGGCGTGCAAACGCCTGAAACGGACGAAAACGACGTCGTCGAGGTCGATGAGTCCGACGCGCCCGAACGTAAGACACGCGCCGATCCCGGCGTTGACACGGGCGCGGCGCGCGACAAGACGTGCGACAAATGCGGCGAAAACGTCGACGCAGACCACGTTTACTGCCCGAACTGCGGCGAGAAGGCGTCCCACCGCGTGTTCTGCGAGTGCGGCGACGAGCTCCGGTCGGACTGGGCGTTCTGCCCCAGCTGCGGCCGCCGGACCTCCGCCGCCGACGTCCTCGAACGCACGTAAACGGCGTGTACCTCCCGTATACGTCACTTTCGGCGTGTTGTCTTACGACCGGCGTTACTTTTATATTATATCAGTCTGTGGTATCTGTCGCGTAAGACGGTCGTCTTACAGGCCCGGCGTGCGGGCGGGAGATGACTCCTGCCGGCCGTTTTCGGGGATGTAAGACGTTTGCACAGGGTGTGCGCGCCGTCTTACCGGGGGAATGCAACAATGGAGCGTGTGACACTACGAATTCCGAAGCAGCAGATCGAGGAGGTCGAGCAGATGGTCGAAACCGGCGAGTTCCCGAACCGGTCGGAGGCCATCCGTTCAGCCGTCCGCGAGATGCTCAACGAACAGCAGCCGGAGAACCGCGAGTCGCCGACCAAACACTGGGCCAAGGTGTAAGACGATGCAGGATATTGTCAGAGAGGCGATGGAGCGGGACGAAGAAGAGCGCGACGCGGCCGCGGCGGCCGACGACGAAGAAGAGTTCGGGAGTCCCCGAATCGTCATCGTCGGCTGCGGCGGCGCCGGCAACAACACGGTCAACCGCCTCTACAACATCGGCGTCGAGGGCGCTGACACGGTGGCGATCAACACCGACAAGCAGCACCTGAAGATGGTCGAGGCGGACACGAAGATCCTCGTCGGCAAGTCCCTCACGCAGGGGCTCGGCGCCGGCGGCGACCCCTCGATGGGCGAGCGGGCGACCGAGATGGCCCAGGGGACCATCAAGGAGGTCCTCGGCGAGGCCGACCTCGTCTTCGTCACCGCGGGGATGGGCGGCGGCACCGGCACCGGTGCGGCCCCCGTCGTCTCGAAGATCGCCAAAGAGCAGGGCGCGATCGTCGTCGGGATGGTCTCGACGCCGTTCAACGTCGAGCGGGCGCGGACGGTGAAGGCCGAAGAGGGGCTCGAAAAGCTCCGCAACGAGGCCGACTCGATCATCGTCCTCGACAACAACCGCCTGCTCGATTACGTCCCGAACCTCCCGATCGGGAAGGCCTTCTCGGTGATGGACCAGATCATCGCCGAGACGGTGAAGGGCATCTCCGAGACCATCACCCAGCCCTCGCTCATCAACCTGGACTACGCGGACATGTCCACGATCATGGACCAGGGCGGCGTCGCGGTGATGCTCGTCGGCCAGACCCAGGACAAGAACAAGACCCAGGAGGTCGTCAACGACGCGATGAACCACCCGCTGTTGGACGTCGACTACCGCGGCGCCTCCGGCGGCCTGGTCCACATCACGGGCGGCCCCGACCTGACTCTGAAGGAGGCCGAGGGCATCGCGAACAACATCACAGAGCGCCTCGAAGCGCGCGCGAACGTG
This sequence comes from Halobellus sp. EA9, assembly GCF_051195055.1. Lineage (NCBI taxonomy): Archaea > Methanobacteriati > Methanobacteriota > Halobacteria > Halobacteriales > Haloferacaceae > Halobellus > Halobellus sp. EA9. The sequence goes on along the minus strand of NZ_JBNTJW010000012.1, from coordinate 79,031 downwards.
ATCTGGGGCGCCCGCATCCGCGACGAGTACAAGGGGAAAGTCCGCGTGATGGCGATTATGACGGGCGTCCAGTCCGCCCAGGTGCTCGGCCCCTCGACGCAGAAACAGGCCAACAAGTCCAGAGAGAGCATCGAGTCTTCGGAGTTCGACGCCAGCGAGAACGCCGACTTCGCACAGGGGGGAACCTCTTCGGGGTCGACCGCGACCGGGGGATCCTGGCAGTCCGACGGCGGCAAGGACCAGCGCGAACAGCAGCACGGCGTCGACGTCATCCGCTGACGGACGCCACCGATTCGCCGATCCGACCCATCCGGTGACCATCCGGACACGCGCCGTTCCGGCGCACTCGACCGTCTCCAGTCGGTCGCCCGTACGATTCGCTTTTCGGCTTCGATTTCGATTTTCGGATCTCAGACGGCTTCCAGCGACTCCAACAGCCGGCACTTCCGACAGACGTCCCGCGTCGTCTGCGAGCCGCAGTGCTCGCACTCGCGCATCGCCGGCGTCGACTCGCCGCGGTACTTTTCGGCAGCCATCGACGCCAGTTCCTCGTAGCCCGAGATGATCGAGTGTCTGGTCCCCGGGTGATCGTCCTCCAAGGAGAGCAACAGCTCCTGGATCTCGCCGCGGAACGCCTCGGAGGCGTGGGGGCACTCGGTGATGTGCGCCGGGAGGTCCTTCAGGTGGGCGTAGAGCGCGACCTCCTTTTCGGGCACGTCCCGGAGCGGCTTCGCCCGGGGGACGAAGTGCTCGGAGTCGTGGCGCTCGTCGAAGGGGCCGAGGCTCGCATCGAAGTGCTTGGCCATCTGCTCGACGTCGCCCTCCAGGATGTTCATCAGCGCGGTCTGGGCCTCGTCGTCGAGGTTGTGGCCCGTGAGCATGATGTCCGCGTCGAACTCGTCGGCGTACGTCTCCAGCAGGTCGCGCCGGAAGACGCCGCAGTACGCGCAGGCGGCCATCCCCTCGGGATCGTCCTCGACGACGTCGTCCATCCGGACGCCGAACTCCTCCTCGTAGGAGACGAGTTCGTGGCGGATCTCCAGGTCAGAAGCGAGCTCGACGCAGGCGTCGACGCTCTCGTCGCGGTAGCCCTCGATCCCCTCGTGGATCGTCAGCGCGAGAATCTCGATGCGGGGGTCGCGACCGAACGTCTCGTCGAGGATGTGGGTGAGCACGACGCTGTCCTTGCCCCCGGAGAGGCCGACGACCCACCGCTCCGGGTCGTCGGGCGAGGCCTCCCGCGGGACGAGACTGTCCCGGCGGATCCGGCGACGGACGCGCTTCTCCACGGAGGCACAGAAGTGCTCCTCGCAGAGGTGCGCCCCGGAGTAGCCCGCGTGCATCACGGCGTCGCGTCCGCACTTGTCGCACTCCATCGCCCGAGCGTTGGCCGTCGGGGAGGATACGGGTTTCGTCTCGGTGCGTTCCGAGCGCGGTCGCGAAAGGGAGTCGGGGCACGCCGGATCGAAGGGAGAGGGGGGGATGGGGGGAAGGCACCCCAGGGTAGCGTTGCCCCGAGTGGTCACCGTCGCGATGACCGATCGATCGACACCCCAGAGGTGCCGGTCGATTATTGGGAGACCGCACTCAAAATTCCTCCGGAAGCGCGGTGGGCGTTGACATTGAACAGTTCTACCGACCGGCGGACGAGCCACCCACCCGCCGGCAGACGCCCCTGGAAATATCGTTTCCAATAACCGGCCGGACGATTAATGACTTCGACGTGCCTACCGGGTTCAATGACTGCCACGGACGATTCCACCGCTTCGGTTCGCGTCCTCTACGTGAACGACGACGGTGACTTCGCGGAGTTGCTCCGGGCAAAGCTCCGCGAGAGGGCGCCGGAGTTCTCGGTCACGACCGTCGCGACCGCTGACGCTGCGCTCGATCAGCTCGATACCTCGCACGTCGACTGCGTCGTAACCTCGTATTCGCTCCCGGACGGGACGGGCATCGACCTCCTGGAGCGCCTGCGGTCAGCACAGCACGAACTGCCGGTGTTGCTTTTCACCGGACGCGGAAGCGAACGCATCGCGAGCGAGGCGATGCGGGCGGGCGTCTCTGACTACCTCCCGATCCGGTCGGAACAGAACACCTTCGAGCTGCTCGCCCGCCGCGTTCGGACCCTCGTGGATGCGGCGCGAAGCGAAGCCGCCGCCGAGCGGCTCTCCGACCGCTTTCAGCGGACGCTCGAACGCGCCACCGACGCCATCTACGCCGTCGACAGCGAGTGGCGGATCGAGTATATGAACGATCGGATGGCCGAGCGTGTCGGTCGCGACGCCGAGGAAGCCATCGGCAGTGTCCTCTGGGAGGAGTTTCCGTCGATCGTCGGGACGGAACTCGAAGACCGGTACCGGACCGCGATGCGGAAGGGAAAACCGGTGAGCTTCGAGCAGTACCTCGACGACCCGTTCGAGTACTGGGTCGAGGTCCGGGTGTTCCCGGACGACGACGGGATCACGATCTTCTCGCGGGAGATCACCGCCGAGCGGGAGCGTGAACGCGAGCACGAACGCAGCGAGGCGATCCTGCAGCACGTCCACGACGTCGTGGTCGTCGCCAACCCGGAGGGGGAGGTCGAGTTCGCGAACGCGGCCGCGAAACGACTGATCGGCGGTGGACAGGACGCGTCGCTCGACGGGCGCCTACTGGACGATGTCGTCGCCGATCGGGTCTCGCCGGCCGACAAAGAGCGGTTCTCGAGCGCCTTCGAGTCGGCGCTCGGCGAGATGGCGGGCGACGGCGGGTCCATCGGGCTGTACGACGCGGACCTGCAGCTCGATATCGACACCGAGGACCGGCCGCGGACGTTCGACGTCCGGCTCACGCCCTTTCGCGAAGGATCGGGCCGCCGCGTACTCGTGGTCGCCCGCGACGTCACCGAACGGCACGACGCCAGGCGGCAACTGGAGCGGGAGCGCGACGTCCTGCAGGAACTCCAGGCCGTGGTGGCAGAAAGCGGGGTCGCGACCGACACGCGCCTGCGGAACCTACTGGAGGTCGGGTGCCGGACGCTGGATCTCGAAATCGGCATCATCTCGCGGATTCAGGACAGCGACTACACGGTCGAAGCAGTTCACGCACCGGAAGCCGATATCGAAGCTGGCGACCAGTTCGATCTCGAATCGACGTACTGTGCGGAAGTCGTCGGCACGGATTCGGTCTGTTCGTTCGTCGACGCCGTTAGCGACGGGAAAGAGACGCATCCTGCCTACCGTGAGTTCGAGTTAGAATCGTACATCGGCGTGCCACTCGTCGTCGACGACACGCGTTACGGAACCGTCAATTTCTCCAGTCCGACGACACGAGTCGCGCCGTTCGGAGCGCTCGAACGAACGTTCGTCGAGCTGGTCGCACAACTCGTGAGTACCGAACTCACGCGTCGTCGTGACCGTGCCGAACTCGAACGACAGGAGTTCCTCTTCGACCGCGTCCAGGACATCGCAGACATCGGTATCTGGGAATTCATCCCGTCGAGCGGCGAACTCACCTGGTCTGACGGGATCCGCCAGATCCACGGTGTCGACGAGGACTACGAGCCCTCCCTCGACGACGCGATCGAGTTCTACCACCCCGACGACAGAGAGACGATTACCGCAGCAGTCGACCGAGCGATCGAAGACGAGGAACCGTACGACCTCGACCTCCGAATCGTTCGACCCGACGGCGAGGTGCGTGACGTTCGGGCGTGGGGAGAATACGTCGACGACACACAGCGCGGCGACGCAGCACTTCGGGGCGTTTTTCAGGATATAACGGAGCGAAAAGCGGAACGCCGTAAGCACCGAGAGCTCGCGGAGGAATACGAGGCGTTGCTCGAAACGTCCGGGGACGCGATATTCTTGCTCGATGTCGATACCACTGGTGAGGACCCATCATTCGAGTTCGCCAGACTCAGTCCCGGATACGAGTCACAGACCGGACTTACAACTGAGGAGGTCCGCGGCAAGACACCCCGAGAGGTGTTCGGCGACGAGCAGGGTGCTGAACTCGAGGCTAACTACACTCGCTGTGTCGAGCAGTGTGCACCGATTTCGTATCGTGAAGAGCTCGACATCGGAGAGGATGCTCGGTTCTGGGACACCAGCGTCGCGCCGGTCGTCGTCGACGGCGAGACTGTTCGAGTCGTGGGCATCGCTCGAAACGTTACCGAGCAGGTCGAGCGAGAGCGTGAACTCGAAGCGACGAACCAGCGACTGGAATCGCTCATCGAGGCCACGCCACTCACAGTTATGGAGATCGACACGGAGGGAACCGTCATCCGCTGGAACGACGAGGCTGAAACTATGTTCGGCTGGTCGCAGGACGAAGTGCTTGGCGAGTTCAATCCGATGGTCCCGGACGAGCAGCAGGAAGAGTTTGCCTCACACCGGGAGCGCGTCCTGAACGGCGAGCGAATCCGAGCAAAGGAGATACGGCGAGAGACGAAAGACGGAGGCGAACTGGACCTGCTCTTGTCGGTCGCGCCGGTTACAGGCCCCGACGGAGAGACTACGAGCATCCTCGCCGTCTTGGAGGACATCACCGAACAGAAACGGTTGGAAGCTCGCCTCCGCTCGCTTCAGGACACCGCACAATCGCTCAGCGGCGCTGAATCAAGCGAGGAAATCGGAGCGATCGCCGTCGATGCCGCGGCCGAGATACTGGACCTCGATATCACCGGAATTTGGGAGTACGACGACCGAGAGAACGCGCTCGTCCCGATCACGGAAACGTCCGAAGCACGAGACCTGTTTGGCGAGTCTCCCCGGTTCGCTCCCGGAGACGGCCTTGCTTGGGACGTGTTTGAGTCCGGAGAAACACAGGTATATGATGATATCCAAGCTGAGGGGCAACCCCACAACCCGAACACAGAGATACGGAGTGAGATTCTCGTCCCACTGGGTGAGTATGGGCTCATGTCGACGGGGGCAGTTTCCACGCAGGTCTTTTCTGAGACGGACGTCGACCTGTTCCGGATTCTCGGTGCGACTGTCGAGGCAGCACTCGCACGAGCGAGCAGGGAAGCGGAACTACGCCGACAGAACGAGCGACTCGACCAGTTCGCGAGCGTCGTCGCCCACGACCTTCGGAACCCGCTGGCGGTGGCCCGCGGATTCCTCGAATTCGCCGCGGAGAGCGGCGATCCCGAACACTTCGAGCGAGTCGACTCGGCCCACGACCGGATGGAGCGACTCATCGACGACCTCCTCACGCTGGCCCGCGGCGAGACGACGGTGACCGACGCCGAAGCGGTCGACCTCGCCGCGGTGGCGACGGAGGCGTGGGGATACGTCGACACCGACAGCGCGGTCCTCACGATCGCCGAGACGGTTCCGACGGTGGCCGGCGACGGGAATCGGCTGACGCAGCTCTTCGAGAACCTCTTCCGGAACGCGGTCGAGCACGGCGGCCCCGACGTCACGGTCACCGTCGGCGCGATCGACGGCAGCGAGGGCTTCTACGTCGCGGACGACGGCACCGGGATCGCGGCCGACAGACGGGACGACGTGTTCGACCACGGCGTCACCTCCAGCGCGGGTGGGACCGGCTTCGGCCTCTCGATCGTCGCCGACATCGCGGCCGCCCACGGCTGGAGCGTCCGCGTCACCGAGGGGGACGCGGGCGGCGCGCGCTTCGAGTTCGCTCCGGAGGCGTGAGGCGTCGCGCCGTCGAAACACATTCGAGGGTCCCCCGCCGACACGGTGGTATGGAACGCGAGCGCGCCCTGGCCCGGATCGAAGCCGTCCTCGACGCCGTCGAGTCCGAGCCGATGCCGGTCCCCGTCCGGGAGGTCTGGGTCTACGGCGACGTCGCGCTCGGCCTCGATCCGGTCGAGCGCCTCGACGTCTACGTGACGAAGGACCTCCTCCTGCGCGGCGACAGCGAGGCCGCCGAACGGTTCGAGGCCGAACACGGCGTGAAAGGCGTCGGTCGCAGCGTCTCCGCCGAGTGGGCCGAGGCCCACCCCGACCTCCTTCGAACGAACACCAGCGGCCACGCGGCCCCCGAGAAGTGCCTCGCGGCGCACCTGCTTTCCGACGACGAACCCGTCCACCTGGAGGTGTGCAACGCCTCTTTCGAGGACAACGTCCAGCAGCGCCTCAAGAGCGCCGTCGACCGCGACGCCTACGAGCAGATCCTCGACCCGCGCGGCGTCTGTCTGTACGCCGACGGCCGGCGCTCGGAGTCGGCGCTGGAGAAGCTCCGCGAGGGCGAACTGGTCTTTCCCACTCTCGGGGAGGCGCTGTCGATGCTCGGCCTCGACGAGGACCGGGCGGCCGACGCCGCCGACGCGGTCCGGGAGTACCGCGCCTCGCAGTCGGGGGCGACCGTCCGCGGCGACGTCGTCTGAACGCTCACTCGCCGCCAGACCGAACGCGACCGACGACGACGTCGAACGGCACGACCTCGGCGCGTCGGTAGGTCCCGTCCTGCATCGCCTCGACGACCGCCCGCCCCATCTCGCGCCACTCCCGCCTGAGGGCGTCGTACTCGTCGGCCGAGAGCGCCCTCCGCAACTCGGTCTCGTGATCGGCCAGCCCCGCGCCGCTGGCCTTCCGGGCGGCCGCCGACAGCGCCGCCCCGTCGTAGGGGGGCTCGACCAGCTTCCGGTGGTAGTACCGACGCGTCCCGACCTCCGCGAGGCCCGCCTCCCGGAACGACGACACCAGCCGCTCGCCCAGGGCGACGTCCGTCTCGACGCCCTCGATGTACGCCTCGCGGACCTGGCGTTCGAGGGCGACCTCCCGCTCGACGGTCGAGTCGACGCCGACGTCGGCGTTGTCGGGCTCGATCGCCGCCACGAGGTCCGTCGAGAGGTCGGCGAACGTCCGGAGCGCGGCCGTCGGGTCGGGGAGATTCACGAGCAGGGCCTGACAGACGACGAGGTCGAAAGCGTCGTCGGCGACGGGCGGCCGGAGCGCGTCCCCCGCGACGGCGTCGAGCCCCGTCTCCGCGCGCGCGACCGCCAGGAGATCGGGGTCGGCGTCGAGGCAGACCACCTCCGCGGGGGACTCCTCGTCCAGCACGCGGGCGAGTTCGCCCGTGCCCGCGCCCGCGTCGAGGATCCGCGTCCGATCCGAGAGCGACAGCGGCGCGAGCGCCGCTCGGGAGTCCTCCCACATCCCCTCGCGCGTCCGCCGCAGGTACTCGGGCGAGAACTTCCGCACGCGAGGTGGTAGCGTCGGCGCGGTAGAAAAGCGGGGCGGTTCGCCGGACGGTCAGGAGTCGTCGCGTCGCCGCCGGGCGTCCGCCAGGGCGCCGATGCCGGCTCCGAGCAGTGCGACGGCGGCGGACGCGACGCCGAACCCGGGCGTCGAAGTCGAAGTCGCCGTCGCGGTCGCGGTCGCGGTCGGTGATCCATCGCCCGAGTCCGTCGCGTTCCCGGTTCGGGCGCTCTGCTCTCCCGCCGCCGCGGAGCCGACGTCCGTCGGCGACTCGGTCGCCGCCGCGCTCGCGCTCTCCGGCGTCGGGCCGTCGGTGGCCGCCGCGGTGAGGTCGACAGCGACGCCGGCGTGGTCCGACACCCACCGCCGCTCGCCGTCGATGCGGACCGGATCGGCGCCGACCCGCCGGACCGATTCCGCGGCGAGGCCGTCGGCGAGCACGTGGTCGATCCGCCGCGGGAGCCCATCCTCGTCGGGCGGCCGGAGCGACGTCGGCCGGCAGCAGGTCCCGCCCGCGCCCGAGAGCCCGTCGCCGACGACGTCCGAGAGCGACGCGGTCAGGATCTCGTAGGCGCCGGGATCGTCGCTTTCCGCGTTCGATTCGGACGTCGCCGTTTCGGTCCCGCCGTCGCTTGCGGTCGACGCATCCCGCTCGGGGCCGTCGTTGAGGTCGCCGGCGACGACGAGCGGCGACGGGAAGGCGTCGAAGTCGGCCGCGAGCTCCTCGGCCTGCGCCGTCCGGATGCCCTCCAGCCCGGATTCGAGGTGCGTGCTCACGACGCCGACCGACTCGTCGCCGACGCCGAGAGTCGCACCGGCGTACCCCCGCTCGATCTCGACCGTCCGGTCGCCGCCGATCGGGAGCGTCAGCGACTCCTCGTACGTGTGGGCGGCCGTCGAATCGACGGCGACGTCGCCGTCCGCGCGGACCAAGAGCGCGTCCCGGTCGGTGAGCCGCACGTCGATCGCGCCGCCGTCGAGGCGGGCCGGGAACTCCAGGTCCGCGTTGGTATTGACCGCGACGGGCCGGTACGGGACGCCGCGCTCCGAGAGCGCCTCGCGGAGCGTCGCGAGGAAGTCGAAGACGACGGTGCCGGCGTCGGGGTCCTCGGGGTCGTTGCCGGAGCGCGGCCCGCGACGCACGAGCGCGACCTCCTGGAGGGCGAGGACGTCCGGGGGTTCGCGGGCCAGCAGATCTGCGAGCGCGCGCATCCGCGCCCGCGGCTCGCTCGCGCGGACGCCGGCGTAGAGGTCGCCCACCCACTCGGGGATCGACGCGTCGTTCCCGGGGCGGGCGACCGAGAGGAAGTCCGCGCCCAGTCCGAGGTTCTGGGTCGCCAGCGAGAGGCTGGGAGCGTCGGCTCCGTCGTCCGCGTCGCTCGCGTCGCCGGCGCCGCTCGCGGGTGTCGCGGTCGGCGTCGCCGCCGCGGTACCGAGGCCGTCGCGGCCGAGCGCCGAGCCGGCGAGGAGGGCGGTCGCCTGCGCGCCGGCGCGGAGGACGCGTCGGCGCGAGCGGTCGATGTCGTCCACGGCCGGCCCTTCCGGCTACGGGGCCAAGAACGGACCGCTTACGATTCGCGGAGCTCGCGGGTCCGCTCGATGTTCCACGCGAAGCCCTTCCCGTCTTCGGTGGGAGTCTCCAGCACCAGCGGCACGTCGCGGATCGCCTCGTGGTTGACGAACGCGGTCATTCCCGCTTCGCCGATCAGGCCCTCGCCGATGTGGGCGTGTTCGTCCTTGTTGGTCCCGCACTCGTGTTTGGAGTCGTTGAGGTGGACGCACGCGAGGTTGTCGAGGCCGACCTCGGCGTGGAGTTCCTCGATCGTCTCGTCGACGCCCGCGGGGGTCGAGAGGTCGTAGCCCGCGGCGAACGCGTGGGCCGTGTCGAGACAGACTTCGAGGTCCTGGGAGCTCTCGTCGAGCACGTAACCCAGGTGGGCGAAGTCGTCGCCCATCTTCGTGCCCGAGCCGGCGTCGGATTCGACGAGGACGGTGACGCCGTCGGGGACGTCGAGTTCGTCGAGCGCCGAGACCGCGTTGTCGAGGCCCTGCTCCTCGCCCGCGCCCGTGTGCGCGCCGAGGTGGACGTTCACGTAGGGGATGTCGAGCGTGGCCGCGGCGTCGACCTCGCGTTGCATCGAGTCGATCGACTTCTCGCGGAGGTCCTCTTTCGGCGTGCAGAGATTCACTAAGTACGACGAGTGGATCACCCACGGGCCGACGTCGTACTCCGCCGACCGCTCGCGGAAGGCCGCGGCGTCGTCGTCGTCCAGGTCGGGGTCCTGCCAGACCTGCGGGGAGTGGGTGAAGATCTGTCCGCAGTTACCGCCGTCGTCGAGTTGCCGATCGACGGCGTTCGCGACGCCGCCGGCGATCGACTCGTGTGCTCCGACTCGCATCGTAGCGGAGGTCGGACCGCGGGGAGTAAAGCGGCTTCGGAAGTCGCTACCGCTTCGCTACCGGTCGTCGGGGCGTCGCCGCACCCAGTCGTCGCTCTCGTACTTCTCCGCCGCGCGCTCGCGCGCTCGCAAGAGTTCGTCGTCGGTCCACGAGCCCTCGGCGGCGTCGGCCCACGTCGCGAGCGACTCCTCGACGGCGTCGACGAACTCCGCGCGGGTGACGTCCGCCAGCTCGTCGACGCCGACGACGCGCTCGCGGAACCGTTCGGGGCTGACGTCGTGTCCGGCGAAGGCCGAGAGGTGGTCGTCCGCGCGCACCGAGTAGGTGAGCGACCCGTGCTGGATGACGGCGTCGCGCCGCCGGTACTGGGCGTTGCCGCTGATCTTCCGCTCGGCGGCGACGACGTCGTGTGCGGGGTGGAGCTCCCGGAGGTAGCACGCCGGCGACCAGATCTCCGGAACCGACTCCGGAACGTAGTCGGCGTCGATTCCGACGCGATCGAAGGCGTCCAGGATCGGCTCGCACAGGAGGTGGTAGGCGTCGAGTAGGTCCCCCGGCAGTTCCGTCTTGGGGGCGACGATCGAGTAGGAGACGTCGCCGTCGACGTCGTGGTAGATTCCGCCGCCCCCGGTCTGTCGCCGAGTGACGGAGACCCCGCGCTCCGCACAGCCCTCCCAGTCGACCGTCTCGGGGTCCTGCCCGTACCCCAGCGAGAGCGTGCTCGGGTCCCACTGATAGACGCGGACCGTCCGCGGCCCCCCGTCGGCGGCGGTCTCGGCGGCGATCTCGTCCAGCGCCATCTGCATCGGTCCGTCGCGCGCCTCCTCGCGGATGAGCCGCCACTCCTTGTCGGCGAGGGGGCCGCCGCTGTCGTCGGTCATACCTCAGGCTACGCTCGGCGGGTGAAAGCGGTTTCGTCGTCCGGCGGCGCGATTTCATATCGCGATATGAGATATATCGACTCGCTTCTTCGACTCGCGACCCTTTTACCCGTCGCTGTCCAGGATCCGGTATGGTGCGGAACGTCGCCGGCGTGATGGCCGAACTCGAACCCGAGGACTTCTATCTCCTCTCCGGCGTCGAGCAGGGAATGCGCTTTTCCGAGTGGGTCAACCGCGGGAAGCTCCCCGAACTCTCGAACCTCACCTCCGAGGAGGTCGAGTACCGCCTCGACCGGTGTGCGACCCGGGGGTTGATCGAACGCAAGACGATCCAGTACGAGGGCTACACCCTGACCGCCGAGGGGTACGACGCGCTCGCGCTCCGGACGTTCTCGAAGCGGGACACGATCGAGGGCGTCGGCGCGCCGCTGGGCGTGGGCAAGGAAAGCGACGTGCTCGAAGTGCAGTCCTACCGGCCGCTGGCGCTGAAGTTCCACCGCGAGGGGTACACGAACTTCCGGGAGGTGATGCGCGAGCGCGACTACGCCTCCGACAAGCAACACGTCTCGTGGCTCTACACCGCGCGCAAGGCGGCCGAGCGGGAGTACGAGGCGCTCGAAGCGCTCTACCCCGAGGTGTCGGTCCCGCGGCCGATCGATCAGAACCGCCACGCGATCGTGATGGCGAAACTGGAGGGCGTCGAACTCGACCGCGCCAAGCTCCCCGACGAGCAGGTCGTCGGCGTCCTCGATCTGATCCTCCGGGAGCTCGCGAGCGCGTACCAGGTCGGATACGTCCACGCGGATATGAGCGAGTACAACGTCGCCGTCAGCGAGTCCGGCGTCACCGTCTTCGACTGGCCGCAGGCGGTGTCGACCGACCACGACAACGCGCGCGAACTGCTGGCGCGGGACGTCTCGAACCTCGTCTCGTACTTCGAGCGGAAGTACCCGCGAAACCTCCCCGACCTCGACGTCGACAGCGTCAGCGAGAGCCTCGCGACTGACGACTTCGAGACCGTGCGAAACCACGCCTGAGTCGGGTTCTCACCGTTTCAGCCGCTTTTTGATGAGCCTCTTACCGGGGCGTGTCGATAAAAAGTAAATCCTATAATGCGATATCGAATCGCTATGCGTACGGTTGGTCGTACTCCCAGGTGTCGGTGTAGGCGTCGACGACGCGCTGCAGCATCCCCGCGTCGGTCAGCAGTCGGTACGCGATGCCGGGGTGGCGCGCGACCCGTGCGACCACGCGGCGCGGCGAGCGCGTGATGTCGTCGACGGTCAGACCGTCGAGCGCCTCGGCGATGTCCGCTAACAGGCGCGCGTCCCCGTGTTCGACCCAGACGCCGCGCATCAGGTGGGCCAGTCGGTACTCGGATCGCATCAGGTCGTAGAGCCGTTCGGGGTACGTCTCGGGGCGACCCTCCGCGATGGTCTCGGCGGCCAGGTACGACGAGCGGATCGCCTGGCAGATTCCCTCGCCCTGATAGCGGTTGGCGATCCCCGCGGCGTCCCCGACGAGGAAGACGTTCTCGCCCGCGCGGTAGGTCGCCGCCGGATCGAGACTCGGGCCGCGGGGAATGGTGTAGATGTTCGTCTCCGAGCGGTCGGGCACCGGGAGGTCGTTCCGGCGGCAGGCGCCCGTCAGGGCCTCGTAGTAGTCGTCCGGGCGCTCGTCGCCGGCCCAGCCGATCCCGAGGTTCGCGCGCGAGTCGGACTTGGGAAAGAGCCACGCGTAGCCGACGTACCCCTCGAAGAAGATCTGCGGGTACGCTTCGATCGCGGCGAAGTCGCCCGTTACGTCGGCGTTGACGGCGACGATCTCGCCGGTGTAGGCGTCGAGGTCGCCGAAGGCGCGCATCGAGAGCGCCGGCTGTCCGGTCGCGTCGATCACGTAGTCGTGGGTCCGACAGAGTTCGCGGAACTCGTTCGGTCCGACCGCCGCGTTCTCCCTGACGTCGACGCCCCTCTCGGCCAGCCGTTCGGCCCACCGGCGCTCGACGACGTTCCGGTCGGTGATGTAGCCCGGCGCACAGCGGATCCGGGCGTCCCCGAGCGGTTCGTCCGACGGGCCGTGATCGCGGCCGCGAAAGATCCGCAACTCGAAGCCGTCGACGTCGTTCAGGAACCCGTTTTCGGGCGTCTTCTCCAGGGGGATCAGCGGGGCGTCGTTGATCGCTTCGCCGCAGTTGACGCGCTTTTCGTCGTACGACTGGCGTTCGAAGAGGGTCACCGTCGCGTCGGCCGCCAGCCGGTCCGCGGCGGCGAGGCCGGCGACGGCCCCGCCGACGACTGCGATCGACCTCTCGTCCATATCAGTCGAACGCGACGCCGTGCAAATATTTTGTCGGAGGCGGCGGGACCGGCGGGCGCCGTCTGACGCGGGCGTTACGTTCATACGCGATGACGTCTAACCTCAAAGTACGGAATGAGGCGGGACTACTTCGAGTTGGACGTCGAAAACATCTCCTGGGTCGACGACGACGGCGACCCGCGCAAGCCCCTGGTCCGGATCGCCTTCCACGGCCCCCGAGAGGAACTGGAGCGTCGGCTCTCCGATCCGTCCGGCGAGTACCTCGACGCCGGCGAGACGGACGTCGCGTTCCGGCTGCAGGAGTCGCTGGACGACCCGGAGGCGACGGGCGTGGTCAGCGTCACGAACCGCATCACCGGCGACTTCGTTCTCGAACTCAACGAGGACGCCGACGACGTACTCACGTTTATCCGCGCGGCCCGCGAGTACGGCCGCGACGCAGCGGACGCCGACGACGGCCGCTACCGCGTCGAGGTGCTGCTCGACGGCGAGGAAGCCGTCGCCTACGAGAAACAGACGTTCCTCGTCTACGACGCCGACGGACACCTCCTCCGCTCTCACAGTCTGATCCCCTCGGGCGTCGAACTGTAACTCGGTTCGAACCGCGTCGGTTTTTAATTCGCGTCCTCCAATGGACCTCATCGTGGAGAACGTCACCGACCGAACGAGCAATCCCTTCGGTATGCGACCGCCCTGTGACCGGTTCGTCCCCGGATACGGCGACGCCAACGCCGACTTCCACGTCGTCGGCGACAGGCCGGAGGTCCACGGCGGCCTCGATACCGCGGTTCCGTTCACCAACGACGCGGGCCGCAGGCTCCAGGACGCGCTGGTCGCGGCCGGTCTCTTCCGCTCGGCCGGCGACGACCCCGACGTGCGGAAGACCTTCCTCTCGTACCTCCATATGTGCGCCCTCGGGCCCGACGAGCCCCCGCAGTCGTCCTACGACGACCTCGAACGCTTCTTCGACGCCGAACTCCGGGCGATCGCCGCGCACGTCCTCCTCCCGGTCGGCGAGCGGGCGACGCGACACGTCCTCGAGACCTACACTGCCCAGGCGTGGAAGACCGACGTGGAGATGGAGGCCCTCCACGCCACCGAGATCCGCGGGAGCGGCTTCCTCGTCGTTCCGATCCGAGAGCCCGCCGACTGGGACGGCACGCACCACGACCGCCTCGTCGACGGCCTCCGGACGCTGCGGTCGACGGACTACCGGCGCGAGGCCGACCTCGGACGGTTCAACCCCGGCGACGATCCGTACCTCGTCCGATGACCCCTCGACCTCACCGAATTTTCAGTAATCGATCAGGATCTATCCGGAACGTACACTGACCACCTCTGGATATTTACATATTTATTTTCTAGAAGCGAAACCCGCGCAGTATTATTTAATATTCACCTCTCGTCGCAGAGGACGGTTGATATTGGTACTATCACAGAACTTTTGAGCACAAACGTCGAAATCCATCCTGACGCGCGTGGTCGATACCGGGCGCGTCAGGTAAGGACCTGCGAGACTGGTGCTCTTCGCAGTGGCTTGGTCAGTCAGGGGGACCGCCCTGCGGTCCCCGTTTCCTTTCGTGACACGCTCCGGGAGTACTCGCTATCTGGCCGCGTAGCGTCCGACGTCGACCGCGAACAGGAGCGTCGCACCGATCGGTACCGCGGCGACGAGCGCCACCACGACCCCATCGGAGAGGGCGACGACCGGCCCCACGGCGAGGGCGGCGACGGGAGCGAGCCCGCCCACCGGATAGAGGTACGCCGAACCGCGCCCGGACGAACTGACGACAGCCAGAAACGCGACGGCGAGCGCGACGACCCCGACGGGAAACAGCAGTTCGGGGCCGGGGGCGGAAGCGCCGGCTACTGCCCGGAGCGCGAACGTCCCGGGCGCGGGCAGCCGCGTCGCCGTCAGGGCGCCGATCGGATCGGCGGCGACCGCCTCCCGGAACGACGCGACGGCGGCCGCGTTCGCGCCGAGGTACTGCCAGAGCCCGGCCAGGTAGACGGTCCCCGCCAGCAACACGCCGAGCCACCCGTACTGGAGCCGTGTGAGCCCGCGGCGGGCCGTCGAGTCCCGATCCGCGGTCCGGCCGGCCGTCGTCGACCGGCCGTTCGCGCCGGCGGACCGTGACTGCCCGTCCGCCGTCGACGCCCGCGACGTTCCTCCCGAGTGTCCCGTCTGCGACCCGCCGCCGGACCCCGTTCGATCCGACTCCCTCCCGGGGCCTTCCGTCGCGTCGGCGCTTTCGTCGTCTTTGTCGCCTTCGCCGCCTTCGTCGTCTCCGTCGATCGCGTCCGGACCGGGCTGGCCGGCCGTCGGGAGGCCGCCGAGTCGCTCTCGGACGTACGTCTCGTGGCCCAGTCTGTCGTAGGCGGCGCGTTTCTTCTCCGATGAGAGCACCTCGTGGGCCGCCTTGAGCGTCTTGAACTGCGCGTTCGCCCTGGCGTCGTCGTTGACGTCCGGGTGGTAGGTCCGGACCCGATCGCGCCACGCGCGGTCGATCTCCTCGGTCGGGGCGTCCTCCGACACCCCGAGCAGGTCGTAGAAGTCCTCCATCCCCTCCCGCCGGCTTCGCCGTCGACGGAATTGAATGTACCGACGGCCCCGCTTCGCCCCCGGTATGACAACCCTCATAGTCGTTCGCCCGGTTCCTCGTGTATGGATCTCACCCGCATCCCGCTCGGCAACACGGTCTTCGAGGGGGAGAACAACGCCTACCTCGTCGAGGGCGAGGTGACGACGCTCGTCGACGTCGGCGCGTCGACCGAGACCGTCCGCGCCGATCTCGAAGACGGCCTCGACGAGGCCGGGATCGCCCTCTCGGAGATCGATCGCATCCTCCTGACGCACTGGCACTCGGACCACTGCGGCCTCGCGGGCGAACTCCAGGCCGAATCGGACGCGACGGTGTACGCCCACGAGGACGACGCCGCGGTCATCGCCGGCGACGACGACGCCATCGCGGACCTCCACGACCTCCGCGACCGGCGCTTCCGGGAGTGGGGCATCCCCGAGGACAAACTCGACGAGCTCCGGGCCGTGCAGTCGGACTTCGAGGCGGTCGCGGGCGACCCCGCCGACGTCGAGACGCTCGCGGACGGCGACCGCATCACCGCGGGCGACGAACAGTTGGAGACGATCCACCTGCCGGGCCACGCCGCTGGCCACGTCGCTTTCGCTTTCGACCGAGAAGCCGAGGATCCGTCCGAGACCGACGCCGCTCCCCGTTCGGAGGTTTTCGTCGGCGACGTGATCCTCCCCGAGTACACCCCGAACGTCGGCGGCGCGGACCTCCGCCTCGACGAGCCCTTGGAGCGGTACGTCGAGAGCCTCGACCGCCTGGCCGCCCGCGACTTCGACCTCGCGTGGCCGGGCCACCGCGATCCGATCGACGACCCGAGCGGGCGGGCGCGCGTCATCCGCGAGCACCACCTCGACCGCACCCGGCGCGTGATCGAGGCGCTCCGCGAGCACGGACCGGCGGACGCCTGGACGGTCAGCGCGCATCTCTTCGGCGAACTGGAGCACATCCACATCCTCCACGGGCCGGGCGAGGCGTACGCGCATCTGGACCACCTCGAACGCGTCGGCGCGGTCGAGCGCGAGGACTTCGAGTACCGCCTCGTCGACTCCGATCCGGACGTCGAGGCCCTGTTCCCGAATACGAAATACTGAAACGCCGTCGCCGGGAAAGAGCGGGTATGGAACTGCGGGTCATCGACAAGACCGACGAGGAACTCCGCATCGAGGTCGCCGGGGAGGACCACACCTTTATGAACGTGATCAAGGGCGCGCTCCTGGAGACCGAGGGCGTCGCCGCCGCGACCTACGACGTGAACCCCGAACAGTCCGGCGGCCAGACCGAACCGATCCTCTCGATCAAGACCGAAGACGGCGTCGACCCCCTCGACGCGCTGGGCGACGCCTCCCGACACGTCCAGTCGACCGTCGACGAGTTCTCCGCGGCGTTCGAGGCCGCGACCTAAGCTAAAGCCTGACGGGCACGCCGCGCTCGTCGAGGTACTCCTTCGTCTCCTGGATGCTGTACTCGCCGAAGTGGAAGATCGAGGCCGCCAGTCCCGCGTCCGCGCCGGCCTCGGTGAACACTTCGTACATATCCTCGGGGCCGCCGCATCCCGAGGAGGCGATCACGGGCGTCGAGACGGTGTCACAGACGGCCTTCGTCAGCGGGATGTCGTAGCCGTCCTTCGTCCCGTCGGCGTCGATGGAGTTGACGAACAGCTCGCCCGCGCCGCGGGACTCGGCCTCGCTCGCCCACTCGACCACGTCGACGCCGGTGCCCTCGCGGCCGCCCTTGATGGTGCATTCGAACCAACAGGACTCGCCGTCGACCTCGACGTAGTGCTCGCCCTCCTCGTCGAAGCGCCGGCGCGCGTCCACCGAGATGACGATGCACTGCGAGCCGAACGCGCGGGCGCCCTCGTCGATCAGGTCCGGGTTCTCCAGCGCGGCGGTGTTGATCGAGACCTTGTCCGCGCCGGCCCGGAGCGTCTCCTTGACGTCCTCGCGGGTGCGGATCCCGCCGCCGACGGTGAGGGGAATGAACACCTCGTCGGCGACTCGCGAGACGGTGTCGAGCATCGTCTCGCGGCCCGCGGCCGAGGCGGTGATGTCGAGAAAGACGAACTCGTCGGCGCCGGCCTCGTTGTACCGCTTTGCCATCTCGACCGGGTCGCCGGTGTACTTCAGGTCCTCGAAGTTGACGCCGGTGTAGACCGCCGGATTCCCGTCGTCGTCGAGGTCGACGTCGATACAGGGAATGATCCGCTTCGTGAGGGTCATCGATGGATCGTGATAGGCCCCCCGCCCCCAAAAGCGGTCCGAACGGGCGCCCAGCCGGCCGAACGATTCAATCCGATCCGCTCCCGTGCTTCGAATATGTCGGCCGACGCCGACGGGGACGACCGCGACGGTGGCGCCGATTCCGCGGCCGG
The DNA here is from genome assembly GCF_051195055.1 of Halobellus sp. EA9. Classification (NCBI taxonomy): domain Archaea; kingdom Methanobacteriati; phylum Methanobacteriota; class Halobacteria; order Halobacteriales; family Haloferacaceae; genus Halobellus; species Halobellus sp. EA9. The sequence goes on along the minus strand of NZ_JBNTJW010000012.1, from coordinate 61,321 downwards.
CGCCGAGGCGACCGCCCCGTGCGACCGCTGTGAGATGTCGATCCCGGTCGACGCGGCCCAGTGTCCGGTCTGCGGCTACCGCCCCGGCGGATACAGCCCCCGCCTGCTGCGGGCCGGAGAGGTCGCCTTCGCGGTCGCGATCTTCGGTTCGATCCTGATCTTCGTCGGCGGCGTGACGCGGCTCTCCCTCGGAGTCCCGACCGACATCCTCGCACAGGCCGCGGTCGTCACGCCCTACACGGCGGGCATCTCGGGGTTCTTCCTGTACTACCTCCGAAAGAAGCGCCGGGCGACGCCGACTGACAGCCGGATCTTCGGGCGGGACTCGTGACCGCCCGAGGCGATCGTTTTTATGCGAACACGGGGCCAGACGCGCCGTGCGCTGAGGACTGCCGCGACGCGCCCGCGGGTGTGCGACACGCCGCGTCGCGGAGCGGCGGCCGTGTCGCCTGTTCGCCCTCTCCACTCGGATCGGGAGCGTTTTAGTAGCCGGCGCTCGATCGCTCGGGTATGAGCGATCACGACGACCACGGGCACGACGACCACAGACACGACGACCACGGACACGACGAAGACGAGGGACGGGTCACCGCGCCGATGCAGGACTTCGGGATGAGCCAGGTCACGACGGGACTCGTCGTCCTCGTCGTCGGGCTCGTCGTCGTTTTCGGCGTCCCGCTTTTGGTCTGATGGCTTGAACAGCGATCGAACCGCCCGTCGCCGACCGACACGAAAAACGTCCGTTTTCGGCCTCAGTCGAGTTCCGCTTCGATGACGTCCCGGAGCGCCGCGACCTCTTCGCTCGTGACCGCGAGCCGCTCGTCGCCGACCGACAGCGACAGCGTTCCGTCCCGGGTCGCCTCGCCCAGCTCCGCCACCGGCGCGACGCCGTCGAACGCGGCGTGGACCGCCTCGGGGGCTTCGGTCTCGACGACCGCGCGCCCCGGCGTCTCAGCGAACAGCGACGCGACGTCCTCGACGGCGACGTCGGCGCCCGCGTCCGCGGTGATCATCTCGGCGAGCGTCACCGCGAGGCCGCCGTTGCTGACGTCGTGGGTCGCGAGCGTAGCGTCCGCGTTCGCGACCTCGGCGAGCGTCGCGACGACCTCGCTCGCGTTCTCGGGGAGCGTCGGGAACCGGTCCGCGCCGCCGACCTCCGCGAGCAGTTCGGAGCCGCCGAGCGCGTCGCTTCCGGCGCCGACGAGCAGGAGCGTCCCGCGCCCGTCGAGGGCCGCAGACGGCGCCTCGTAGCCCGGCTTCGTGCCGACCATCGCGAGCGTCGGCGTCGGCGGGATCGGCCCCGCCGCGGAGTCGTTGTACAGCGAGACGTTGCCGCCGACCACCGGGACCGAGAGGTCTCGGCACATATCGGCGAGCCCGTCGACGATCGCGGTGAAGCGGCCGTAGACGTCCGGCTTCTCGGGGTTGCCGCCGTTCAGGCAGTCGACCGCCGCCAGCGGCGTCGCGCCCTTCGCGGCGAGGTTGGTGGCGTTCTCCAGGGCGACCGCGCGCGCGCCGTCGTAGGGTGCGCAGTCGGTCCACGCGGGCACCGCGCCGGCCGACAGCGCCAGTCCGGTGCCGGCCTCGCGGACCGCCATCACGGCGGCGTCGTCGCCGGGCTTCAGCGCCGTCCGCGCGCCGACCTCGTGGTCGTACTGGCGGTAGACCCAGCGCTTGGAGGCCGTGTTCGGCGCGCCCACCACGGCCTCGAACGCGGACTGGAGGTCGACGTCCGGTCGGTCGGGCTCGGGCTGTGCCGGCTCGACGGCGTCGAGGTCGTTCATCGGCGCGCCGTCGGCGAGGAACTCCGCGGGCACGTCGACGACGGTCTCGCCCTCGAAGGTGCAGACGTAGTTCCCCTCGCTGACCTCGCCGATGACCGAACAGCCGAGGTCGTACTTCCCGGCGATCTCCTCCACGCGCTCGACGTCTTCCGGCCGGACCTCGTAGCACATCCGCTCTTGGGACTCGGCGAGGACGATCTCCAGGGCGTTCATATTCGGCTCGCGCTGGTGGACTCGCTCCAGGTCGATCCGCGCGCCGAGGCCGCCCTTCGCGACCATCTCCGAGGAGGCGCCGCCGAGGCCGGCCGCGCCGAGGTCGCGGGCGGACCGGACCAGCCCGCCGTCGATGAGCTCCTCGTTCGCCTCGATCAGCAGCTTCTCCGAGTAGGGGTCGCCCACCTGCACGGCGGGGCGGTCCTCGGTCTCGGCGTCCTCAGCGAGGTCTTCGCTCGCGAACGACGCGCCGCCGAGGCCGTCCCGGCCGGTCGCGTTGCCGACGAGGACGAGCTCGTTCCCTGGCTCCTGGGCCTCGGCGGTCACGAGCCGCTCCTCGTCGACGAGGCCGACGCAGGCGACGTTGACGAGCGGATTGCCCTCGTAGTCGTCGTGGAACTCCACGCTCCCGCCGACGGTCGGCACGCCGATCGCGTTGCCGTAGTCGGAGATCCCCTCGACGACGCCCTCGAACAGGTAGCGGGTGTGCTCGCGGTCGAAGCCGCCGAAGTAGAGGCTGTCCGCGAGCGCGATGGGGTAGGCCCCCATCGAGAGGGTGTCGCGGACGATCCCGCCGACGCCCGTGGCCGCGCCGTCGTAGGGGTCGACGTACGACGGGTGATTGTGGCTCTCGATGCCCATCGTCACGTACGCCTCCGCGTCGCTCTCGCCGCCGTTGTCGGGGACGCGGACGACGGCCGCGTCGTCGCCGGGGCCGACGACGACCTGGTCGCCCTCGGAGGAGAACGCCGAAAGAAGCGGTCGGGACGAGCGGTACGCGCAGTGTTCGCTCCAGAGATTCTCGAAGAGCGCGGCCTCGGTCGGGGTGGGATCGCGCCCGAGTTCGGCCGTCACGAGTTCGCGGTCGGAGTCCGCCAGGCTCATTCACCTACCTGTTCAAGAAGGCCGAATTAATGCTTTTCTGTATGCACGGACGTGTATCTCATCCGGACGCGCGGCGCCCTGCGGGGCGGAGCGGTCGGCGTCGCGGAGGCGACGTGGGCCGCGGCACGGATCGGGTCGCTTTTTTAATCCGGGTCACTACGGCCACTCGTGCTATCGGTCGAGCTGCACGCGCACTCGTCGCTCTCGTACGACGGCCGCGACCCGGTCGACCTGCTCTTAGCGCAGGCCCGGGCGGTCGGCCTCGACGCGCTGGCGGTCACCGACCACGACGAGATCGACGCGAGCCTCGAAGCCGCCGCGAAGGCCGAGGAGTACGGCCTCGTCGGCGTCCCGGGAATGGAGGTCACCTCCGAGGTCGGCCACATCCTCGCGTTCGGCATCGACGAGCTCGTCCCCGCCGGGCTCTCCTACGACGAGACGCTCGACCGGATCCACGAGCAGGGCGGCCTCGCGGTCGTGCCGCACCCCTTCCAGTCCTCGCGGCACGGCGTCGCCGCCCACATCTCCCGCGACCAGCTCGCCCGGGCGGACGCCATCGAGGTGTACAACTCCCGGCTGTTCACCGGCTGGGCCAACCGCCGCGCCGAGCGCTTCGCGACCGCCCGAGAACTCCCGAAGACCGCCGGCAGCGACGCGCACATCGGCGAGATGGTCGGCCAGGCCGTCACCGAGGTCGCGACCGACGACCGCTCGGTCGAGGGCATCCTCGAAGCCGTCCGCGAGGGGAAGACGAGCGTCGTCGGGAACCGGACCCCCTGGCGGATCTCCTTCCGGCAGTTCGGCGGCGGCGTCAAGCGCCGGATCAAACGCACCGTCTCGGACCTCGTGTAGATGCCCGCTGCTTCCGACGCCGGGGCGGCGTCCGACCTCGACGGCGCCTCTGCCGCGACGGTTCGGGACGCGCTCCGCTCGGCCGACCCGCTCCCCGGAACCGCGGGCTTCGCCGGGCGCGTCGACGACCGACTCGTCCGCGACGTCCTCGGGCGACGGCCCCTGTTCGTCGACGCCGACGACCCGTCGGCGTGGGCGTTCGACCCGACCCGCCTCTCGGACCCGACGTCGGTCCCCGCCGGAGTCGCCCGTCAGGTGGGCGACCGCCCGACGGACGGCGACCGCGTGTGGACGCTCCCCGACCTCGCTCCCGACGACCGTGAGCCCGCGCTCGCGGCCGTGCGCGAGGCGGTGCGGGCGCAGACGCGGGCCGTCGACGCCGACGAGGGTTCCGCGTCGGCCGGCGGCGACCTCGCGGTCGCGTTCTCCGGCGGCGTCGACTCCGCGGTCGTCGCCGCGGGCGTGCCCGACGCCCCCTGCTACGTCGCGGGCTTCGAGGGCTGTCACGACGTCGCCGCCGCCCGTGAGGCCGCGGACGCGATGGACCGGGACCTGCGCGTCGTCGAACTCACCCACGGCGACCTCCGCGAGGCGGTCCCCCGGCTGGCGAGCGCGCTCGGCCGCACGAACCCGATGGACCTCTCGATCGCGCTTCCCCTCCATCTCGTCGCTCGGCGCGCCGCCGCCGACGGCTTCGACCGGCTGGCGCTCGGCCAGGGCGCCGACGAGCTGTTCGGCGGGTACGCCAAGGTCGCGAAGGCGCCAGAGGACCCGCGAGTCGACGCCGACACCGTCCGCGGGGCCCGCCGCGAGGTGCTCGCGACGATCCCCGCCCAGGCCGAGCGCGACGTCCTCGCGATCCGCGCGGCCGGCGTCGAGCCCGTGACGCCGCTCCTCCACGACGACGTCGTCGCCGCGGCGCTCCGGCTTCCCGGGGAGTCGCTCGTCGATGACGGGGTCCGGAAGGTCGCGCTTCGGGAGGCGGCCCGCGGGCTCGTCCCCGATTCGGTCCGGACCGCCGACAAAAAGGCCGTCCAGTACGGCACCTACGTCTCCCGCGAACTCGACCGGCTCGCCCGGCAGGCGGGCTTCAAGCGCCGGATGGACGATCACGTCGAGCGGTACGTCCGGTCGCTGTGCGACGGGGCGGCGACGGAGTAGGCCGAGGGCGTCAGTCTCCGGCGCGCTCGGTCGCTTCGATGGCCTCCAGCGAGAACTGGACGGTATCGGGGTCGATGTCGCTCCCCTTCAGGTCCTGCTCGTCGTACCACTCCCAGACCTCGGGGTCGGCCTCGTCGTCGCCGGCGGGGTCGATCTCGCGGGAGTCGACGCGGGCGTAGTAGACGTGGTCGATGTGCTGGTGGCCGACGCTGCCGTCGTCGTGGACGTTGATGTCGTAGAGCATCTGGTGGCGGGGCTGGGGGAGCCGCTCGCCGGCCGGCGCGCCCACGGGCTCCGTGCGGTCGAGCAGTTCCGCGTCGAGCCCCGTCTCCTCGTACACCTCCCGGAGGCCCGCCTCGTGGGGGACCTCGTCGCGGTCGACGTGGCCGCCCGGCGGAATCCGGATCCCGAGCCGGTCGTGGTGGTGTAGCGCGACCGCGCCGCCCTCGACGATGTAGACCGTCGCAGTGAAATGCCGCGTCGTCTCCATACTCACCCGTTCGGCGGGGTCGCCGAGTCTCTTACTATCCACGGCGGACGCGATCCGACGCCCGGATCGCCCGCCCCGGAGCGCACCGAAACCCTTACTCCCGGGCCACGGCTCTCCTCGGACATGAGCGAGACGCCCGTCGACGCCGAGGAGGTCGAACACGTCGCCGAACTGGCGCGCGTCGACCTCGCCGAGGACGAAGTCGACGCGTTCACGACGCAGTTCGCGGAGATCCTCGAGTACTTCGAGGCCCTCGACGAGGTGCCCGAAGTCGACAGCGAGCCGGAGCTCGTGAACGTGATGCGCGAAGACGAGGTCACAGAGGGCCTCGATCAGGAGGAGGCGCTCCGGAACGCCGAGGAGACCGAAGACGGCTTCTTCAAGGGGCCGCGGGTGTCGTAGATGGGCCTGAACGCGTTCATCACCGACGCAGAGCTCGAGGGCGACGCGGAGGGCCCGCTCTCGGGGATGCGAGTCGCAGTCAAGGACAACATCAGCACCGAGGGAGTCCGCACGACCTGCGGCTCCGCGATGTTAGACGACTACGTGCCGCCGTACGACGCGACGGTCGTCGAGCGGCTGAAAGCGGCGGGCGCGACCATCGTCGGCAAGGCCAATATGGACGAGTTCGGGATGGGCGGCACGACCGAGACCTCCGCGTTCGGCCCCGCGAAGAACCCCGTCGACGAGGCGCGCGTCCCCGGGGGCTCTTCGGGCGGCTCGGCGGCCGCCGTCGCGGGCGGCGAGGCCGACCTCGCGCTCGGGTCGGATACTGGAGGATCGGTCCGCAACCCCGCGGCGTTCTGCGGCGTCGTCGGCATCAAGCCCACCTACGGTCTCGTCTCCCGCTACGGCCTCGTCGCCTACGCCAACTCCCTCGAACAGATCGGGCCGATCGCGAACACCGTCGAGGACGCGGCCGCGCTCTTGGACGTCATCTCGGGGCCGGACCCGCGCGACGCGACGACGCAGTACGGCTCGGCGGCCGGCCCCGACGGGGCGGACGAGGGCGCCGACGAGGCGCACCCCGCCGCGGACTCGAACTACGCCGCGGCCGCCGACGGCGACGTCGACGGGACCACGATCGGCGTCATCACGGACCTCCTGGAGGGCGCCGACGAGCGCGTCGTCGAGACCTTCGAGGCCGCGCTCTCTGACCTCCGCGCGCAGGGCGCCGAGACCGTCGAGGTCTCGCTGGACTCGGTCGAGCACGCGGTCCAGGCGTACTACGTCATCGCGATGTCGGAGGCGTCCTCGAACCTCGCGCGGTTCGACGGCGTCCGATATGGAAAATCGGGCGGCTACGAGGGCAACTGGAACGACGCCTTCGCCCGCGCCCGCGAGGAGGGATTCGGCGAGGAGGTAAAGCGCCGGATCCTCCTCGGCACGTACGCGCTGTCGGCGGGCTACCACGACAAGTACTACAAGAAGGCCCAGGACGCCCGCGCGTGGGTGAAGCGCGACTTCGACGAGGCGCTCGACGAGGCCGACGTGCTGGCGACGCCGACGATGCCCGTCCTGCCGCCGGAACTGGGCGAGAGCCTCGACGACCCGCTCCAGCTGTATCTGATGGACGCCAACACCGTCCCGGTGAACCTCGCGAACCTCCCGGCGATCTCGGTGCCGGCGGGTGAGGCCGACGGCCTCCCCGTGGGACTGCAGCTGATCGGCCCGAAGTTCGGCGAGGAAGCGATCGTCCGGGCGGCCTCGGCCGTCGAGGACTGACCGGCCCCGCCGCGCGGCGATTTCCGCGGGAGGCGGTCGACGGCGGCATCGGCGCCGACGCGAGCAGCGGTATGTTTTCAACGCTGGCCCGAAGAGCGCCAACACCGAGATGTACATCATCGTCGTCGGCGCCGGCAACATCGGGACGCCGCTCATCGAGATCGCCACCGAGGGCGGGAACGAGGTCGTCGTCATCGAGCGCGACGAGGCGAAGGCCGAGGCCGCCGCGACGGCGTTCGACTGCCTCGTCCTGAACGACGACGCCACCGAGAAGGAGACGCTGCGCGACGCCGGCGCCGAGCGCGCCGACGCGCTCATCTCCACCACCGACCAGGACGCGACGAACATTATGGTCTGTCTGCTCTCGAAGGAACTGGAGATCCCCGACATCGTCTCCGTCGTCCACAACCCCGAGCATATGACGCTCTACCGCCAGATCGGCGTGAACACGATGGAGAACCCACAGCGGCTGATCGCGGAGTACCTCTACCGCGCCGTCAAGCGGCCCTCCATCGTCGACTACATGCGGATCGGCGAGCAGGCCGAGGTCTTCGAGATCGAGGTCGACGCCGACGCGCCCATAGCCGGGCTGTCGATCCGCGAGGCGGCCGACCAGGGGCACCTCCGGAGCGATATGCTCATCGTGGCCGTCGAGCGCGACGGTGAGGGCGATCCGATCACGCCGAACGGCGGCACGGTCCTCCAGGCCGGCGACCTCCTGACGGTCTACTCCGCCCAGGGGGCGACGCCGGAGGTGACCGACGTGTTCGGTCACTACGAGGACCACTGATGCCCCGCCGGCGCGACAGGGACGTCGCGGGCTGGCCGCGCGATCTGGCGACGATCGCCCGCGACGTCGGCTCGCTGCTGACGATGGAGGCCGTCCTGATGACCGTCTCCGTCCTGGTTGCGGCCGTCTTCCGGGAGTGGTACGTCGCCCTCGCGTTCGCGCTCGCGGGCGGCGTGACGGCCGCGATCGGACTCGGCGCCCGCCGCGCGTTCGCCGACGCGCCCGACCCGCGGATGAAACACGGGATGATCATCGCCGCGTCGGGCTGGCTGCTCGTCGCCCTCTTCGGGGCACTGCCGTTCTTGCTCGCGGCCCACTTCGTCCCCCCGGCGGTCGCGGTCGGCTACGTGCCCGACGGCGTCGCCTACGGTCAGTCGAGCCTCGTGTACTTCGCGGATCCGCTCCACGCCCTCTTCGAGAGTATGAGCGGCTGGACCGGCAGCGGGCTCACGATGGCCGTCCACGAGCCGTCGCTGCCGCGGTCGATCCAGTGGTGGCGCTCGCTCATCCAGTGGGTCGGCGGCGTCGGCGTGATCGTCCTCACCGTCTCGATCCTGGCGCGACCGGGCAGCGGGAGCTACGCGCTCTACCGCTCTGAGACCCGCGAGGAGAAGATCCACCCGAGCGTGGTCTCGACGGTCCGGACCGTCTGGAAGATCTTCGTCGGCTACACCCTCGCGTCGGTGCTCGTCCTCTTCGCCGCCATCCTCGCCTCTGACTACGGCTCGCAGCTCCCGCTGTGGGAGGCGGCCTGGCAGGCGCTCAACCACGCGATGACGGGGCTGTCGACGGGCGGCTTCTCCGTCACCGACAACTCCGTCGCGACCTACGACTCGCCGCTCATCGAGTCGGTGCTCCTGCCCGTGATGGCGCTCGGCGCGATCGCCTTTCCCGTCCACTACGCGGTGCTGGCCGACCGCGACGTCCGGGCGGTCGCGTCGGACCTCCAGACGCGGTGGCTCTTCGTGCTGTTCCTCGTCGGCGTCGTCGCGCTCGCGGTCCAGAACGTCGTCTCCATCCCGGCGGCCGAGGGCGCGTTCACCCCGGCGACGTGGCTCGGCGTCGACGCGCTCTTGGGGCCGCTCGCCGCCGACGCCGCCCGCGACTCCGCGTTCCAGTGGATCAGCGCGCTCACCTGTACGGGCTTTCAGTCCGCGCCGATCGGCCGCTGGGCCGCGGGGGGGAAGCTCCTCCTGTCGGGCGCGATGGTGCTCGGCGGCGCGGCCGGCTCGACCGTCGGCGGCATCAAGATCATCCGCGGGTACGTGATCGGCCGCGGCATCGCCTGGCAGTTCCGCCGGGTGTTCCTCCCGGCCAGCGCGGTCGTCGGCACGCGGCTGAACGGCCGCCGGCTGAACCGCGAGGAGATGGAGCGGGAGTTCTCCGAGGCCGCCATCGTCACGCTGCTTTGGCTCTTCGTCCTCGCGGGGTCGAGCCTCGTGCTTGTCAACCTCGTCGGACCGGAGTTCACCTACGCCGACGCGCTCTTCGAGGTCGCCTCCGCCCAGGGGAACGTCGGGCTCTCGACGGGCATCACCGGGCCGACGATGCCTCCCGTCGCCGAGGCGATGTTCCTCCTGAATATGTGGGTCGGCCGCCTGGAGATCATCCCCATCCTCGTCTTCGCGCGGTCGGTGCTGTACGGCCTGGACCCGTAGCCGGGTCCTCGGTCGCTCACCGCGTCCAGTACTCCGGCGTCAAAAGCACCAGGACGGGGATGACTTCGAGCCGGCCGATCCACATCAGCGCGAACATAAAGAGCTTGCTCGCGTTCGAGAACGCGAGGTAGCTCCCCATCGGCCCGACCACGCCGAACCCCGGACCGACGTTCCCCAGCGTCGCGGCCGTCGCCGACATCACTTCCAGGACCGTGACGGCGAGGCCGACCCGGAGCGCGTCGAGGAACAGGACGCCGGAGCCGACGAAGAAGATGATCAGATACAGGAGCGTGAACGCGTAGATCCCGCGGACCGCGCGCTCGTCGAGGGCGCGACCGCCGAGTCGGACCGGGCGGACTGCGTCGGGGTGGGCGGTCGTGAACAGCTCACGACGGATCGACTTCAGGATCACGTACCACCGCACGATCTTGATCGCGCCGCCGGTCGACCCCGCGGAGCCGCCGACGAACATCCCGAAGAGCAGGACGTACTGCGCGGCCGGGCCCCACGCGTTGAAGTCCATATTCGCGTACCCCGTGGTCGTCACGATCGACGCCACCTGGAAGGCGGCATAGCGGAGCGCGGGCTCCAGCTGCCCCACGATCTCCGCGCGGAACGTCCGCAGGTACGACGCGTCGAATGTCGCCGCCGCCGGGACCGACCTGACGAGCCCGTCGCCGGTGAACAACACCGCCGTAAGGATCCCCGTCAGGACGGCGATCGTCCCGACGTAGAACCGGAACTCCGAGTCGCGGACGAGCCGCTTCGGCTCGCCGGTGAGCACGTGCCAGAACAGCGCGAAGTTCGTCCCCGCGGCGAGCATAAACGGGATGATGATCCACTGGGCGGCCGCGCTGAACGCTTCGATGCTCCGCGCCTCGGGGGAGAATCCGCCGGTCGGCATCGTCGTCAGCGCGTGCGAGACGGCGTTGTAGAACGTCATCGCCTGATCGATGCCCGCGAGGTGCAGCGAGTACAGCAGGACGATCTGGAGGACGGTCAGCCCGAGGTAGGCGCCCCACAGCGCCCGCGCGGTCTCGGCGATCCGGGGCGTGAGCTTCTCGATGCCCGGCCCGGGCGCCTCGGCGTCCATCAGCTGTGCGCCGCCGACCGAGAGCTCCGGGAGGATCGCGACCGCGAGGACGACGATCCCCATCCCGCCGAGCCACTGGGTGAGCTGGCGCCACAGCATGATCGCGCGGGTGTGCGACTCGAAGGAGATGTCGCCGAGCACGGTCGCGCCGGTCGTCGTGAAGCCGCTCATCGTCTCGAAGAGCGCGTTCGCGGGGTTCCGGAGCGTCGACTCCGGGTGGACGGGCTCGACGACCATCGGGATCCCGTGGGCCTCGATCAGGTAGGGGAGCGCGCCGACGACGGCGACCGCGAGCCACGTCGCCGCCACCATCAGAAAGCCCTCGCGCGCCCGGAGGTCGGGGTCGGGATCGAGCCGTTCGAGGCCGACGCCGACCGCGACGGTGACGAGGATCGTCCCGACGAAGGGGACGACGGTCTCGCCGTAGTACAGCGCCACGACGAGCGGGAGACACAGCGGCACCGCGAGGTACTTCAGGACGGACCCGACGAGGCTGAGGCTGGCGCGGGCGTCGACGCGGAGGTTCGGCGTCATAGTAGCGGCGCGACGTCCTCGACGACGTCGATTCCGGCGAAGACGACGACGTGATCGCCCACCTCGACGACGGTGTCGCCGCGCGGGGTGACGAACTCACGATCGCGGGTGATCGCGCCGATCACGACGCTCTCGGGGAGCTCCCGGACCGACTCGCGGATCGGCCGGCCGGCCAGCAGGCTCTCGCCGTCGACTTCCACTTCCAGCACTTCGGCCTTGTCCGATTCGATGAGCGCGACGTTCTCGGCCTCGCCCTCGCGGGTGAACCGCGTGATCTCCTCGGCGACGACGCTCCGCGGGCTCACCCCGACGTCGACGCCGACGGTCTCGAAGAGGTCCACGTACTCGTCGGCGTCGATGATCGCGACCGTGCGCTCGACGCCCATCCGGCGGGCCAGAAGCGACACGAGCAGATTCTTTTCGTCGGAGTCCAGCGCCGAGACGACGATGTCGGCCTCGCCGACGTGTTCGCGCTCCAAGAACTCGATATCGGTCGCGTCCGACTCCATCACGACCGTCTTGGGGAGGCGCTCGGCGAGCTCGCGCGCCCGCTCCGTGTCCTGTTCGATGAGCCGCGGGCTGAAGCCCCGCGATTCGAGCAGGCGCGCGACGTGGTAGCCGATCTCCGAGCCGCCGACGATGACGACCTCCTCGGCGTCTCCGGGCGACTCCTCGGGGTCGACAGAGCGCGCGAACTCCTGGACGCTCTCGGGCGAGCCGATGACGATGGCGCGGTCGCCCGGCTCGATCACGGTCTCGCCGCGGGCGATCTCGACGCAGCCGTTCCGGAGGATGGCGACGAACGTCAGCGAGTCGAAGCGGTCGGCCTCGGCGACCGTCTGGTCGGCGATGGGGCTGTCGTCGTCGACCTCGAACTCGGCCATCTGGACCTTCCCGCCGGCGAAGGGGTCGACGTCGCGGGCGGCCGGCAGGCCGATCATCCGGACGATCGATTCCGCGGCGAGCAGGTTCGTACAGACCATGAAGTCGACGCCGAAGGCGCGCTCGGAGCGCTGCCACGTCCGGAGGTACTCGGTGTTCTTCACCCGGGCGATGGTGAACGCGTCCGAGATCGCCTTCACCGTCGAGCAGACGACGATGTTGGTCTCGTCGTCGTCGGTCGAGGCGATCACCATGTCGGTCTCCTCGATGCCCGCCTCTTCGAGCGTCGCCATCGACGTCCCGTCGCCGGTCACGCCGAGGACGTCCAGCGAGTAGTTCAGTTCCTCGACGCGGTTGGCGTCGCAGTCGACGACGACCACCTCGTGCGTGTCCGCGAGGTCGGCCGCGATACTGGACCCGACCTGGCCCGCGCCGACGATGACTACGCGCACTGACGACCACCCCGATGCATTCGTATCGACTGTGCCGGGCGAGGCGGTATCCCTCTTTCGGCATCGTTCCGACGCCGGTGAGGCGGCCGAGACGCGCTCTGACGCCGGAAATCGCGCGGTTCGGCCTACGACCGCCGCTCGACCGTGAGGTCGACCGCCCGCCGGCGCCCTTCGAGGTCCTCGACGACGCGCTCGACGACGCGCTCTGCCTCGTTCGTGATCGCGGGCTTGAGCCGGTCGATCACCCACCCGAACGAGACGAACCGCGGGAGGTCGATCCCGCCCTCGTTGGCCGAGTCGGGGTCGTACGCGACCTCGAAGGAGACGCGGGTCGCCGCGTCGGTGCCCGCGGGGGCGCCCTCGGGCGCCTCGTCGAGCGCCTCGATCCACCAGCGCCCGCCGGCGTCGAGGTTCCGGACCGTCCGCCACTCGATCCGCTCCGGTCGCTCGACCTCTGTCACCTCCGACTCGACCGTATAGGTGAGCTTCCACCACGCGAAGCGCATCGCATAGCGGGTCCCGGCGCCGCCGTCGCCGCGGCGCCGCGTGACGTCCCGCAGGTGCTCGGAGTAGCGGGCGTATCTGGGAAAGTCGAGCAGGAACTCGTAGACCTCCTCGGCCGGGAGGTAGACGACGGTGCTGACGACGAGTTCGTCCACGCCCGAACCTCGGACCGCGACACGGAAAGCGTTGCGGGCGGCGCGACCGCACCGCGCACCGACCGGAACGTACTTGTCTTTCAGCATTCATATTCGAGTCGATGGTCGGGTCGACGCTCCGGGACATCCGCCGACACGTGGACGCGCTCGCCGCGCCCGAGGGGCCCTACGCCGTCGTTTGCGGCCGGACCGGCTGTGAGCTCTCGCCGGTCGCCGGCCTGCGGTTCGACGACCGCGACACGGCGGCCGAGGCGGCCGACGTGACCGCCGAGTACCGCGCGACGCTCCGGCAGTACGACCCGCAGGTGCCTTTCTACGACCCGCTCGTCCACGACGTCGAGGAGTCCCCGCCGGGCGTCGCGACGGCCGGCCGCGCCGACGAGCGCCTGCGGTACCTCTCGTTCTGCCACGACGTCGCGGGCGCGGTGCTCGAAGCCTTCTCGGACGCGGGCCTCCGCGAGGTCGAGTCGGCGGCGATGGAGACCTACCTGACGCTCGCGGAGGTCGTCGAGGACCGCGACGACTTCTGTCTCACGATGCTGTGGAGCATGACGAGCGAACTGGCCCACCGGACCGGCCGCCGGGACCAGACCGCGGTCGTCGCCTCGGCGGCGTCGTCGCTCCGCGCACCCGACGCGGCCGCGACGCTGCGACCCGACGAGGGCGTCGAGGCGACGATGACCCACCTCGACCGGGTCGGCTTCGTCGACGGCTACCGCGTCGCCCGCGCCGACGGGACGGGCTGGCGGGTCACGATCGACGACTACGCGCTCGCCGAGCGCACCGGCCGGCTCCCGACGCTCCCGATCGCGATCGCCCTCGCCCGGCGGCTCCCCGAGACGCCGTTCCGGCTGGCGGAGGCGACGCCGCTGGGCGACCGCTCCTGGCGGCTCCGCGTCGAGCCGGGTCGGGTGCCCGCGGGGCTCGCCTCCGTCGACGCCCGCGACGACGAGCAGCTCTACGACACCGACTCCGAGTACTGATTCTCTCTTTCCCTTCCGACGCCCGAGCGCCGCCGGACCGTGACACTCACGGCCTCCGGCGGCGTCTCGGCGCGTATGTCCTCTCGCGACACCGACTCCGACGCAGCGCCGACAGAGGCCCCCGACGCCGCGGACGTCCTCGTCGTCGGTGGGGGCGTCGCCGGGCTGACGGCGGCCACCTTCACCGCCCGCGCGGGCCTCGACACGCTCGTCGTCGACGCGCCCGAGAGCATCCTCGCGCGCAACGCACACCTGGAGAATATGCCGGGCTTCCCCGGCGGCGTCGACCCGCGACGCTTCCTCGATCTCCTGCGCGAGCAGGCCGACGAGAGCGGCGCCCGCCGGCGCTCCGGCCGCGTCGCCGACGTCGTCGCGAGCGGCGACGGCTTCGAGGTCCGCGTCGAGGCCGGCGACGCACCTGCCGACGACGGAGACGCAGACGCCGACGCGCCCGCGGAGTGGTCGACCCGCGCGGACGCCGTGATCGCCGCGTCGTGGTCGGACGTCTCCTACCTCGACGGCCTCGGCGTCGAGATCCGCGACGCGGGCTCGAAGCGCTACGTCGACGTCGACGAGCTGGGCCGGACGGCCGTCGAGGGCGTCTACGCCGCGGGGCGCCTCACCGAGAAGTACCACCAGGCCGTCGTCGCGGCCGGCCACGGCGCCGAGGTCGGACTGACCGTCGTCCACGACTCCGAGACGCCGTACTACAACGACTGGGTGACGCCGGAGGGCTACTTCACCGACCGGGGTCGGGAGGTCCCGCCGGGCTGTGAGGAGATCGACGCCGACGAGCGCGAGCGACGCCGGGCGGCCGCCCGCGACCGGATACGCCGGGCCTTCGAGGACCCGCACCCCGAGCCACAGCGGACGCACCCGAGCCTCGTCGAGGACGACCTGGGCCGACTGGACGAGTAGCGGGCTCGGCGGGGGGCTATCCGTCTATGCCGTCGAGTTCGATCCCGTCGCGGTACTCCTCGAAGGCGTCGTCCAGTTCGGCCTTGATCGCCTGGCGCTCCGCCTCGGTCAGTTCGCGCTTCTCCTGGGCCGCGAGGACCGCCCGCGCGAGCAGTTCGTTGTTCATCCGCATCGAGGGGTTCGCGAAGTTGCTCGACAGGTCCTGACGGTCCCGCGACATCTGGTTCCAGACGCCGCCCTCGGTGTAGAAGTACGTGAAGAGCAGCGTCCCGCCGAGGGTGACACCGATCAGCGGCCAGGCGTACTCGCCGTGGCCGTACTGTCGGAGGGTGATCGTCGCGGTCGAGAGCCCGGTCATCCCGAGCATCGCCAGGCGAACCATTCCGGAGACGCCGTCGACGCGGGCCAGCCACCGGGCGGCCAGTCTGACCCACCAGCGTTCTGCTGTCATCGCCGCGCCGTAGGCGGTCGACGGACAAAACGGGCGCGCCTCGCGGTCGGAGCGGTCGCCGGCGAAGCGGCCTCAGCCGGCCGACTGCCCCGCGGGCGTGTTCGTCTGCCGCACAGTGAGGATGAGCGTGTTCTCGTCGGCGTTCACGGCGTCGACCGTGCCCGACAGCCGCAGGCCGGTCGACGGGGTCGGTCCCACGGTCACGTGGTCGCTCTCCGAGAACCTCCGGACCGATCCCCGGAACCGCACCTCCGCGCGGCACAGGTCCGGATGGTGGACCGTGGCGAGGTCGACCTCCTCGACGTTGACGCCCTCGACGGCCCCGCCGTTCTGCTCGACCGGCACCTGAGCGGGCTCGTCCATCCGCTCGACGTCGAGCGCCTCGTAGGCGTCCGCGGTCGGTTTGTATCCGCCCTTCGGGCCGGGGATGCCCTCGACCAACTGGAGCGCGCGGAGGCTCTGCATCTGGTTCCGGATCGTCCCGGGGTTGCGGTCGATCTCGTCGGCGATCCCCTCGCCCCGGACCACCTGGTCGGAGCCGCCGTCCCGGCCGGCAACGCCGTCGCCCGGCTCCGGATGGCGCTGGCGTACCTCGCGGCCAACGCGACGGACCGGCTGGTCTGCGGGACGACGAACCGGAGCGAGCGGCTCCTCGGCTACTTCACGAAGCACGGCGACGGCGCGGCCGACCTCCTCCCGATCGGCCACCTCTACAAGACCGACGTGCGGGCGCTGGCCGAGGTCCTCGACGTGCCCGAGTTCGTCGTCGACAAAGCGCCCAGCGCGGGCTTTCTCGCCGGCCAGGTCGACGCCGACGACCTCGGGGCGCCGTACGGCGTCGTCGATTCAGTCCTGCGGCTCGGCGTCGACGAGAGGTGCGACGCCGACACCGTCGCGCGACGGCTCGACGTCGACGAGGCGACCGTGACCGACCTGCTCGACCGACACGCCGCCACCGCACACAAGCGAGGCACGTCCCCGACGCCGACCGACCCGCGCGGCGCCTGAGGCGGACCGACACGCCGGTCCGGCGACGGCCGCCGAAGAGCGGGGAGTTTTATTCGCCGCCCCCGAATCGAGGAGCGATGCTGGAGGGTGTCAACGTCGCGCTCGGCGTCTCGGGGAGCATCGCCGCCGTGAAGGTGGTCGAACTCGCCCACGAACTGCGGCGGCAGGGGGCGTCGGTCCGCGGCGTGATGACCGAGAGCGCGCGGGGCATCGTCCACCCCTGGGCGGTCGAGTTCGCGACCGACAACGACGTCGTGACCGAGATCACGGGCCTGGTCGAACACGTCGAGCTCTGCGGCCGCGACGGCTGGGCCGACGTGTTGCTGATCGCGCCCGCGACGGCCAACACCGTCGGCAAGATCGCCGGCGCCGTCGACGACACGCCGGTGACGACCTGTGCGACCACCGCGCTGGGCGCGGACGTGCCCGTCGTGATCGCGCCCGCGATGCACGAGCCGATGTACGACCACCCCGGCGTGCTCGATGCCATCGACCGCGTGTCGTCCTGGGGCGTCGACTTCGTCGACCCGCGGATCGAAGAGGGGAAGGCGAAGATCGCGACCGAGGCGGCGATGGTCACCGCGACCGCCCGCGCGACCGCCGAGCAGTCCCTCGCCGGCCGCCACGTCGTCGTGACCTCGGGCGCGACCGCCGAGGCGATCGATCCCGTGCGGATTCTCACGAACCGCGCGTCGGGCAAGACCGGCCGCGCGGTCGCGCGCGCCTGTCACGTCCGCGGCGCCGACGTCACGCTCGTCCACCCCGGCGGCGACGTCCACTACGCCGACGCCGTGACGGTCGAGTCCGCCGCTGAGATGCGCGACGCCGTCCTCGAATCAGTCGACGCCGATACCGACGCCGTCGTCTCCGCGGCCGCGATCTCGGATTACACCGTCGACCGGGCCGACGAGAAGCTCCGCTCGGGCGAGGAGCGGACGCTCGAACTCCGCCCGACGCCGAAGCTTCTGGACGACGTCCGCGAGGCCCACCCGGACCTGCCGATCGTCGGGTTCAAGGCCGAGACGTCGGGCGACGACGCGGAGATGACCGAGGCGGCGCGGGGGATCCGCGACCGCGTCGGCCTCGCCTTTGTCGTCGCCAACGACGCCTCCGTGATGGGCGACGACGAGACGCGGACGCTGTTCGTCGACGGCGACGACGCGGTCGAGTTCTCGGGGACGAAGACCGAACTCGGCGGCGCGATCGCTGACCGGATCGCCGAGGTGCTCCCGGAGTAAAAAGCCCCCGTCCAGGCCTACAGCAGGCCGACGAGCGTCGCGGTCAGCACCGCGGCCACGAGCAGCACGCTCGTCGCGATCGTCGCCCGGAGGCTCCCCTCGCGGAGCGACTCGCTGTCGCGGCCCATCACGGCGACGGCCGGCCCGCGGATCGTCCCGTAGGGGTCGGACGCGGCGGCGAGCGCGGCGTTCGTGGCCGCGACGACCGCGCGGTCGACGGCGGCGAACAGGCCCGTGGTCCCCCGGACGAGGCCGCGCATCCCGTAGAAGGTCGCGGGCTCGATCACGACGTCGACGTCGACGCCGTTGCCGATCTTCGAGAGCGGCTTCTTCAGGAGCGCGAAGCCGACGACGCCCAGGGCGGCGAGCAGGAAGCCCTCGCCGAGGTGGCTCAGCGTGAACGGGTGGGCGTCGGCGGTGCTGCCGGGCAGCAGCAGGAACAGCGCGTCGGGGTAGAGCCCCAGGATCACACAGAGCGCGGCGACGCCGAGCATCGCGACGCGCTGGCCCGTCGCCGACTGCCGGAGCGTCCAGTTGCCCGTCCCCGACCGGAGGAAGGCGTAGTAGCCGAACTTGATGAAGGACATGAACGTCCCGACGCCCGCCGCGAGCAGGATGTAGAAGATCCCGTCGAGGTGCTCCTCGTGGGCGGCGGCGGTGATCATCCCCTTGCTGACGAAGCCGTTGAAGCCGGGGAAGCCGCTGATCGAAAGCGCCGCGACGGTGAAGGCCAGCGCCGTCACAGGCAGCGCCCGGCCCAGGCCGCCGAGGTACTTCAGGCTCTGCTCGTCGGTCCGCGCGATGACGACGCCCGCGGTCATGAAGAGCAGCGCCTTGTAGAGGATGTGATTGAACACGTGGGCGAACGCGCCCGCGGTCGCCAGGGCCGTCCCGACGCCGACGCCGGCGACCATATAGCCGACCTGCGACTGGATGTGGTACGACAGCAGGCGACGCATGTCGTTCTGGAGCAGGGCGTACAGCACGCCCACGAGCGCCATCGCCGCGCCCATGTACGCGATCGCGAGGTTGCCGTCGGGGAACGCCCGCGCGAGGCCGTAGACGCCCGTCTTGGTCGTGTACACCGACAGGAAGACGCTGGCGGCGACGTGCGGGCGCGGGTAGGTGTCCGGCAGCCAGGTGTGCAGGCCGACGAAGCCGACGTTGACGCCGATGCCGACCGCCGCCAGGACGGCCGGGATCCCGGCGCTCATTCCCGCGCTGGCGCTGAACAGGAACGAGCCGACCTCGACGTAGTGCCAGACGATCGCCGCCATCAGGAGGCTGCCGCCGAGGCCGTGGTAGACCGCGTACCGGAAGCCCGCGCGGACGGCCTCGCCGCCGTAGTCCCACACGAGCAGGGTGCTCGTGACAGCCATCAGCTCCCAGAAGAAGATCATCGTGAGCCAGTCGCCGGCGAAGACCGCGCCGACGCTGGTGCCGACGTAGCCCAGCGCGAACGCCGTCTGGCGGTTCGTCGCCTCCGACGAGTAGGAGTACAGCACCGCCGCGGCGCCGATCAGCCCGAAGATGACGCCCATCAGTCGCGAGAGCGTGTCGACGTTGAGC
Source organism: Halobellus sp. EA9 (assembly GCF_051195055.1). Taxonomy (NCBI): domain Archaea; kingdom Methanobacteriati; phylum Methanobacteriota; class Halobacteria; order Halobacteriales; family Haloferacaceae; genus Halobellus; species Halobellus sp. EA9. The sequence goes on along the minus strand of NZ_JBNTJW010000012.1, from coordinate 41,976 downwards.
AGCACCGCGTCGAAGCCGAGGAACGAGACCGGGAGGTAGACGCCCGCCGGCACGAGCAGCGACCACAGCGAGACGCCGCCGGTCGCGACGACGCCGAGCGCGTGGCCGAGCCGCCGCGAGAGGAAGGGCATCACGATCGCGACCGCGAGGATCACGAGCGCCGGCGGCAGGACCGTCGGCAGGTCGACCGTCGGGAGCGAGCCCGCCGGCTCCGACGCCAGGAGCGTCGTCGCCGTCGCGGGCGTGGTGGCGAGTCCGCTCATCAGAACGCCACCCCCGTTGCGTTCGCGACGACGCGCTGGATCAGCGCGAGGAACACCATCGCCTTCGGCGCGATGCCGAGCGCGATGGCGCCCGCCGCGACGACGGTGATCGGCCCGAGCATGAACCACGTGCTCTCCTCGCCGAAGCCGCGGCGCTCCCAGCCGGAGGCCGGCGGGCCGCCGTGGTCCACGTGGTGGTCGTCGGCGCCGGCCTCCGTGATCGACATCTCCCCGCCCGCGGAGTCGTCGGCGCCGTCTATGGCGCCGTCGCTCCCGTCGTCGCGGAGGTGATCGCTCGGGTACCGGTCGACGGCGTACTCGCCGTCTTCGACCCGCGCGCCGACCTCGACTTGACCCTCGCTCTCGGAGGGCTCGACGTCGGGGTCGACCTCGGGCTCGATCCGCTCGGCGGTGTTGATCGGCACCTCGTCGTGCTCTGCTTCCGGACCGGCGGGGTCGGGTCCGTCCGCGGCCTCAACGTCGCCGCCGTCGTCGTGTTCGTCCTCCTCGGGTCGTTCGCCGCCGTCCGTGCGGACGCGGCGCCCGCCCATCGGGAACTCCACGAGCGGCTTCGCGTCGCTGTCCTCCGGCGTCTGGAAGAACGCCTGGTAGACGATCGGCCAGAAGTAGCCGATGTTGAGCAGCCCCGAGACGAGCAGGACGCCCGCGAAGACCGCCGTCCCGTTGTCGAGGCTCCCGATCAGGAGGTACCACTTGCTCACGAAGCCCGCGACGAGCGGCAGGCCCGCCATCCCGACGCTCGCGACCGCGAAGGCCGCCATCGTCACGGGCATCCGCTTTCCGATCCCGGCCATCTCGCTGATGTCGTCGGTGTGGGTCTCGACGTGGATCGCGCCCGCACAGAAGAACAGGGTGAGCTTCATAAAGGCGTGCGCGGGGATGTGGAGCAGCCCGCCGACGAGCGCCGCGGGCGACAGCAGGCCCAGCCCCAGGACGATATACGACAGCTGGCTGATCGTCGAGTACGCCAGCCGGCGCTTGAGGTTGTCCTGCCGGAGCGCGATCACGCTCGCGACGACGATCGTGATCGCCGCGACCGTCGCCAGCGGCAGGCCGACGCCGAGGTCCGCGACGGTCTGCGGGCCGAAGACGTCCAGCACCACCCGCGCGATGCCGAACACGCCGCTCTTGACGACCGCGACGGCGTGTAAGAGCCCGGAGACGGGCGTCGGCGCCACCATCGCGTCGGGGAGCCACGAGTGGACGGGGATGAGCGCCGCCTTCACGCCGAAGCCGCCGGCGAGCAGCGCAAACGCCGCCCGCGCGAGGACGGGATCGGCGCTCGCGATCTCGGCGATGCCGCCGGGCGTGAACGCGACCGTGCCGGTCGTCCAGAAGACCAACACGGTCCCCGCCAGCACCGCGACGCCGCCGCCGAAGGTGTAGGTGAGGTACTTCCGGCCCGCCTTCCGCGCGGTGTCGCTCTCGTCGTGGGCGACGAGCGGGTAGGTCGCGACCGTCAGGAGCTCGTAGAAGACGTACAGCGCGACGAGGTTCGACGCGAACGCGACGCCGAGCGCCGAGCCGACGCTGCCCGCGAACGCCGCGAAGTACCGCGTCTGGGAGTGCTCGTCGAGGCCGCGCATATAGCCGATGCTGTAGAAGCTCGTGACGAGCCACAGCCCGCTCGCCAGGAGCGCGAAGACCATCCCGAGCGGGTCCGCGCTGAGCGCGAGGTCGATCCCGGGCACGAACGTCCCCAGCCGGGTGACGTGGGTCGTCCCCGCGAGCGTCGGCGGGACGAGGCTGGCGACGGTGCCGAACGTCGCGAGCGCGGTGAGGATGGTGAAGCCCTCGCGGACGTCGGGTCTGCGGTGCGATGCGACGATAGCCAACACGCCGACCGCGGGGAGCAGCACCGCCGCGAGCGGCCTGAGAGATTCGATCTCCATCAGAAGTACACCTCCAGCACGGGCTCGAAGACGTCGATCAGCTCGACCGCGAACAGGCCGAGGACCACGGCGGCGACCGCGGCGCCGACGACGATGGCGCGCGCCGTCGGCGGGACCGAGCCGGCCGCCGCCTCCGCATCCGCGTCGACCGTCTCATCGGCCGCCGACTCGCTCGCTGCCCCGCCGTCTGCGGCCAGCGTGTCGTCGCCGCCGTCCGCAACTTCGCCCGCGACCTCCTCGGCCGGCGCGGGCGCGTCGCGGAAGTACATCCGTTCGACGACCCGCGCGAAGTACGCGAGCGTCAGGAGCGTGCTCACCACAGCGACGAGCGCGACGCCCCAGCGGCCGCCCTCGACCGCGCCGAGGACGATGTGCCACTTCCCGGCGAAGCCGATCGCCGGCGGCACGCCGACCAGCGCGAACGCCAGGACCGCGAAGGCGGCGCTGGTCAGCGGCGCGCGGTCGGCGACGCCGGCGAGGTCGTCGACGGTGCGGCCGCCCGCGACGCTCGCGAGCGCGCCCACGCCGACGAACAGCCCGGCCTTCATCACCGCGTGGCCGACGAGGTGGACGAGCCCGCCGGTCACCGCGGTGGAATTGGCGACCGCGAAGCCGGCGATCACGAGGCCGAACTGCGCGACCGAGGAGTAGGCCAGCATCCGCTTGAGGTCGGACTGGAGGACCGCCAGCACGGAGCCGACGACGACGCTCACCGACGCCAGGACGACGAGCGCGTCGAGCGCGAACGGCACGGCGGCGTCGAAGGCGGGCGTGAACACGGCGTAGACGATCCGGAACAGCGCGTAGGCGGCCGCCGTCGACACGAGCGCCGAGATGTACGCGGTGACGCTGTGGGGCGACTCGGCGTAGGCGCCGGGCTGCCAGGTGTGGAGCGGGAAGAGCGCGGCCTTGACCGCGAGGCCGACGACGAGCAGGGCGAATCCCGTGAGGACCAGCGGCGAGCCGTAGCCGGCCTCCGGGAGCTGCGTCGACAGGTCGGCCATGTTCAGCGTCCCCGTCGCGATGTAGAGGTAGCCGACGCCCAGGAGGTACAGCGACGCGCCGATGGTTCCCACGAGCAGGTACTTCAGGCTCGCGAGCGCCGCGGCGGGGTCGTCGCCGGTCGCGACCAGCGCGTACGTCGCCAGCCCCGTGATCTCGATGAACACGTAGAGGTTGAACACGTCGCCGGTGACGAAGACGCCCGAGATCCCCGCGGTCAGGAGGAGCAGTTCGCTGTAGAAGCTGTTCGAGTGCGGCCCGGCCGTCCGCGCGTAGGCGACGACCGCGACGGTCACGACGGAGGTCAGGACCACGAGCGTCGCGCTGACGCCGTCGGCGACGAGTTCGATCCCGAACGGGGGCGCGTAGTCCCCGACCGCGTAGGTGAACGACCCGGTGGCGAACACTTTCGCGGCGACAGCAAGCGACAGCCCGAGATGGACGAGCGCCGCGACCGCGGCCGTCGCCCAGCCGACGCGGTCCCAGCGGCGGCCGAACGCCACCGGCACCAGCGCGAGCAGGATCGGCACGGCCACGAGCAGGGCGACGGCGTCAGTCATCGAGCTGCACCTCCCGGATGGCCTCCTCGTCGAGCGTCCCGTAGGCGTTGTAGATCCGCACGACGAGTGCCAGCGCGACGGCGGTCAGGCTGACGCCGACGACGATGGCGGTCAGGATGAGCACGTGCGGCAGCGGGCTCACGAACGTCTCGGCGCCGTGGCCGTGGACGACGGGCGGCGAGCCGCCCCGGATGTAGCCGCTCGTGACGAAAAAGAGGAAGATCCCGACCTGGAAGACGTTGAGACCGATGATTTTCTTCACGAGGTTCGAGCTGGCGGTGACGCCGTACAGGCCGATACCGACGAGCGCCACGTACACGAGGTAGTTGTAGTGGGTCGCGAGCAGGTCGATCACGCGCGCTCACCCCCCTCGCTGTCGGCCTCGGTCTCGACAGCCTCGCCGGCGACGACGAAGTCGCCCCGCGCGAGGCTGAAGAAGAGGCTGACGAGGACGGCCGAGACGATGGCGCCGATCCCGAGCTCGACGAGCTCGATGCCGTACTTGACGCCGTGGGTCCCGAGCCCGTACGCCTCGTACTCCAGGAAGGCGCCGCCGCCGACCACCGCGCCGAGGCCGATGAGCGCGAAGGTCGCGCCTCCGACCGCGATCGCGGCCTGGGCGAGCGGGCCCTCCAGCCACGCGCGCGTGGGCTCGATCCCGAACGCGAACGCCAGCAGGAGGACGGCGGAGGCGACGATGACGCCGCCCTGGAAGCCCCCGCCCGCGGACTCGGCCCCGTGGAACATCACGTAGAGTCCGAAGGTGAATACGAACGGGACGACGACGCGGACGGTCGTCATGATGATCGTACTCTCGACGTAGGTTCTGTCAGGATCTCCGCTCATACGTAGGCCTCCTGTCGCAGGACGAGAAGCACCGCGAGCCCGGCGGCGATCACCACCGTCGCCTCGCCGAGGGTGTCGAACCCGCGGTAGGCCGCGAGCACGGCGGTCACGACGTTCTCGACGCCGGTCTCGGGGTAGGCGTTCTCCAGGTAGTACTCGGTGATCCGCGAGGTCGCGACCGGCGAGGTCGGCGAGCCGACCGCCGGCAGCGACCGCACGGTCGTCAGGAGCGTCCCCGCCAGGACGACGACCACCGCGACCGAGCGCCACTCGATCGGCTCGAAGAGGCGCTCGCCGCCCGGCCGGACCGTCTTCGCGATCGTCACCAGGAAGAGGACGGTCGTGATCCCGGCGCCCACGGCGGCCTCGGTCAGCGCGACGTCGGGGGCGGCCAGGAGAAGCCACGCGACGGCGATGCCGAAGCTGAACGCCGCGAAGGCGATGATCGCGTTGAGGACGTCCCGGAGGAAGATCGCCGCCAGCGCGGTCAGCACCGAGAAGGTGAGGACGACCGCGAGCTCGGCCGTGACTGCGCTCACTCGTCTCCCTCCCGTGTCCAGGGGGCGATCCCCTGGTCGTATGCGGCGCGGGTGATCGCGTGTGCGGCGGTCGGGTTCGTCACGAACAGGAACAGCCCCAGGAGGACCGTCTTCGCCACCGCGAGGTCGGCGCCGAAGACCAGCGCGACCCCGCTCAGCGTGAGCAGGATCCCCAGGGTGTCGCTCTTGGACGTCGCGTGCGCACGGGTGTAGAGGTCCGGCAGGCGGACGATCCCGACGACCGCGACGAACGCGAAGAACGTCCCGGCGGCGACGAGCGCGACGACCAGTATCTCGGTCGGCGTCATCTCAGATCACCCCGCCCCGCTCGACGGTGAACTTCGAGATGGCGATGCTCATGAGGAAGTTCAACATCCCGTAGACGAGCGCCACGTCGAGGTAGCCCGGCCGGTCGAGCGCCGCGGCCAGGAGCGCGAGGACGACGACCGCGTTCGTCCCGATCCCGTTGACCGCGATGACCCGATCCTGCATCGTCGGGCCCGCGACGATCCGGTAGACGAGCACGACGGCGAAGACGACGAACGCGGCCGCGGCGGCCAAAAGCACCGTCTGGAGCAGTCCCGAGACGGCCATCAGTCGTCCTCCTCCGGCGCGGCGTCTGTCGCGTCGGCGGCCGGCGCCGGATCGATCTGCTCGTCGGTCGCGACGGAGTCGGACGTGCCGTCGTCCGCATTCGATTCGACGACCGAGATGCTCCCGCGTTCGGTCGGCGTCGGGATGCGGGCGCCCGAGCGGCCGTAGAAGACGAACCGGACCGCCCGTTCGAGCCCGCCGGCGGCGAGGTCGTCGCGGGCGGAGCCGGTCAGCGTGTGGATGTCGAGCCCCTCGCGGCCGACGTCGACCGTGAGCGTCCCCGGCGTCAGCGTGATGCTGTTCGCGAGCGTCGTCACGGGGAGCCCGCCCCACACGCCCGCTCGGAACCGTCGCATCTCGGGGTCGATCGGCAGGTCCGGATGAAGAATGATGTACGCGATCGAGAGGTTCGCCTTCGTGATCTCCCAGACGAGGTAGGGCACGAAAAGCGCCATCCGGGCGATCCGGACGCCCGTCCGCCTCGGCGACGGGGAGAGCACGAAGGCGACGTTGGAGAACGCGATCGTCGCGAGCAGCGCCGTCAGCCCGCCCGTCGCGAGATCGAACGGCGACAGCGACCCGGCGACGACGAGATAGAAGGCGAACGTGGCGCCGAAGGTCGCGACGCCCTTCCCGAGAGTCGTTCGCGAGACGAGCCGGCTCCGGGCGGTCGGCCGACCGCCGGGCGCCTCCTCGACAGAGAGCGGCGACCGCGCGAGTTCGACCTCGAAGGGCCGGAGCATCGGGGCGCTCCCGCCGGGCCGGAACTCCGGATCGACGACGACCCGATCGAGGTCGTGCCGGCGCCCGTACTCGGCGACGATCGCCGCGAAGTCGCCGGGGCTGAACAGGTAGCGGTCGGCGCCGATGACCGCGGTGTCGATCTCGACCGGGAGCCCGCTCTCGCCCTCCCCGTCGTAGTCGAGGTCCTCTTCGGCCCAGACGGTCACGCGGTCCAGGAGATCGGTCGCGCTCTCGGTGTCGTCGGCGGAGCCGCCGTCGACGAGGCGCCACCGCGCGGGGTACACGAAGTGGACGACCGCCGATTCGCCGCTCCCCTCGGCCGCCTCCCGGGCCTCTCGGACGGCGTATGCGACCGTGTTCCGAACGGTCGAGGACTCGCCGACGGGCACGAGGATCCGCGGGCTACTGGCCGCCATCAGCCACCACCTGCCTGTGATACCGGCCGCCGCCTCCAGTCGGTCACGCGACTCATACGTTACCGTACCGTTATTAAGGGGGTCAAATACGTCTTCCGCTCCGCCGTCACGCCGCCGTAGACACGATCTCTGGACGAACGTTCGAGCCTCGCCCACACGCGATCTCTTCGTCCACTTTCCCGCGACCGGCATATGGGAATTGTTATCTCACATCCGAGTACCTTTATATTGATATCGATCGTATACTATAGTATGAATATTCAGAAATTATTCACAGAGGATCGAGCCGTCTCGCCGGTCATCGGGGTCATCCTGATGGTCGCGATCACGGTCATCCTCGCGGCCGTCATCGGGACGTTCGTCCTGAACCTCGGTCAGGGGCTCCAGCAGACGGCGCCCCAGGCGAGCTTTAGCTTCGACTACACTGACGACACGAACGTGACGATCACCCACGAGAGCGGCGACTCCATCGACGCTGCCCAACTGAACACGACCGGACTGGAGGTCGGCTCCGTCGAGTGGGAGGGCCACAACGGCCTGACCGGGACAGTCTCGGCTGGGACGAGCGCGGAGTTCAACAACACCGTTCCCTGGAGCGGCGAGACCGTCCGCGTCGTCTGGAAGTCCGCCGACGGATCGGCCTCGGCGACCCTGAGCCAGTCGACCGCCCCGACGGTCTGATCGCCGACTGACGTTTTTTCGGCTCCCGAGTTCTCGTCGGCCCGAGACAGTCGTTGGCGTAGCCCGTGGGTCGCCCTTGCCACGAGCGCGCGAACCGCCAGTTTTTATCTCCGACCCGCAGAATCGTCGATATGGATCAACTGCGGCAGTCGCTCCTCGAAGCCCCGATCATCGAGAAGGGAGACTACGAGTACTTCGTCCACCCCATCAGCGACGGCGTCCCGATGCTCCGCCCGGAGCTCCTGCGGGAGATCGTGATCAAGATCATCCGGAAGGCCGAGATCGACAACGTCGACAAGATCGTCACCCCGGCCGCGATGGGCATCCACATCTCCACGGCGGTCTCTTTGATGACCGACATCCCCCTCGTCGTCATCCGCAAGCGCCAGTACGGCCTCGACGGCGAAGAGCCGCTGAGCCAGCAGACGGGCTACTCCGAGAACGAGATGTACATCAACGACGTCGACCCGGGCGACCGCGTGCTCGTCCTCGACGACGTGCTCTCGACGGGCGGGACGATGCGGGCGGTGCTCGATGCCCTGGACACCATCGGCGCCGAGATCGTCGACACCGTCGCCGTGATCAAGAAGGCGGGCCCGAACGAACTCGACGACAGCGACCACCACGTCAAGACGCTGATCAACGTCCGCGTCGAGGACGGCGAGGTCGTCATAGTCGACGCGCACGGCGACGACTGAGCCCGACACCGAGCGGCGCCGACATAAGTCAGTAAATCTACAGAATACGGGCGTCTGTGGGGGTGATCGATGGCTATTTCCGCAGATAGGCGCACGTTCGTCGTATGTCATCCGGTAGCGATTCGGACCGCCGCGGACCGATCGCGCTCGCGTCGCGGTCCCGGCGATCCTTTCTCCATCTACTCGGTCTTGGGGGCGCGGCGTCGCTCGCGGGGTGTAGCGCGCCGCAGGGGACCGGACCGAGCGACGGGGCCGACTACGTCGACGGCACCTCGACCGGCGCCCAGACGCTGAACTTCCTCAGCGTCGACGACGTCCCCTCCTCGAACCGGATCCAGCTGACGCTCGACGGCGCCTACGCCGTCACGCCCGACCAGGAGATCTTCCCGCTGTGGGCCGACATCTCGACGGACGACGGCCGCGTGTACACCGTAGAGCTCCGCGACAATCTCCGCTGGGGCGGAGACTACGGGTCGATGACGGCCGAAGACTGGGTGTATATGATCACCGAGGTCTTCCAGGCGGAGCCGAACTGGGCGGGGTACCCGAACCCAGGCGACTGGCGGCGCGGCGGCGAGCCGATCCCCGTCGAGAAGACGGGCGCGCGCTCGTTCGAGATCCGCCTGCCGGAGCCGGACCCGGCGTTCCCGCTCCGGCCGATTATGTGGGGCGCCTACTGTATGCCCAAGGAGCTCATCCAGCGGTACCGTCCCGACGGCGACCAGGAGGGCCTCGCACAGGACGAGGCGGTCCAGACGCTCGCGTACGCCGGCAACCTCGGCCCCTACACCTTCGAGCGCTGGGACCGCGGTTCGGCGTTCGTCGCCACCCGCAACGACGACTACTACCTGCGCGAGGCCGACGACGTGCCCGACGAGTGGCAGAACGCCCCGTATTTCGACTCCTACACCCACCGGGTCGTCCCCGAGGAGAGCACCCGCCTCTCGGCGCTTCGATCGGGCGAACTGACCGCCACCGAGATCCCGGAATCGCGCGTCGAGCAGTTCGAGGGCCTGGAGGACGTCGACGTCAAGGTGTTCCCGCAGGCGTTTATGACCTCGCTGATCTACAATCAGCGCGCCAACGGCTCCTTCTACGAGGCGTTCCGGAAGCCCGCGGTCCGACGCGCGCTCGCGTACGCCGTCGACAAAAAGCGGATCGTCGAGGACGTCCTCCGCGGGTACGCGACGGTCGCCCACACCTTCCAGCCGACGTTCTCGAAGTGGTACTCCGACGAGCGGGTCCGCGAACTCGGCGTCGGCGACGCGTACAGCCACGAGCGCGCCCGGGAGCTCCTCCGCGCGAACCTCGGCTCGACGCCGTACCGCTACGAGGGCGACCGCGTCGTCGACGGCGACGGCGAGCCCGTGTCGCTGGACCTGGTATTCGCGCAGGGCTCGCAGGCCGTCGAGACGACCGCCGAGCTCGTCGCCCAGGAGTACGACGCCGTCGGCATCGACGTCGAACTGTCCGCGAAGCAGTACGGGGCCATCGTCGAACAGCACCTCTACAACAGCTGGCAGGGCGAGGGCGACCCGCCGTGGAACGCCGGTCCCTACAACGGCGGCCCCCGCGACCGGTCGCTGAGCTCGCGGCCCTGGGATATGCTCCTGGGAATCACGTTCAACACCTATCCCCGGACGCCGTCGTCGATCCGGGGCTTCGTGGTCAGGCGCGGCGGAACGAACTTCTACGGCTACTACCCCGAGACGGACTTCGCGTCGCTGTTCGAGACGGCCTCGACGACGGTCGACGAGAGCGAGCGCCGCGCGGCGCTGTCGGAGATCTTCGGTGCGCTCTCGGTCGAACAGCCGTTCAATTTCCTGAATATGGGCGTCGAGATCGTCGGCTTCGACGCCGACGTCCGCGGCCCCGAGGAGGTCTTCGGCTACACGTGGGACCGGAACACGTGGCGGCTCGACGGAGCGTGAGCGGCTGCGGGTCCGCTGGCGGGCGCCCCCGATCGAACCGGACGACACAGTTAACTGCGGACGACGGGACCGACTTTCAAAGACGGCGATCGCGAGTCTCACGATGAGTCTGCACTGGTACACGGCGCGGCGGGTCGCGTGGGCGGGCGTCGTCGCCTTCGTCATCCTCACGGTCACGTTCGTCCTCCTGGAGTACGCGCCGGACCCGCAGTTGGCCCGGATCCAGTTTCGGGCAGCCGCGAGCGGCGGGAGCGCGGAGGCCGCCGCGGAGGCGTACGCCCGACGACGGGGGCTGCGGGGCCCGCTCTGGGCGCGCTATCTGGACTACCTCGCGAACCTCGCGACCGGCGACTGGGGCTGGTCGGACACCCGCTCCCAGCCCGTCGTGGCGGCCATCCTGACCGCGCTCCCGTACTCGCTGATGTACACCGTTCCGGCGGTCCTCCTCTCGACCCTCCTCGGCATCGCGATCGGCCTCTACTCGGCGTTCAATCAGTACACCAAGACCGACTACGCGGCGACGTTCGTCGCGTTCTTCGGGATCAGCATCCCGAACTTCTGGTTCGGCATCGTGCTCATCCTCGTGTTCGCGGTCCACCTCGGCTGGGTGCCCGTCCTCTTCGACGCCAAGTTGGCCCGGACGCGACCCCTCTCGCTCGCGAACGCCCGGCAGCTCGCACTTCCGGTGTTCGTCCTCGGGACGGGCGCGATCGCGAGCACGATGCGCTACGCCCGGGCCGAGGCGCTGGAGTACGTCCGCGCGGCGTTCGTGAAGACCGCGCGGGCGAAGGGCGCGAGCGAGTGGCGGATCCTCACCCGACACGTCCTCCGGCCGACGCTCGTTCCCCTCTCGACGATCCTCGTCGGCGACTTGCTGGGCGTGATCCTCTCGGCGTCGTACCTCGTGGAGGTCGTCTTCGGCATTCCGGGGATCGGTCGCCTCAGCCTGGAGGCGATCCGCCGCCAGGACACCGCCCTGGTCCTCGGAACGACGCTCGTGCCCGTGTTCGTCGCCGTGATCGGCAATTTGCTCCAGGACCTCGCGTACGCCGCGCTGGACCCGCGGATCGACTACGGTGATCGGTGATGGCGGGGGACGGACGCGAGGACGGACACGACATCGCGGACCCACCAGCCGAGTCGGAGCGCGAGCGCTTCGAGGACGTCGACTGGGAGGCGATCGACGCCGACGACGGCGGCCGCTCGCGGACGCGACTCGCCGCCCTCGCGGCGGTCGTCGCCTACGCGCTCGCGCTGGCCTACGACCTGTCGCTGCCGGCCGACCGGCCGACCGTCGAGGTCGGATCCCTCGATTTCGCCTGGGACGTCACCGCGGTCGACTGGCTGTTCGTCGCGACGCTTCTGACGCTCGCCTTCGCGCTCGTCCCGCTCGCGCGGAACCGCCGGCTGACCGCCTACTACTGGCGTCGCTTCCGACGCCACACCCCCGCGGTCGTCAGCCTCGCGTACCTCGCTTTCGTCTTCCTGCTCGGCTCGGTCGGCACGCTCTTCCTCCAGCCGCCGGACCTGAACGTCGCGGCCGCGTACCAGCCGCCGGTGTTCCTGAGCGTCGACGCCGCGGTCCCGACCGAGTGCGTCGGACCGGTCGTCGACGGCCGGTGCCGAGGGACGTGGCGGTACCCGCTCGGGACCACGGCCGAGGGGAAGGGACTGCTCGCGCTCGCGATCTTCGGGATGCGCGTCAGTATGCAGGTCGGCCTGATCGCGACGCTCATCTCGATCGCGATCGCGACCGCCGTGGGCGCGACGGCCGCCTACGCGGGCGGGTGGGTCGACGAGGCGCTGATGCGCTACGTCGATATCCAACAGACCTTCCCGACGTTCTTCCTGTTTCTCTTTCTTGCATACCTCTTCGGCGGCAGCCTCTTCGTCCTCATCGTGATCTTCGGCGTGACGGGCTGGGGCGGGATCGCCCGGATCGTCCGCAGCGAGGCGCTCCAGCGCAGCGAGGAGCCCTACGTCGACGCCGCCAGCGCGGCCGGCGCGTCCGGCCCGTGGATCGTCTGGCGCCACGTCGTCCCGAACGTCTCGAACTCCATCGTCACGGCCGCGACGCTCAACATCCCGATCCTGATCCTCTCGGAGGCGGCGCTCTCGTTCATCGGCCTCGGGAACGCGACGCTGCCCTCGTGGGGGCAGACGATCGCGGCCGGGCGGGGGGACCTCGCGACCGCCTGGTGGGTCTCGACCGTCCCCGGGGTGTTCCTCTTCGCGACCATCCTGGCGTTCAACTTCGTGGGCGACGCGCTCCGGGACGCGCTCGATCCGCGGCAGGAGGTGGGCCGGTGAGCGACCCCACGGACGCCCGCGGCGAGGACGCCGGCGACGTCGCCCGCGACCCGCTCCTCCGCGTCTCGGACCTCCGCGCGCGGTTCCGGACCGACGCCGGACCCGTGCGCGCGCTCGACGGCGTCTCTTTCGACGTCGCCCGCGGCGAGACGGTCTGTCTCGTCGGCGAGTCCGGCAGCGGCAAGACCGTCGCGAGCGAGTCGATCACCGGCCTGATCGACGCCGACGGCGGCGACGTCGTCGCCGGCGAGGTCCGCTTCGACGGGCGCGACCTCCGCGACCTCCCCGAGTCGGAACTCCGCGCGCTCCGCGGCGATCGGATCGCCCACGTGTTCCAGAACCCCCAGAGCGCGCTGAATCCGGTGTACTCGATCGGCTGGCAGGTCGCGGAGGCGGTCCGGATTCACGCGGACGTCTCGAAGCGCGAGGCCCGGACGCGCGCGATCGACCTCCTCGACCGGGTCGGCCTCCCCGATCCGGCCGGTCGGATCGACGACTACCCCCACGAGCTCTCCGGCGGGATGAAACAGCGCGTCGCGATCGCGATGGCGCTGGCGGGCGAGCCGGACCTCCTGATCGCCGACGAGCCGACGACCGCGCTCGACGTGACGATCCAGTCGCAGGTGCTCGGGCTCCTCGACGGCCTCCAGTCCGAGAGGGAGATGGCGCTGCTGCTCGTGACCCACGACCTCGGCGTCGTCGCCGAGATGGCGGACCGCGTCGTCGTGCTGTACGACGGGCTCGTGATGGAGCGCGGGAGCGTCTACGACGTCTTCGAGCGGCCGTCGCACCCGTACACGCGCGCCCTGCTCGACGCGCTCCCGGGGCGGGGCGGATTCGGGCGATCGGGGACCTCAGCGGACGCAGGTACTGACGGCCAGCGCTCGACGTCGTCTCCCGGTCGTAGTTCGGCGACAGACGGCCACCCGCCGCCTGGCTGTCGGTTCCGCGCGCGCTGCCCCCACGCCGTCGACGCCTGCCGGGAGGGCGAGCACCCGCCGCTGTATCCGACGCCGGACTCGGAATCGGCCCCCGACGGCGACGCCGCGGCCGCCGAACACGTCGCGTCCTGCGTCCACTTCGGACCCGCCGGCGATACCGGCGTCGTCTATGGATCCGATCGGACCGAGGGCGAGGCCAACGCCGACAGGGGTGAGACACGATGACCGCTGATCCGCCCCCTGCCGACTCGCCGCTCTTGGCCGTCCGCGGCCTCGAAAAGCACTACCGGCTCACGGAGGGCTTCTGGAACCGCGAGGCGGGGCGCGTCCGCGCCGTCGACGGCGTCGACCTGACGGTCGAGCGCGGCGAGGCGGTCGGGCTCGTCGGCGAGTCCGGCTGCGGGAAGTCGACGGCGGCTCGAGCGATCCTCCGGATCGACGAGCCCACGGGCGGCACCGTCCGCTTTCGCGGCGAGGACGTCACCGAGTACGATCGGCCGGCGCTCAGGCGGTTCCGCCGCCGCGCGCGGCTGCTCCTCCAGGACCCGGCGTCGAGCTTCGACCCCCGGCGGTCGATCGGGGAATCGGTCGCTGAGCCGCTGGCCGTCCAGGGGATAGCGGATCGGGCGCGCAGGCGCCGGCTCGCCGAGTCGACCCTGGAGCGCGTCGGGCTCGATCGACGCGACGCCGACCGCTACCCGCACGAGCTCTCCGGCGGCGAGAAGCAGCGGGCGGCGCTGGCCCGCGCGCTCGTCGTCGATCCCGACCTCCTGATCGCGGACGAGCCCGTCTCGGCGCTCGACGCGTCCGTGCAGGCGGACGTCCTCGGACTGCTGGACCGCCTCCGGCGGGAACTTGATCTCAGCGTCCTCCTGATCAGCCACGACCTCGCCGTCGTCCGCGAGGTCTGCGACCGCGTGGCCGTGATGTACCTCGGCGAGGTCGTCGAGTCCGGGCCGGTCGAGCCCGTGTTCGGCGATCCCCGACATCCCTACACGAAGGCCCTGCTCGCGTCGATGCCGATCCCCGATCCGCGCGTCGAGCGGCCCGACGTCGGGCTCCGGGGCGAGGTCCCGAGCGCGGCCGACCCGCCCGACGGCTGTCGGTTCCACACGCGGTGTCCCGAGGTGATCCCGCCGGAGGGCTACGACCTCGACGGCGAGGGCTGGCGACGGCTCCACCGCTTTCGGGTCCGGCTCGGCCGAGAGTCGAGTATCGACGTCGGCGCGGTTCGCGAGTACGTCGCGGCCGAGCGGGGCGTCGACCCCGACGACGTCGCCAGCGAGGCGGTGCAGACTGCACTCAGACGCGAGTTCGATCTCCCCGAGTCGCTGTCGGACCCCGACGCGGAGGCGGTCCTCGACCGCGCGCTCGGCCGACTCGTCGCGGGCGACGACGCGGCCGCGGCGGAGATCCTGGCGCGGGCGTTCGGCTCGCCCTGTGAGGCGTCGTCGCCGCCGCGGCGCCGCATCGACGGAGACCGCGCCGGCCGCGACACACACACCGCCGCCTGTCACCTCCTCGACGAGGCGTCCGCGGCCGGTGCCGATGACGTCGATCGCGACGCCGATGACACCGACCGCGACGCCGGCGTCCGCGACTCGACGGACTGACGGCCGCCGCGCCGCTCACTCGATCACGAACCGCGGCTCGGCGATCCGCTCCGAGCGGCACTCCGGACACCGCGAGGGGTCGTTCAGCGGGTCGTCGAAGCCGTCGAAGCCGCACTCGCGGCACTCCGGCGGGGCGACGAGGAACTGCTCGTCCTCGCCGTCGACGCTCTGGGCGACGTGTTCGACGTGTCGGTAGACCGACGATCGGGGCACGCCGACCGCGGTCGAGAGGGCGGTCGCGTCGTGGGGCTCGGCGCGGAGCGCGTCGGCGATCCGCTGTCTCGTCGTGGCGTCCTCGCCCGGTTCGGACATATCCCTACTCCGGCGGCGGACCGCAATAGGTCCTTCTCTCCGACCGGCGGACGGCCAAAGAGGCCGCTGGGGAAACAATCTTGAGACTCCGGTCAGAGAGCGTACGTATGAAGGCTGTTGTCCTCGCGGGCGGGTACGCGACGCGGATGTGGCCGATCACGAAAGACCGGCCGAAGATGCTCTTGCCGATCGGCGACGGCACGGTCATCGACATCATCTTCGAGGAACTCGAAGCCGACGACCGGATCGACGAGGTGTTCGTGAGCACCAACGAGGCCTTCGCCGGCGACTTCGAGGCGTTCCTCGCCGACTCGCCCTACGACAAGCCGACCGTCTCCGTCGAGGAGACCGTCGAGGAGGACGAGAAGTTCGGCGTCGTCGGCGCGCTCGAACAGCTCATCGACCGCGAGGGCGTCGACGACGACCTGGTCGTCATCGCGGGCGACAACCTCCTCTCCTTCGAGGTCTCGGAGTTCGTCGACTTCTTCGAGTCGAAGGGGACGCCGTGTCTCGCCGCCTACGACGTCGGCTCGAAGGAGCGCGCGAAGTCCTACGGCCTCGTCCAGCTGGACGGCGACCGCGTCGTCGACTTCCAGGAGAAGCCCGACGATCCCCAGAGCACGCTCGTCTCGATCGCCTGTTACGCCTTCCCCGCGGAGACGCTCCCGGACTTCGAGACCTACCTCGCGAACGGCAACAACCCCGACGAGCCGGGGTGGTTTATGAAGTGGCTCCAGGACCGGGGCGTCGTCAACGCGTTCACGTTCGACGGCGCGTGGTACGACATCGGCACGCCCGAGAGCTACCTGGAGGCGGTGTCGTGGCACCTCGGCGGCGACACGTACGTCCACGGGGACGCGACGCTCGACAACGTCGAACTGGGCGAGAACGTCCACGTGATGGCCGGCGCCGAAATCACCGACTCGACGCTCGACCGGAGCGTCGTCTTCGGCGACGCGGTGATCCGCGACTCGGAGCTACGGAGCACGATCGTCGACGAGCACGCCCACGTGGAGAACCTCGATCTCTCCGCGGCGCTGGTCGGCGCTCACTCGCGGCTCGGGTAGCTCCGTCGAGGCCGACCCGGCTATCGGTACCGGACCGACACCGTGGTGGCGCCGCTTTCGGTCTCCTCGACGCTGATCGCGGGAAGCCGCGCCCACGCAGCGGGGAACCGCTCGGCGACCGCGTCCAGCCGGACGCTCGGATGGCGGAGCACCGCGTAGAGGCCGGACAGCGCGCCGAGCGCGATCAGGCCGGCGTCCGCCGTCGGACCGGTGACCGGTGCGGCGACGGCGACGCCCGCGCACGCGAGCCCCAGGAGGACATCCTCGACCGCGCCCGAGTACCGGACCAGCCGCCGCGGGCGGTGCCAGGCGCCGAGCGCGTGGTTGTACACCGCCCGCTCGGTCGTCGGGTTCCACGGCTCGGCCTCGACGCTGCCCGCGAGGACGTCCGCCCACGAGTGGGCCGCCGCCGCGGCGACGGCCACCCAGACGAGCCACAGCGTCGGGTGGGCGGCGACCGCGTGGATCCCGAGCAGGCCCGCCGCGAGCGCGGTGTATCCGACCGGGAAGTGGAGCGTCTTCCGGTGGTCGGCGACCACGTCCAGGTCGGGCGCGATCCCGCCGAGGAGCGCCGCTGCGAGCACCGGCGGCGCGGCGTACTCGGGTCCGAAGGGCAGCAACGCGGTCGCGACGGCGACGCTCGCGAGCCCGTGGGTGAACGCCATCATACGGCTATCTACAGATACCGAGGGCTCGGTAGTATAAATACTCGTCACCCGTCGCCGCCGAGGGCGAGCACCAGCCGCCGCCTGTACAGATAGACGACGACGGAGACGACGCCGAGCGCGGCGACGAGCACGCCGGCCCGGACGAGCGCGCCGTGGGAGACTCGCGTGCCGACGTAGGCGACGAGGAGGAACGAGGGGGTCCGACCGACGACGACGAGCGCCAGGAACCGTCGGGCGCGGAGGTCAGAGAGCGCGGCCACGAAACAGAGCAGATCGTCGGGAAACGTCGGCAGCAGGAAGAACACGAACAGCCCGACGGCGCCCTTCCGGTCGACGAACGCGTCCCACTGGTCCAGTTTCGCTGGCGCGATCACGCGTTCGACGTACGGCCGTCCGAACCGTCGGCTCGCGAAGAACACGATCGCGCTCCCCGCGGTGACGCCGATCATACTGTAGACGACCCCGGGGAGGCTCCCGAAGAGGTATCCCCCGACGCCGCCGAGGATCTGCCCGGGAATGGGCGCGACGACGACCTGGACGGTCTGCAGGGCGACGAACGCGAGCGGCGCGTACCAACCCAGCCCGGTCAGCTGGCTCCGGAGCCACGCGGGATCCGTCGCCGACGGGACAAACCGCTCGACGGCGACGGCGGCGACGACGAACGAACCGGCGAGCAACAGGACGCGGGCGGCGGCGCTCCGGCGGGCCGCCGGGGAGGCGAAGACGTCGTCTCGCATCACATCAGCGACGTCGTTCGGTACCGCGCGTTGGCGAACAGCTTGGTGACGTACTGCCAGGTCGAGGTGCGCCGCCCGACTGCGGTAGTGTCGCCGTCGCGCATCGCGCTGACGAGCGACTCGGCGGTGAGCGCCGTCCCGGGCGGGAGCGTCACCCCCGTCGTCGCCAGTCCGACGGTGTCCGACCGGTGGGCGTCGCTCCCGCCGAACATCGCGTACCCACGCCGTGCGGCGAAGTCCCGAGCCTGACCGTTGCGGACGTTCAGCAGCGCGTGCGCGTTGTGGACCTCGATGCCGTCGACGGACTCGATGGCGTCGGCCCGCGCCCCGTGTCGCGATCGCTGGAACGGATGCGGAACGACCGCGAGCCCGCCCCGATCGCGGACCGCGCGGGCCGTGATCGGGAGCGGTCGACCGGGCTCCGGGGCGTCGTCCACGCCGATCGCCAGCAGGTGGCCGTCGGCCGTCGAGACCTCGCAGCCGACGACGACGACGATGTCGCGATCCGCCGCGAGCGTCTTCGCGACACGGGCGCCCTCGACGGTGTCGTGGTCGGTGATGACGATCGCGTCCAGGTCGGTCCGCTCGGCCGCGTCGAGTAGCCGCTCGGGAGTGACGTGGCCGTCGTACGACGCGACGGTGTGGAGGTGCGGATCGACGGTGACGGTCCGGCCCCCTGTCATAGGTAGCCCAACTTCAGACAGAGCGCGATTCCGCCCGCGACCAGCGCGCCGACGCCGGCGAGGACGTGGCTCGCGTCGGTCTTGTATGCCTTGTAGTTCGAGATCATAAGTGGGCAGGCGGCCGCGACGAGGACGCCGGCGAGCCACCCCGACCAGCCGAACAGCACCGCGAGGAGGTAGTTCGCGACGACGACGAGGTTGGTGTGGACGACCGTCGTCCCGTGGTAGTAGCTGCGTCCGTCGTCCTCGCCGAACCCTTCCTCGTTGTGGCGGATGAGGCGCAGGCCACCGAAGGCGAGGATCAGAAAGCCGACGATCCACGTCGCGGCCACGTGGGGGGAGAACGCTCGATAGAGGAGGGCCGCCGGCACGAGGTACGCGAAGACGTCGATGAAGGAGTCGACGCGTCGCCCGAACGGCGAGGAGTCGCCCGTCCGACGCGCGTACCAGCCGTCCGCCTTGTCCAGGAGGAACGCGCCGAACATCGCCAGCAGCGCGAGGTTCGGCTCGCCCCTGAGGAACAGCAGCGCACAACCCCACGCGACGAACAGGGCCCCGAGGCTGATGTAATCGGCCCCCGTCAGCTGCGCCGCGACGTTCGTTCGGTCGCCCGGATCGAGCATTCGGTCCGTGCTCTCGACCCGGGCCCTGACCTCCCGGAGCGCCTCTCTGACTTCCTGGCTCATCCTTGTCGGATCGATGGAACGCGGACGTGTTAAAAATACTCCGAGAACTATTTACTTAGTAGAAATCTATATATCTATGTACGCGAAAGGAGAGATATCAGTCAGTTCGTCCGATAGTACGTAAACGGACCGAGCCGAATATAGGCGTGGGTCCGCGCTGACTCGAACCCCTCGCGCTCGAACAGCCGCCGGGACGGGACGTTGTCCCGGGCGACGAGCGCGGTCGCCCGCGCCGCACCCCGGTCGCTCGCCCACCGGCACGCGTGCGCGACCAGCGCCGTCGCGACGCCCCGATTCCGGCGGTCGGGATCCACGAACACGCGTCTGATGTACGCGCCCTCGAAGCTTCGATCCCGTTCGAGCGGTCGGATCGTGTGCGCGGCGTCCAGCGAACAGAACAGGTACCCGACCGGTTCGTCGCCGTCGAAGGCGGCGACGACGACCTCGTTGGGCCGGAGATCCGAACGCGGCGCGTCAAGCGCCGCGACCCGCTCGGGGTCGACGACGTCGATCGCGTGATCCGTCTTCCGGTCAGCCGCCCCCGTGGTCGGAAGCGTCGCCACGTACTCCGTCATCACCGTCGCCGTCAGCCCCATCGCCCGCAATCGATTGTAGACCGCGCGTCCATAGCGGTTTCGCGACAGCTTCCACGCCTTCGTCACGCAGGGATATATATTGGAGAGAAAAATAAATATGGTGGTCCGTCGGTGCCTGTAGAGCCGCGTCGTCGCGACGATCCGGCGTCCCACTCATCGCTCACTCGCCGAGCCACGCGTCCGTCACGCGGATGTGGCCGCGCGTCCCCTCCCAGACCGTCTCGTACTCCAGTTCGATCGGCCGGTCCATGTGCGGGCCGTCGGTCACGAGCGTCTCGAACTCCCCGCCCTCGCCGAGAACGTGGACGCCGTAGGCGTCGTTGAGCTCGGCCAGTTCGTCGAGGGCGTCGGCGTCGAGCGTGCGGCCGAGCCACGACTCGTCGAGGCCGCCGGCGGCGACCTGAACGATGGTGATCTCGAAGCCCGCCGCGAGCATCTCCTCGCCGAGCTCGCGCGGATCGCGCTGCCACAGCGGCGCGAAGAGGTCGATCCCGAGCCGGTCGCACATCGCCTCGATGCGGCAGGTCTGGTACTCGCTCTCGACGGCGCCCGCCGTGACGCCGGCGAGGCCGCCGTCCAGGTCGGACCGGAGGGCATCGAGGGCGGCCTCGAGCGGCTCCACCTCGCGGTCGCCCTGCGCGCTCGCGTCGTCGGCGTCGGCGGCGCCGAGGTCGTCGGGTTCGACCTCCACGAGTTCGATACCGATGCTCTCGGCCGCGAGGCCGGCCAGCCGGGTCTCCGGCACGTGGTACATATACGAGTCGTCGCCGGGGTGGACCGTGAGGAGCCGCGCGACGTCCAGTCCCGCTTCGAGCGCGCGGTAGAGCGCCCACGAGGAGTCCTTGCCGCCGGAGAAGAGGCTCACCCACTTGCCGGAGTCGGTCATCGGCCGACGTTGGCCGCCGGCGTACAAACGCGCACCGGTTCGCGAATCTCAGGTGTCCTCGCCGCTGTCCGTACCGTCGACGTCTCTGCCTTCAGCCCCCTCGACGTCTGGGGGTTCGACGGCGGTATCGACGTCGCCGCGGTTCCGCGCTTCCATCGCGTCCGCGATCCGCTCGAACGCGTCGACCATCCCGAAGACAGCGACCACGAGGAGCCACGTGAGGTATATCCCGGCCGTGACCCCGACGATGACGAACCACAGGAGGATCTGCCCGGCGATGACGAAGCTGTACGCAAGCGTGACGACGAGGAACGCGCCGAGTCCGATCTTCGCGTTCCGCGAGAGCCGCGGCGGAGACTGCTGCGGGGGGAATTCGGGAGGCACGCTACGCCCGTATCCCGTCGGATAAGTAAGGCTGTCGCCTGCGCCAGGCGGACCGTGGTGTTATCGTTTGTCGGAGTCGACGCGGGGGTCGGGCTCGCCGTCGTCGGCCTCGGCGCCGCCCTCGGGGTCGCTCTCGTGGTCGCTCTCGTGGTCCATCTGCGGGACCTCGCCTTCGAGCCACTCGCGGAACCACTTGACGCGCTTGAGCCGCTCGTGGGCGATGCTCTCGGCGGCGTCGGAGTTGATCCGGTCTGTGGCGTCGCGGCCGCGTTCGAGGACGCGCTCGACCATCTCGGCGGCGTCCATGTGCGTCCGCGCCTCGTAGCCCATCCGTAGGAGCATCAGGGCGGCCCCGTTGGCGCCGACCTTGTCGAGGATGTCGGCTTCGATGAGGCTCTGGGTCTCCAGGGAGACGTCGTCGAGCGGGCCCTGGTAGGAGTGGTCGGCGACGACCTGACACACCTGCTCGACGAACGACTGCGGGAAGTCGCCGTGGGTCGTCAGGTACTCGCGGGCGACGCGGGCGCCCTCCTCGGCGTGGACCTCCTGTTCGGCTTCGAGCTTCGAGATGTCGTGGAACAGCGCCGCCACGCGGACGACGTCGACGTCCGCGCCCTCCCGCTCGGCGATGCGCGTCGCGAGCTTGACGACGTTCAGGATGTGGTTGAAGCGGTACTCGGCGCTGTGCCAGGGGTACCATCGCATCCGGCCGCCGTCCTCTTCGCTCTCGACGCTCGCGGTGAGGTAATCGCGGACGAACCGCTTCATCTCCTCAAACTCCGCGTCGCTGACCGCCGACTCCTTGATCTCAACGCCCACGGAACCACCTCGGTTCCGTCCCCGTCGGGGGGTCGACGAGATCAACGTTCGCGTTCGAATTCATTACCGGATAGAACGGTTCTTCGGTTCTTAGGCGTTACGACGACCCGAAGGTCGTGGTTCGCGCGTGATTCATTCGAATTCATGCCGTGTGCTCACACGTACCGCACGAAGAAGAAGCACCCGACGAGCGAGAGGAACGACACCACGACGACGACGTCGAAGCCCGACAGCCGGTCGGCGAGGGGCTCCCCGCGGTCGTTCGTGACCTCCGCGACGATCTCTTCGCCGAACTCCCGGATCGAGTCCGCGATCGAGCCGTCGCTCTCGGTCGGTGCCGCGGTCGGCCGCGCCGTCGCCGTCGCGATGGCGTCGACTCGGCCGCCGCCTCCGGATCGTCCGACGGCTGCGCCGGGCGCACCGCCACCGGGCGCACCGCCACCGCCCGCACCGCTCGCGGCCGTGCCGTTCGGCGTCGTCGCGTTCGTCACGTTCGTCGCGTTCGCGCGGATCACTCCCGCGACCGCCAGTTCGGCGTCGTCGGCCACGACGCCGACACTCGACGTCAGGGTGAAGTTCTCGCCGACGCTCCGGTTGCCGAAGTCGAAGACGGCGCGCCAGTTGCCTTCGGGATCGACCACGGCCGATCCGGTCTTCAGGAACGCGCCGCTCCCGTTCGCGGAGCGGATCCGGAGGTCCAGCACCGTCCCCGGCGCGGCGGTCGTTCGGCCACCGATCGACTGATTCGCCGCGGCGGCGACGACCACCGGCTCGCGGTCGATCGCGATCCACCCCTCCACGAGCGCGTACTCGCCGCCCACCGACCGCTCGGTGTCGTCGAGGCCGTCGAAGGGACCGCTCTCGTTGACGGCGAACTCGACCGTGAGCGCGTCGCCCGGGCCGGGAGCGGCGGTCGATTCGCGGGTCCCGACCGCGTCGTCGTCGGCCGCGCCCGGCCCGTCGAGTCGGTACGCGACGACGTACGTGTCGTTCGCGGGATCGGCGACGACGTCGGCGTTGCTGTGGTTCAGTTCCAGCTGGTAGGCCTCCGCGTTCGCGCCCGGATCCGCCTGGGTGACGTTCAGCGCGTGGCGGTCGCCCGGAGCCGTGCCGGCCAGCGCGAAGAACGCCTCGGCGGTCGAGCCGGACTGCGATGCGAGCGCTCCCGCGAGTCCGGGCGCGACGATCCGGTGGACGACGATGTCGCCGACCGCGACCTCCGCCGACGGCGCGAGACGCGCCGCGTCCGCCGCGGCTTCGACGTCCTCGAACGCTCCGAAGTCGGTTCCGGCGGGCGCGACCCACGTGGCGAGCGACTCGGGCGCCGGCGCGTCGAGGACGAGCGTCCCGACCGACTCGGCGGCCGCACTCGCGTCCGTTCCGGGCCGCACGCCGAGCTCGTACTCGCCGACCGCCAGCGACCCCTCGATCGCGTAGCGGTCGTCGACGTCGGCCGCGACGACGGCGTCGGTCACGTTCGCGGTCGCGTTCGCCCCGCGCGGCGGAGCGGCCGCGAAGACGTCGCCGCCGTCGGCCGGCAGGGCAGTCTCTCCGACGACTGCGTCCGTGTTGAAGCGCAGCCGGACCCTCCCGTCGCCGTTCCGGTCGTCCACCGTGACGTTGGCGCGGAAGCCGTCCGCGCCGCTCCCGATCGTGACCGTGACGGCGTCGGCGTACGCCAGTTCGACGCCGATATCGACGACGTCGCCAGCGTCCTCGCCGACGACGGACGAGCGGAACGCCGCGGTCCGGAGCGCCGCGTCGACGACGGTGATCGCCTCCGAAGCGCTCGCCGTCCCGGTCGCGACGTCGGTCACCGTCACCGTGTAGTTTCCCGGGCCCGCGGCCGCCAGCGCGTCGCCGCCGATCTCGATCATCGTCTCGCCGTTCCCGGCGAGCGTCTCGTTCGCCCGCGCGACGACGGCCCCGCTCTCGTCCGCGAGCGCGACCTCGACCGTCCGGCCGCCAGTGTTCGCCAGGACCGTCCCCTCGACGGGGTCGTCGGTGGTGAGGGTCCGGTCGTCGACCGCGACGTCCAGCTCCAGCGCTCGGACGGCGAGGTCCGTTCGCTCGTCCGCGCGTCCGTCGTCGAACCGCGTTTCGATCTCGTACCCGCCGCTCCAGTTCCGCGCGGCGGTGTCGAAGACGAACGCCTGACTGCCGCTGCCGGTCCGACCGGCGAAGACGAGCGCGTCGGACTCGTCTACCACCTCGAAGGACTGATCGACGTCCTCGGTGCCGCCGTTCGCGACGAACGCGACCGTCGCGTTCTCGTAGACGTCGGCGTCGCTGCCCTCCGTCACGGTCGCGTCTGTCACCGCGACGTCGACGACGCCGGGCCTGATCGTCTCGGTGTCGATCGAGTCGTTGACGGCGTCGATCCGGACCGACGCGTTCGCGCGCGGGCCGAGCGCCGTCCCGGAACTGAGCACGACCCGGCCGCCGCTCGACCCGTCGGCGTCGAGGACGTACCGCGACGTGACGTCCTCGCCGTCGACGCTCACGGTGATGTTGTCCCCGAGCGCGAGCGCGCCCGCCGCGCCGCCCGCCTTCGAGACGTCCTCGCTGAACGGGATTTCGATGACGCTCGCCGTGTGTGCGGGCGTCGTGCTGCCGAGGTCTCCGACTGAAAATTCGGCGACCGGGCCGAGGGATAGGGGATCGGGGTCTTCGTCTATTGTTGCAGCTGTTGTCTGCTTTCCATTGGGATCTGCATCAAAGTAGACTGATTCAATTGCATCTCCATCAGAAATCTGGAGAGTTCCGACTGAATCTGTCGTATCTACTTCTTTCTCTCCGGTGAACGTAGATCCAGTTTCGTGCCCCAATAGTATTGTTTCGCCATTTGTGTAGTATAGTGCGTCTAACGACGAGGTAGTAGCAGCAAAAGTAATCGTAACAGTACCGTTCTGATTTCGAGAAACAGACGTGATGCTGTTGGTGCCGCCACCATTGTTCCGGTATTCGATATCCGATTCAGTAATTTTGCTGTCGTTATTTTCGTCCGCGACATTTCCGATCGTAGTGTATGTCTTGGTTGTTCCAGGCCGTTCTCCACGTACGGCTTCGTGAGGCTCCGTCTCGGACTCAATATTAACAACGTACGTCTCACTCGTCGAGAGATCGGCGTTGTCGACGGTCACCGTGACGGTGTCGCCGTCGGCGTACGTCGACGAATCGAACGAGATCGTTCCCGGATCAGCGGCGGCGACGTCGACCGTGACCACGGCGCTGCCGAACAGACTGAACAGGAGTAGCAATACGAGAGAGAGCGACCGTATGAGAAGTCGTTTCATTCAATTTTACTCGGGCCGTCGACGGCGCGTACGCTATCGGATAGTCGCTCTGTCGGCTCGACTGTCGACGGACTCTGTCATCGACAAATTCGGTCGAAAGAACGGGCTCCCGGGAGTGACGACTCGGCTGTGAAACGGTCACCGACCGAGCCCCTCCTGCGCACGCATTTCGTCTGTTGTCAGCCCGTGAGCAGACGAGTCAAACATCGTATAAGTAGCCTTCTATTTGCTATCAGAATCGAGATCCAGATCAAGAATACGCATACCGAACGGAATTAGATCGAATTTCTAGTTCTCATAGAAAATATTTCAGATTTTATGAGCCGGTGCTACGGCTCGTATTATCAAATCGCTGAAAAGTAGTCCCGGGCGGATTCGAACCGCCGTCATGGGCTCCAAAGGCCCATATGATTGGCCGCTACACCACGGGACTGCACCCGTAACTCACGTCGGAGTCTTTGAAAAGCCATCGGGTTGCGACCGCCGCGGCGCTGTGACCGCCGGGCGCACAGACGGCCGCGCGCGATCGGTCGCAGTACGGTCGGTCCCTATCGGGGTGGGAGTACGGTTCGACGCTGTACCCGCCGCACTCCGGGCAGACGTGATACTGGACGTCGAACGCCGTCCCGCATCCCTTGCACACGTAGGGCGTCGGTCGGTCTGCCGCCTCTGCGGACTCGCGGGGTCCCACGCCCGCGAGCGCGAGGAGGCGATCGATCGCCGCTGTCCCATCCATACACGCCGCCACTCCCGGCACCGTCTTGAAGATGTGGGCTATCGGTCCTCGCCCGTCGCTCCCGGTCGGCCCGCCCGTCACCGGAGTCAGTCCGCCCGCTGCTCTTCGGTCTCGACGCTTTCGGCGGCCACTTCGAGTTGACAGCACGCGTCGGTCTCCGGATCGAAGCAGTCCGGACACTTCTCGTTGCGGTCGATGATCGTGTCCAGCCGCTCGGCGACGAGGTCGTCGATGACCGGTTCGAGCTCGCGCGCCTCCGCGCGGAACTCGTCGACCGAGAGGACGTTCGCGAGGAAGCGCTCGATGATGCAGTAGGTCTGGAGCGCGTCGCGGGCGCGGACGATCCCCTCGTCGGTCAGCGTCACGCCCTTGTACTTCTCGTGTTCGGCGAGCCCGCGCGATTCGAGCTTGCCGATCATCTCGTTGGCGCTCGCGGGGCTGACGCCGAGCCGTTCGGCGAGCGCGCCGGTCGACGCCGGCCCGTTTTCCATCTCCTGGAGAAGATAGATCGCTTTGACGTACTGGTCTGCCGTGTTCATCGCTTCCTCCCGTCGTGCGTCGTGTTCCGTCTCATTGGCGGTCGTTCATCACTTTCGTGACCTCCTCGACGCCGTCGGCCTCCTCCTCGCGGATCTCGACGAGGACGTCGATGAGGCGGTCGCGATCGATGCCGAACGTGGCCTCCGAGGCTCGCAGCGCCCCGATGAGGTCGTCGTAGAACTTGTATGCGGTCTCCTCGTTGGCCAGCTGATCGTAGAGGATGTCGTCGAAGTCCTCCGGGTCGGTGCCGCCGTACTGGGCCTCGACGAGCGCTTCGATCTCCTCGAACGGGATGCTCTCGGCGTCCAGTTCGTCGACGAGCGACTCCAGGCGCTCGCGGTGGTCGGCGGACTCCTCGGCGGCGTGCTCCAGGAGCGACTCGATCTCGGGGTCGAGCGACCCCTCGTCGAGCGACTGGTAGTGGTGGTACGATCGGGCCTCGACGACCTCCTCGAGGACGATCCCGATCTGGAGGAGCCGCGCGAGCTGGTGGTCGGAGTTCACCCGGTGGCCGACGCTCACGGGGCCACCTCCGAGTCCCTGGGCGACGCACAGTTCATACGCAAGCGGTTGGTACAGACGAACTTAAGCCGTTCCCCTTCGCTGAGGCGTCTCCGGTGGCTCCCGCCGGCCGCGGTGGGCGGAGTCCGCTCGGAAACCGTTTTGCGGCCGGAGCGGTGAGTGGTGGTATGCTCTACGACGCAGCCTCGGACCCGGCGGCGCGCTCCCCGCCGGCCCTCCGCGAGGCGTACGAAGAACAGCTCAGGGCCGTCGTCGACGACGTCGGGGTCGAGGCCGCCGCGGCCGAGTCCGGCGTCGACCGCGAGGCCGTCAAGTCCGTCGCCGACGGTCCCGCGCCGGACCTGCGGGTCGA
The DNA here is from genome assembly GCF_051195055.1 of Halobellus sp. EA9. Classification (NCBI taxonomy): domain Archaea; kingdom Methanobacteriati; phylum Methanobacteriota; class Halobacteria; order Halobacteriales; family Haloferacaceae; genus Halobellus; species Halobellus sp. EA9. Next base: position 14,641 of record NZ_JBNTJW010000012.1, on the reverse strand, counting down.
AGACGCCGCGGCGCTGCTCGCGCTCGACGACGGGCGCCCGGACGCCGAAACGATCGTCCTCGAACTCCAGGACCACCTGCTGATGGCGATGACGACCGGCGTCGTCGACGTCGACACGATCGCCTCGAACGTCGACCTCGACCTCTCGGGCCAGGAGATCCAGCAGGCCATCGAGGGCCGGACGTCGATGACGCTCGCCCAGCTCGCGGCGATCCAGCAGTTCCTCGCCGAGCGGAACGATCGCTGATGGCCCGGACCGTCATCGTCGGCTGCGGCTACGTCGGGCTCGAACTCGGCCGACGGCTCCGCGACGCGGGCCACGAGGTCGCGGGCGTGCGGCGCTCCGAGTCGGGGCTGGACGCCGTCGCCGACGCGGGGATCGATCCCGTGCGCGCCGACGCCACCGACCCCGACTCCCTGGACGCGCTCCCGGACGCCGACTGGGTCGTCTTCGCCGCCAGCTCCGGCGGCCGCGGCGCCGACGCCGCGCGCGAGGTCTACGTCGACGGCCTGTGGAACGTCATCGACGAGTACGGCGATCGAGCCTCCTCGCCGGACCGCCTCGTCTACACCTCCTCGACCGGCGTCTACGGCGACCACGACGGCGACTTCGTCGACGAGTCGACGCCGATCGAGCCCACGACCGAGAAGACCGAGGTCCTCGCGGAGGCCGAGCGGATCGCCCGCGAGGAAACCGCCGAGGTCGGGATTGACGGGACCGTCGCGCGCTTCGCCGGGCTGTACGGCCCCGACCGCTATCGCCTCGACCGCTACATCGAGGGGCCGGTCACGGAGGGGTACCTGAATATGGTCCACCGCGACGACGCCGCGGGCGCGGTCGCGTTCCTCCTCGACGCGGGCCGCGCGCGCGGCGACGTCGTCCTCGTCGCCGACGACGAGCCCGCCGACAAGTGGGCCTTCGCGGACTGGCTGGCCGAGCAGTGCGGCGTCGCCGAGCCGCCGAAGCGGACTATCGAAGAGCGCCTCGCCGAGTCCGACCTCTCGGACGCCGCGCGCCGCCGGCTTCGGACGAGCAAGCGCTGCGACAACGGCCGCCTCCGCGAACTGGGCTACGAGTTCGCGTACCCGACGTTCCGCGAGGGCTACCGCGACGCGATCGAGGCGTTCCGCGCCGGCGCGGACGCGTCGGAGATCTGATAGCCATTACTCTCACTGTTCACCGCGAACGCCACCCCCGGTGACGGCCTTCGGCGGGAAGAGACGAGAGTACTCACTCTGAGGCAACGAGGGGTCGATTTCCGCCGATCTGGCCGCAGTATGTCGATTGAAACGAAGGAATCTTCTTACGGGTGCATCCGCATCGGAGTCGTATGGCCAGTCCGCTCTCCGAACTGGTCGCCCTCGGTTCGGAGCTACTCGACCGCGCCGGCGCGGTCGCGATGGACCACCCGGCGGTCGCCGCCGCGGTCGTCGTCGGCCTGCTGGCGCTCGTGGCGGGCCTCGCTCTCCTCCGGCGGTTCACGCGCCCGAAGGGTGCGCAGTTCCGCGACGAGCTCGCCGCGCTCGACGAGGTGGCGGTCGTCCTCCACCCCAATCCGGACCCCGACGCGATGGCGACCGGCATCGCCGTCGCGAGCCTCGCCGAGCAGGCCGGCGCCGACGCGCGGGTGCAGTACCCCGGTCAGATCCGCCACCAGGAGAACCGCGCGTTCCAGACCGTCCTCGAACTCGACATCGACCGGATCGACCACGTCAGCGACGTCGCCGCCGAGCACGTGATCCTCGTCGACCACAACCGCCCGCGGGGGTTCGCCGGCGCCGACAGCGTCCTCCCCTTCGCGGTCGTCGACCACCACCCCGGCGACGGCACCGGCGAGGCCTTCACTGACGTCCGCACCGACTACGGCGCGGCCTCCAGCATCGCCGCGGAGTACTTCGAGGACCTGGGGGCGACGCCCGTGCCGCCGGCCAAACACGAAAGCGAGGTCGACTCGACCTACACGGTGCCGTCGACGGTCGCCACGGGCCTCCTCTACGGCATCCTCACCGACACGAAGCGGCTGACCTCGGGCTGTTCGGCCGCGGACTTCGGCGCCGCGGGCTTCCTGTATCCGGGCGTCGACGAGGACCGCCTCGACCGCATCGCCAACCCCGAGGTCTCGACGGAGGTCTTAGACCTGAAGGCGCGCGCCATCGCCGGCCGCGACGTCCGCGGGCCCTTCGCGGTCAGCGACGTCGGCCGCATCTCCAACGCCGACGCCGTCCCGCAGGCCGCCGACGAGCTGGTCCTGCTCGAAGGCGTCACCGCCGTGGTCGTCCTCGGCGAGCGGCAGGGTACGATCCACCTCTCGGGACGCTCCCGCGACGACCGGGTCCACATGGGCCGGACGCTCGACGAGGCGGTGTCGGACTTCGCCGACGGCTCCGCGGGCGGACACGCCAGGATGGGCGGCGGCCAGATCGGCCTCCGCGACGGCGAGATCCGGACGGACGACGGCGGGACGGTCGACCGCGACGCCTTCCGCGAACGGCTCTTCGCGTGCCTGTCGGGCGACACCTGAGCCGGACCGCTCGCCTCGGCGCCGGAGCGACGCCCGTTTACCGCTGCCCTCCGTACCGACGGTATGGCGACGAGTCAGGGCACCTGGGGCTACCGCGACCGCTTCGGCGACGCCTTCGCGCGGACGTACTTCCGCCGCTTCGGGCCGGGCGTCGCCTCCAGCGTCGGGCTCGGAACGTACCTCGGCGATCCGACCGACGACGTCGACGCGGGCTACCGGGAGTCGATCGCGGCGGCGCTCTCGGCCGGCATCAACCACGTCGACACCGCGATCAACTACCGCTGCCAGCGCAGCGAGCGGATCGTCGGCGAGGCGCTCCGCGAGGCCGACGTCGACCGCGAGGAGGTCGTCGTCGCGACGAAGGGCGGCTTCCTCCCGTTCGACGGCTCCCGCCCCGCGGACCCGGCCGCGTACGTCCGCGAGACATTCGTCGAGCCCGGCGTGGTCGCGCCCGAGGATCTGGCCGGCGGGAGCCACGCCATCGCCCCCGACTTCCTCGATGCGATGCTGGACCGCTCGCTCTCGAACCTCGGGGTCGACACGATCGACTGCTACTACGTCCACAACCCCGAGACGCAGCTCCGGGTCCGGAGCCGCGAGGCCGTCTACGACCGGCTCCAGGCCGCCTTCGAGACGTTAGAGCGCCGCCGCGCCGCCGGCGACATCGGGATGTACGGCGTCGCCACCTGGGAGGCGTTCCGCGTGCCCCGCGGCGACGACGCGTACCTCTCGCTCCCCGAGGTCGTCGCCCGCGCGGAGCGAGCCGCCGAGGCGGTCGGCGTCGACGGCGTCGGACTCGGGGCGATCCAACTGCCGTTCAACGTCGCGATGGCGGACGCCGTCACCGTCGCGGCGCACTCGCACCCGGACGGAGAGGGCGACCTCAGCGCGCTGGAGTACGCCCAGGAAATCGGTCTCGACGCCGTCGCCAGCGCGACGCTGGCCCAGGGCGACCTCGCGTCGTCGCTCCCCCCCGAGGTCGACGCGGAGTTGGCGGGCGACACCCCGGCCCAGCGGGCGATCAACTTCGCGCGGAGCGCGCCGGGGGTCACGACGGCGCTCGTCGGCACGAGTTCGCCCGCGCACGTCCCAGAGAACGTCGCGGCCGGGACTTTCGAACCGCTCGGGGCGCGGGCCTTCGATGCGGTCTTCGAGTAGCTCGCCTACCGGAGTTCCTTCCACTCGCTCCCGCAGTCGGGGCAGTGCCGTACCGTGTAGACCTCGTCGGGGTCGTTCTGGGTCTTCAGCGACTTCCCGCACTCCGAACACGTGAGCCGGCCGTAGGTGTCCTTCTCCAACTCCCCGTCTCGGAGCCCCTTCCGTGTCGACTTCATACGTGGTACGTCGCAGGCCCGCAGTAAAAAGATCCGTATGCCGGACCGGGCCCAGGCGGACTCGCGGGATGGCGACCGAGCGCGCGCGGACCGCAAGGGTTGACAGCCCCGCCCGCGAACCCCGACTGTGTCCCGGGGTCGACTCTTCGGTACGCTCTGTTCGATGATCTTCCTGGCCAACCTCGCGCGGGTCGTCTTCGCGCCGCTCCTCGGGGAGTTCATCGCCGTCTTCGCGATCGGCGAGGGGACCGCGGGCCTGATCGCGACGCTCGCGTGGCTCGGGAGCGCCCTGCTCCGGATCCCGACGGGCTGGCTCCTCACCCGCGTCCCGCGCCACCGCGTGATTCTCGCGACCGGCGCGGTGCTCACCGTCGCGGCGGCGCTCACCGCGAGCGCGACGTCCATACCGACGCTCGGCGTCGGCGCGCTCTGTATGGGCCTGTCCTCGGGCGCGTACTTCGTCGCGGCCAATCCCCTCGTCAGCGAGCTGTACCCCGACCGCGTCGGCTGGGCGCTCGGCGTCCACGGGATGGCCAGCCAGGTCGCCGCCGTCGCGGCCGCGCCGCTCGTCACCCTCGTGCTGACGCTCTTCGTCGACTGGCGGGTCGTGTTCGTCTGCATCGCCGTCGCCGCCGCGGTCGTCACGCTCGTGCTGTCCGTCGCCGCGCGGACCACAGAGCTCCCCGACGCGGGCGCCGCGGACCGCGACATCGTCGGCGCGGTCCGGGCGGAGTGGCGGATCGTCCTCCTGACCGTCGTCGTCGTCGGCGCGACCGGCTTCGTCTGGCAGGGGCTGTTCAACTTCTACGAGCTGTATATGGGGACGAAGGGCATCGGCGACGCGACCGCGAAGAACCTCCTCACGGTGATCTTCGCGGCGGGCGTGCCCGCGTTCTTCGTCTCCGGCCGGCTCGCCGACCGGCTGCCGCGCGTGCCGTACATCCTGGCGATCATCAGCGCGTTCACCGTCTCCGTCCTGCTCCTGACGGTCACACGCGGGCTCGTCCCCGTCGTCGCGCTCACGGCCGTCATCGGCTACGTCGTCCACAGCCTCTTTCCCGCGATCGACACCTACCTCCTCGACTCGCTCCCGGGCGAGACCCGCGCCAGCGCGTACTCGTGGTACTCCGGCGGGATGATGCTCGTCCAGGCGACGGGCTCGTCGGTCGTCGGCGCGCTCCGGGAGAGCGGCCTCGCCTACGACGTCATCTTCACGCGCCTCGCGCTCGCGCTCGGCGTCGTGGTGGCGTGTCTGCTCGCCCTCTATCGGACCGATCGGCTGCCGTCGTGAGTCGGCGGCGACGCCGAATCCGCGCCTCCGGAACCCCCGCGCTTTTGCACGTTCCGTCCTGAGAGAGCGTCGATGGAGTACGTGCAAGCGCGGGTGACGACGCTCCACGACCTCGCGGACCCGATCCCGACCGCTCCCACGGACCGGGCCGCCGTCCTCGTCCCGATGACCGAGCGCGACTGCGAGAGCGCCGCCGCCGACCGGGTCTTCGCGACGCTCGAACGGGTGGCGCCCGGCCGGGTCGTCGTCCCGCTCCGCGCCGAGGCCGAGCGCGTCGGCGCGGTCCGCGAGTGGCTCTCGACGTACGATCTCGACACGGAACTGCTGTGGTGCGACGGGCCGCGGATCGCCGCCCTGCTCGCCGACGCCGGCCTCGACGGCGCCCGCGGCAAGGGCCGCGACGTGTGGCTGGGGCTCGGCCGCGCGACGACCGAGGAGTTCGTCGCCGTCCACGACGCCGACACGACGACCTACGACGAGTCGTTCGTGCCCCGCCTGCTCTTCCCGCTCGCCCGGGGCTACGACTTCTCGAAGGGGTACTACGCCCGCGTCGAGGACGGACGGCTCTACGGCCGGCTCTTCCGGCTGTTCTACGTCCCGCTCGTCCGCGCGCTCTGCGATGCGAACCCCGAGCCGTTCCTCCGGTATCTGGACTCCTTCCGGTACGCGCTGGCCGGCGAGTTCGCCGCCACCGCGAGCGCGGCAAAGCGGATGCGGACGCCGCGGCAGTGGGGCCTCGAAGTCGGCACCCTCGCGGACGCCTTCGACGTCGCGGGCTTCGACCGGACGGCGCAGGTCGACCTCGGCAGGTACGAGCACGACCACCGCGCCGTCGACGGCGCGGCCGGGCTCTCCGAGATGAGCGGCTCCGTGGGCGAGACGCTCCTGCGGAGCGTCCGCGAGCACGGGATCGACGTCGACTTCGGGACGCTCCGGGAGCGCTACCGCGAGGCCGCCCTGCGGCTCGTCGACCAGTACGCCGAGGACGCGGCGTTCAACGGCTTCGACTTCGACCGCGAGGGCGAGCGGACGCAGGTCGACCGCTACGCCGACGCGGTCTGCGAACCGACCGGCGGCGACGACCGCCTGCCGCCCTGGACCGAGGCCCCGCTCGACCCCGATGCGGTGGCCGCGGCCGCCGCGGCCGACGCGGAGGACGCGGCGTTCGGGGACGCGGGACGTCGCGGCCGGCACGCCCGCTCGGATTCGCGTTCGGACTCGGACGTCGCGGCCGGAACGCGCGCGGACGGCGACGGGGAGGTCGGCACCGAGCCGGATCCTTCTGAAGCGCCCCCCGGGGAGGCCGGCGAATGACCGACGAGGCGCCCGAGGACGACTCCGGCGCCGACGCCCCCTTCGACGGCGACGACCTCGCGGGGGTCGTCGACCTCTTCGGCGCCCTCACCCAGGCCGAACTCGAACGCGCGCTCGACGAACTGGCGTTCAAGCGCGGCGACGACCTCGATGCCGACGCGGTCGCCGCCGCCGTCGACGCCGCCGTCGCGTCGTACGCGCTGGTCCGATACGACCCCGGCGCGGACGGTGCGGCCGGCGACGGGACCACCGACGAGGATCCCGACGCGAACGCGCTCCTCGCGCCCGGTCCGGCCGCCTTCCCGACGCTCCCGCCGAACGCGGAGGACCTCCCGCACATCCTGGACGTCTCGACCCGGGACGTCGACCGCGAGGCCGCGGCGGCGGCCCTCGCCGAGCGGCTCCGCCGCGACGCGAGCCGCGCGGTCGACGAGGGGGACGCGGCGCGGATGCGCCGGCTCCTCGACGTCACCTACGACGTCGCGGTGTGGTCCGACGCGGTCGCCGTCGACGACGTCCGCGAGCGACTGGACGCCGCGCTCGACGACGGCTGACCTCTCGGCCCCGATCTTTCACGATCCTTCAGCGGACAGTATAAGCCCCCGCGGGCCGTATCGGTCGGTACGATGGATCTCTCGCGGGTGTCGAACCACGCGCCGTCGGCGGTCACCGACGCGGGCCAGCAGGCGGCGGTCCTCGCGCCCGTCCTCGTCCGCGACGGGACCGAGCACGTCCTCTTCACGAAGCGGGCGGACCACCTCGGCGAGCACCCGGGCCAGATGAGCTTCCCCGGCGGCTCCAGGGAGCCCGAAGACCGGGGGCTGGAGTCGACGGCGCTCCGCGAGGCCAACGAGGAGATCGGGCTCTACTCGGAGGAAGCGGCCGTCTTCGGCCGGCTCGACGACATCCGGACCGTGACCGACTACTCGGTCCGCCCGTACGTCGCGGGCGTCCCCGACCGCGACTACGACCCCGACGAGCGGGAGGTCGCCGAAGTCGTGGCGCTCCCGGTCCCCGAACTGATCGACCTCGACAACTACGAGTCCGAGCGGCGCGAACACCCGGTGTACGGCGAACATCGGGTCCACTACTTCCACGTCGGCGACTACACCGTCTGGGGCGCGACCGGCCGGATGCTCGTCCAGCTCTTGGAGCTGACGACCGAGTGGACGGCGCCGGAAGACGTCGACCGGGTGGTCGACGCCGACGCGGAACTGTCCGTCTGAGATCTATTCTTCGACCGTAACGCCGTCGTCGTCCGACCCGCGCTTCGGCAGTCGCACGCGCAGCGTGCCCGCGTCGGTCACCGTCGCGGTCGCGTCCGCGGCGTCGACGTCGGCCTCCGGCGGGAGCGCCGCCGACCCGTCGAGGGAGAGGCCGCGGCCGGGGAACCGCATCTCGAAGCCCTCGTGGAAGTCGCGGAAGCGGTCGATCCGCACCTCGACGACGCCGTCCTCGAAGCGGACCTGCACGTCCTTCTCGCGGACGCCCGGCGCGTCGAAGACGACGAGGTAGGCCTCGTCGCTCTCCAGGACGTCGTGCGGGAGCGGCTTGCGCTCCTGGACGCGGGCGACGCTCCGCCCGACGCGTTCGAGGACGTTCCCCGCCAGCGACTCGCCGATCTCGCGGAGGCGGTCTGCGCCCTCGAACGGTCTACCCGAGTCCCGGAAGCCGCTCATAGCTCGATCGCCTCCAGCGGCTCGCTCTCCCGGCAGTACGGGCAGACGAAGTCGCCCACGCCGACGTCCTCGGGCATGTCGTAGGTGTAGTGGTTATCCATTGTTGAATGTGTATTCGATGTGTAATCGAACCCTGTTTTTATAAGCGACGGCGTATAGAACGCTTCTGCTATGTCGCGCATAAATTTCGTTGTAGCCGAAAAGCAAAAAGAGTTATTCGAGGAGTATGTCGGATCAGATCCCGAATTTGAAAGTCTATCGCACTTTTTCAGAGTTGCAGCTAAACGGGAAATGAGAGAGGATGAGGGTAGCAAGCCCTCACCAGAAATAGTCGATAGGCTCGATGAGTTACAAGATCAAGTTGAGGAGTTAGCAACAGAGGTGAAAGGAATTAATGCTCGTCTCGATTCTGGTGGAACTGACATTGAGTTGGTAGCTGAGGAAGTGAGAAAGACTCTACAGACTCTCCCACATCCCTCCACATCTGAGGTCGCAAATTCCGACAAGACCGTAGACGAATTGCAGACCCAGTTTGCCTATACCATTCTTGAACAGGAATACCCAACTACTGTAGAAGATTTAGCCCAACATCTTGAAGAAGATAAGAACGACATAGAGCTGGCTATCGACCATCTGAAATCTAACCACATTCCGATAGTTGAGAAAGTACTGGAAGATAACAAGAAGCATTACTTCAAGGAGGGTGAGCGGAGATGATTGAGGTAGCAGAGGATTTTTTGCACCGGCTCGAAGGGAAACGAGCAGAAAGTACGGTAAAAGGTCATAGAAGCAACCTCAGAACGTTCTCCGAGTTCCTACAAAAGAATGATATTGACCCATTAGAATTTGACTGGATTGATCTCGAAGACTTTTTAGAGGGACAAGAGGCCCAGGGATACTCCAATCATACGGTTAGGAACAGATACGTTTCAATCCGTATGCTATACTCACGTCTCGAAAAGAAAGGGATTGTAGACCAGAACCCTGCTGATAGAATCAGCATCGGGGAGATAGCGGATAGAACGAACAAGCGGAAAGAGCAGAAGGGCGAAGAGCGGGTTTGGCTGACCAAGGACGAAATCAGCAAGATTACAAACTCGGCCCCTCAGCCAGTCGTGAGAAACCGTCTTATTATCCGGTGGATGTACTATACTGCGTGCAGGCGTAGTGAGGTAGCTAACGTGAAATTGGACGACTTAGACTTTGAAAAGCGTAAGTTCACAGTCTACAGTCCAAAGAAGGGGGAGGTAATAACGGGGAGATGGCATCCAGATCTTGACGCACTCTTAGATGAGTGGCTAGAGGTTCACCGACCCAGCTACGTCACTGAGGCCAGTGAATATTTGTTCATCACTGAGCAGGCGGAGCAGATTGCTCCAAACCACATTTCAAGAGTTGTCCGTGAGTCAGCAGACCGAGCAGGCATTCAGGAAACTCTATATGAGGATATGCAGGGGAATGAACGGAAGCGAGTCACTTCACACTCACTCAGACACTCCTTTGCGGTTCACTTCCTCCGGCCACCTAATGCTGGATCCTTCGAGGAATTGAGAGAGATTCTGGCTCACGAGGACGTGACTACGACTCAGATCTATGGGAAGATTTTGGAGGACGACGTAGATGAAGCATATCAGCAGAGTACATCAAGTCTGAATGATGATTCTTCTGATCAGCACTTAGAACAGAAATGCGAGATATGTGGTGAAACAAGATCAATGATGGTCACTCACCACATCAGCTACAAGCCCGAAGAGGTTATGGAAATTTGCTCAAACTGCCATTTAGAAATCCATCAACAGCCTAGCGAGTACTCCCATCTGATGCCAGATATTACTCGGAAAGAAGCAAAGGAGAAGGGTTGGATTTAGTTATAACTCGATCAACTCTAAACAGTCGGAGCCGCCACACAGCGGACAATTCAGGTCAGAGACTGTTAAATCATCGTCTACATCATACGTATAGTGATTCTCAAACATATCTAGCTCACAGTTCGACGAAGTACATCTGAGTTCCTCAGTTGCAGGCATACTATATGCTAAAACCGCGGAGGCTAATCAAGATTGGTTTTGCGGGTGTGTACTCGTCTCATCTATTCAAAATAGAATTTAAGTACGGTTTTTACCGTCTACGCTCGCTGTAATGCCAGAAGACACAAAAAATAGCGAACTACCGCAAGGTTGGGAAAATAAGGAATACGAGCGTACAAGCCGTTCTAAGCTCTATGCTGTGTTTCAGCATCGAGACTCTGAAAAGGAGGTTCACATTGTACCCTACAAGACATTTGAATCAACGGGCTTCACAGATTCACATCGAGTTACAATCGAGACTCCTGAGAGCGGATTAGAGGTATTTGCTGAAGGGTTGGAAGTGGAACACCCAAACGAAGCGCAGGAGGCAGCAGAAGAGCTAATGTCCTCAATTTAGCCGTTTCAAAGGCTTATAGGCTATATTTCTATACTATTTTGGATAGAATTTAAATACCGAATCACCGTCTACGTCTGACGAACCGGCGTAATTATCGCAATACTGCCGGATCCTGAACGGAGATTCAGCTATGAAAGAAAACTCAGCAGACGAAAGTCTCTCCAGCCGATCTTGTGACCGCTGTGGTTCCTGGTCGGCAATCGGAGCAGAGTACTATGAACAGTATCGAGTACCTGACAGATACGAGCGCCTCTGTCGAGACTGCGCGAAGGAGACGAACACCCACTTGGCAGAGGAGATGAGCGACGAGGAGTTGATAGCGGCGATAATGGATGACTCGATAGGCTACGCGAGCCCAGCTCACGCAGAAAAACACGTCCAAGACTACAGAGAAGGTGAAGATACGGCATACTGTGAACGTGGGGCAGCGGTATTTGACCGTGACCTCAGTGCTCTGATTGAGTCGGCCAGAGCACACTGGCTACCAATTCAGGAGAATAATCCCGAGAAGGCAGAGCAGTTACTCGAAACGGTAGAGCAGTGGCAGGAAGTCGAGGAACAGGTAGGTCCAGCAGCCAGTATGGGTATCTCGGTTCTGTATCCTACGCACGCTCCCACGGGGGCAGGAGGTGGTGAGAATGAATGACGTTACCTGCGGAATGTGTGGCGAGCCTTGGGAGTATTACTACCTGACACACGAGTTGGCCGAAGACAAGAAAGAAGACATTCTTCGGGGTAACGGCTGTCCGGCCTGTTCGTGGGGTAGCAGTGATCGAGCCACTGGAAATTATCAGCTCGAACGGATTCAGTCAATCTCACGGAACACCGATCTCGATCCAGTCAAGTACTCAAATCTATGAGAGATGAAGAGCCGGATATCGAGATTCCAGACGGATGGACTGTCTCTCAGTACCGTTTCAGCGGCAACTTCAAGCTAATCGCTGAGTTCGAGCATAGAGAAACAGGAGTTGAGGTACGCTGCACTCCCTACAAGACATACTCTGACCAGCCTGGATTCTGCAATGCTCATCGAGTGATCCTCGTCGATCCAGATGATGGAGTCGAAGAAATAGCAGTAGGATTGGAACTGGAGTACATCGAAGACGCTGAACAAGCAGCACTCGATGCTATGGAAGAATACTCCGAGGGATTGTAGATGATGTAGAACCGCGTTTCGAGCCGATCAATGGTATGGTTCCATATTCCTAACGTAGCACTGGGTCAAAGCCCTCCAGATTTTGATTTTTGTAGACCACTAGACTGGGAATAGAGCCCGTAACACGGCCGATCCCATCCATTGTTTCATAGAATTACGACCGCTAATTTATCGCTGAGCCACACGAAAAACTCACAGCATAGCTACCGGATAGAATGTCAGTCGGCTTTAGGGCGTGATCGGGGGCAGCATCGTTGTGCGGTTTATTTCATAGAGGTGCTAGTGAATCAGCCGTGAGAGTGTGCTTGCTTAGTGAACGTCGAGGTTTCTGTCAAATCGAGATTGTATTGAGAACGCCCTGCTGAATACAAGGCGCATATACAGCATCACTCTCCTCCGTGGTGAGATCGGTCCCGCCGGATAGGAAAGCGGGTCAGAATCCGCGCTCCGCAAACGTTGCCTGTGCCCGTTCGTATGCCGCCTCACCCCTGCTCGTGTAGAGAGAAGGAAGACTCACACGCCGCTTGACGGTGGACTTGCCGTCGGTGTAGGTGATGATGAGGCGGGGGCGCGTCAGTCCCTTTGTGCCACGGGTGGCAGAGACATCGTTGATTGCGGTGAGAGGAATTCGATTCGGAGACCTGAATCCTCGCGCGTAGTTCAGTCCCCACAACAAAATGAACAGACCAACCAGGGTGCCGATAAGCAGATACTTCTCACTTCGGATCAGATTCACGATTCCCCACACTCCGAATACAACTGCAAATACATACCCGGCAAAAATCGCTTTCTGCCGCCACGTATCACCCTTCCAATACTCAGCGTAAAGCGACTGAATGTACCCACTGAAGGATTCCTCGATGTGAACAGCGTCGTCAGTGACTCGAACGGTACCGCGCTTGGTCGGAAACGAGTCGGTGAAGGGCATATCAGACAGTGCCACCCGAAAAATAATATATATTACGTAATATCGAAACTATCTCGTGGTTGTAGACGAGCATTTGTCCGAACGGCAGCGACACAAGAACGAGACCAGCGGCGTCTGTCAATTGTGCCGAGCGTCGTATGTAGAGTTCACAGATCGACCAATGGCGTCGAGCGGCCGCACGCACGCTTTGTTCTTTCGACGTGTCTGTCGGGCGGGCAGCGGGCCCGACGACGGCAGCGAGCCGTAGCGGGTCTTACCAAGATTTTGAGTGGGTGTTTCTGTCGAAGCCGTTGGTAAGACTGCGCCTGGCAGCGACGCGCTACGCTAGCAAGTCGAGACCGCCGACTAACTGTCCTCTGACAGAACGAGCCTGTAAGATGGACAGCGCGTATGCATCTATCGTATAGCCCTCCATCACCAGTACAGGATTAACTGACCAATCCCAACGGATTTTCCCTCAGCCGAAGGTATACTGGTATATGCGAAACTTGGCAATCGGAATCGGTGTTGTCGTCGTTATTACGGCCTCTATGTTTGTGATGTCTCTTGATGGCGATGGGCTCACCGTATCTGAAGAGCTGAACCACGGAACATCGCCGCTTAAGCAAGACACCGACGGAGATAAACTCACTGATGCTGCCGAGGTGACGGCCTATCGGTCAAGTCCTACGGATACCGACACGGACGGTGATGATCTCAATGACAAGTCCGAGATTCAAGAAGATTCCGACCCCACGCGAGCAAACAGCGACGCTGACGCGCTCCGCGACTACCGCGAGTTCAGCATCGGGACAGATCCAACAGTAGCCGATACCGACGGTGACGGGCTTTTGGATGGGGCCGAAGTACAGCGGTACCTCACAGATCCGCTTGAGAGGGATTCTGATGAGGACGGGGTGCCTGATTACACCGAAGTAACTGGATGATTCTCGGATGAGATGCTGGTAGAATGATGTCGTAATAGAAGTCGGCTGAAGCGACTCCCCCTGTGCTGTACTCATCCTCTACATCTCGCACGGTCTTTTTGACCGCGCTCTGGTGGATTACCCAGTGCCGTACAAGATACAGGGCGCGTAGTCAGCACACAGCTACAGGGGAAATACCGAGGATCACCACAGGCTTTTCATCGGATCGGAACAATCGTATTTTAATGCCTATCGAAGCAGAGGAGTGGGAGAGCCGAACGGCTTCCGAGGATGTATGGGATGAGGACAACGATCCGTTGGGCACCGAAAAGCGGCTCATCGTGGCGTTTCTCGGTGAAGACGTTGAGAAGGCATACACGAAGACTGAGATCATCAAAGGCGTCGAGTTCGCTGCCGACGACGCTCCGGACACCCGACGTGGGGTACTCGGGGGGATCGGGGACGCAGTACTGGACGCGGTTAGCCACGCCGCGGCAGCCGGCATAGTTCTCGGTGATCTGGACCAAGCTCTTGAGGAACTGGTTGATGCTGGCGTGGTAGAGCACCGAGAAATCGATACTTCGGACGGCACGAGAACATACTATCGTGTCGCCGGCGGTCCGGAGTGAGTCACCGGTGCTAATCCGGTGAGGTGGTGCTGAACCGATGCTCTACACCGGTCACGCTGATTCTGATAGAACATAGATGAGTCGATAGCACCCAGATTTATGACTGGTGTCGTACAACAGTCGTTTGATGCCCTCCAATGACGACCGCAGCTTCACCGAGAGAGCTGCGGACTTCCTAGATAGTATCGGCCTTGAGGACTTGACCGAGGATTATCGTGAGGTGAACAACGCCGGTGATGATAGACTGGCAGACGCGTTCGATCCACTTCCCGGCACTCTCGCGGAAGTCCCCGAAGTCCACGAAGTGAACAAAGTGAACACGCACCGCGATGGCGATGACATTCTGGTTCCCGTCGTTCCGGTGATTTTTGAGGACGCGGGTGAACCCGCTATGGACACTGTCTGGGACGTGGGCGGAACTACCCTCGAAGCTATCCATTCGGTCTTCGAGGAGTTCCA